>DASUCN010000211.1:0-8823 GCA_036276015.1 Gaiellaceae bacterium | reverse complement strand
GACGTCGCGCACCGAGGAGTCCTTGATCCGCGCCATCGGGTGAGACTACTCGCCGCTCGCGCCGTAGTCTCTTACCGTGGCAGGCGGCAGTCAGCGACGCGAGCGCAAGGTCGTGACGGTGGTCTTCTGCGACCTCGTCGGCTTCACGGCCCAGGCCGAGTCGATGGATCCCGAGGACGTCGAGGCGCTGCTGCGGCCATACCACGAGCGGGTGCGGGCCGAGCTCGAGCGCCACGGTGGGACGGTCGAGAAGTTCATCGGGGATGCGGTGATGGCCTTGTTCGGAGCGCCCACAGCGCACGAGGACGACCCCGAGCGCGCCGTGCGGGCGGCGCTGGCGATCCGCGAGTTCGCACGCGACGAGGAGCTCGAGCTCAGGGTCGGGATCACCACGGGAGAAGCGCTCGTTCGCCTCGACGCCTCACCGGGAGCAGGAGAAGGCATGGCCTCGGGCGACGTCGTCAACACCGCCGCGCGTCTGCAGAGCGCAGCGCCCGTGAACGGCATCCTGGTCGACGAGACGACCTATCGAGCGACCCGCTCCGTCGTCGACTACGAGCAGGCCGAGCCGGTCGAGGCCAAGGGCAAGGCGCAACCGATCGCGGTGTGGACGGCGACGAGTGCGCACTCGCGCTTCGGAGTCGATGTCGCACACGAGGCCCGCTCCGAGCTCGTCGGCCGCGAGCGCGAGCTCGGCATCGTCAGGGACGCCTTCGAGCGGGCGCGTCACGAACGCACACCCCAGCTGCTCACGCTCGTCGGCATCCCGGGCATCGGGAAGAGCCGGCTCGTCTACGAGCTGTCGCAGATCGTCGAGGCCGACCCGGACATCATCACCTGGCGCCAGGGCCGTTGCTTGGCCTACGGCGACGGGATCACGCTTTGGGCACTCGGGGAGATCGTCAAGGCGCAGGCCGGCGTCCTCGAGCAGGACACCCACGAGGAGATCGCCGCCAAGGTCCGCCAGTCGGTACAGGACGTCCTCGGCGGCTCGGGCGACGACGCCTGGGTCGAGACGCACATCCTCGAGCTCCTCGGTCTCGGAGGCGAGCACCAGCTCGGCGGCGACCGCCGCAAGGAAGCGTTTTCCGCGTGGCGCCGCTTCCTCGAAGGCCTCGCCGAGCAGCGTCCGCTCGTCGTCGTCGTCGAGGACATCCACTGGGCCGACGAGAGCCTCCTCGACTTTCTCGACGAGCTCGTCGAATGGCTGACGGACGTGCCGCTGCTCGTCGTCGCGACAGCCCGTCCGGAGCTTCTCGAGCGGAGGCCTGGCTGGGGCGGCGGCAAGCTGAACGCGACGACCCTCGCACTCTCACCACTCTCGGACGACCAGACCGCGCTCCTCCTCGGACGCCTCCTCGGAAAGCCGCTGCTCGAAGCCGACGCGCAGCACGCACTGCTCGAGCGTGCCGGGGGCAACCCTCTCTACGCGGAGCAGTTCGTCGAGCTGTACGTCGAGCAGGGATCGACCGACGAGCTCGGCCTGCCGGAGACGCTCCAGGGCATCATCGCCGCGCGTCTCGACGGCCTCCCCGAGGCTGAGAAGGGTCTCCTCCAGGATGCAGCCGTCGTGGGCAAGGTGTTCTGGGCGAGCTCGATCGGACGTGACGCCGACGTCGCGAGTGCCGAGCTCCACGCGCTCGAGCGCAAGGGCTTCGTTCGTCGTCAACGCCGTTCGTCGCTCGAGGGCGAGAGCGAGTTCGCCTTTGCCCATGCTCTCGTTCGCGACGTCGCGTATGGGCAGATCCCACGCGCCGACCGCGCCCAGCGGCATCGTGCAGTCGCCGAATGGATCGACGGGCTCGGCCGGCCCGAGGATCACGCCGAGATGCTCGCCTACCACTGGAGCTCTGCCCTCGAGCTCGTCCGCGCAGCTGGTGGAACGGACGACGAGCTCGCAGAACGGACGCGGCTCGCGCTGCGAGCCGCGGGGGATCGTGCCTTCGCGCTCCACAGCTTCGCCGTCGCCGCCGCTCAGTACGAGGAGGCACTCGAGCTGTGGCCCGCAGACGGCGAGCGTCCCGAGCTGCTGTTCCGCAGGGCCCGCGCGCTGTACCACGCGTACGACGAGGAGCGGCGTGAAGCCGCGCTCGAGGAAGCGCGCGACGCATTGCTCATGGCGGGGGAAGCCGATCGAGCCGCGGAGGCCGAGTCGTTCCTCGCGCAGGTCTCCTGGTATCGGGGAGACGGCGAGACCACCCAGCTCCGGCTCGATCGTGCGGAGGCGCTCTGCGAAGGCGCGACGTCGGCCTCCGCGGCCCGCGTCCTCGCCGTGTCGGCCCGCATCCGCATCATCGCCGACGAGCCCGAGGAAGCCCGCCGGCTCGCGGCTTCCGCGCTGGCGATAGCCGAGAGACTCGAGCTCGACGAGCTGCGAGCACACGCGCTGACGACGATCGGCCTGGTGAAGGACGACGTCGGCGATCCCGAGGGAATCGAGGACATGGAACGCGCGATGGAGCTCGCGCTCGAGATCGGCTCCCCCATCGCCGCGACCATCGTCAACAACCTCGCCGTAGTGGCCTTCAGGGCGGGCGAGCTCCGCCGGAGCAGGGACCTGTACCGGGACTCGGTGCAGATCGCGGAGCGGCTCGGCGATCGAGAGGCTGCCCGATTCACGGGGACGAACCTGATCTTCGCCGACTTCTTCCTCGGGGACTGGGATGCCGCCGCCCACGCGGTGGACGAGTTCATCGGCGCATGCGAAGCAGGTGCGGCACATGCGAACGAGTCCGACATGCGTGGCCTCAGAGGAGCCCTCCGTCGAGCTCGGGGCGATACGGCCGGTGCCAGGCTCGACTATGCGCGGGCAGTCGAGCTCGCACGCGCGAGCCCGGGAAGCACCCGCCTGATCGGCGCCCTGATCGCGTCGGCTGCCATGCACGCGGAGCACGACGAGCTTGCCGAGGCGAGAGCCCTCGTCGCGGAAGCTCTCCCGATCATGCGGGACACCGGCCAGGTGGCAGCGCTCCTCCAGCTCGTCGGCTTCGTGGAGCGCCTCGGCGTTCGGGACAGCCTGCTCGAGGCCATCCGTGCAAACCCGTGGCAGCGGAGGATCTTCTGGCGGGATGCCGCAGTGCTTGCCATGGAAGGGGGCCTCATCGAGGCAGCAACGTTCGTCTCCCCGACGGGCGCTGTCACCATCGAGTCTCAGCTGCGCTTCCGCGGCGGTCAGGAGCTCATCGCCGCGGGCCGGCGCGCAGAAGGCAAGGTCGAACTCGAGCGCGCACTCGCGTTTTACCGCTCGGTCAATGCGTCCGCGTACGTCGCCGAGATCGAGTCCGCCCTCGCCTCGCTTCAGAGAGACTCGGCATAGGCGAGCGCGAAGCGGTCGGTCATGCCGGCGATGTAGTCGACGACTTCGTCCACGGTGTCCCCGCGGTCGACCAGGTGATCGAAGATCGCCGCGATCACCTCGTGCGCCTTCTCGTGCTCGGGAACGGCCTGCGGACCGAGATAGACGCGCTCGAACATGAACGCGCGGAGCGCAAGCATCGCCTCCCCGACTTCCGACGACTGCCTGATGTCGTCGACGCCTTCGGACGCCTCGACGATGTCGTGCACCAGCGTGTCGATTCGCTTCGAGCCCGTCTCGCCGAGGATCGCGATCTCCTCGCGCGGGAGATCGGCATCGGAAAGCAACCCATACCGCACCGCGTCGTCGATGTCGTGGTTGATGTAGGCGACGCGATCGACGAGCCGGACGATCTTCCCCTCGAGCGTCGCCGGCTCTCGCTCGCCCGTGTGCGTGAGGATGCCGTCGCAGACCTCGTGCGTGAGATTGAGCGAGCGCGCGATCCGTAGCGATTGCTCGTTGTGACGGAACCGCCGCCCAAAGCGGGCCGACACGGCTGCGTCGAGCGCGTCCTCGCCGGCATGGCCGAACGGCGTATGGCCCATGTCGTGGCCGAGCCCGATCGCCTCGGTCAGATCCTCGTTGAGCCGCAGCGCGCGGGCGACGACGCGCGAGATCGCGGTCGTCTCGAGGGTGTGCGTCATGCGCGTGCGGTAGTGGTCGCCCTCGGGGTCGATGAAGACCTGTGTCTTCCCCTTCAGGCGGCGGAACGGCTTCGAATGCACTATCCGGTCGCGGTCGCGCTGGAACTCGGTGCGGACGGCGCACGGCTCTTCGGGACGTTGCCGCCCGCGAGTCTCGAGCGAGCGTACCGCCGACGGCGACAGGCTCTCTTCGAGCGCTCCGATCCTCTCCACGAAGGTCATGAGGTCAGCGTAGAGGGACGAGATGCGGGATCGCTGCGCCGACGAAGAGCGCTGCGAAGGCGATGCCGACGAGCGAGTAGCCCCTTCCCGCGAGCGCCAGGCCACCGAGCGCGGCGCCGACGAAGTATCCGGACTGGAGTGCCGCGGTCCTCACACCGGTGACGCCGAGCCTCAACTCCGGCGCGAGGCCGAGGCCGCGTGCGCTACCCGCGAGCGTTCGGCCACCCGCGATGAACGAGAGCACCGCGAAGACCGCGACGCTGAACCAGACAGACGGCCGCACCGCGTAGAGAACGGCGACCGCTCCCGCCGCGGACAGCGCGAGCGCGACGAGCAACCGGCGGCTGTGGCTGTCGACCCACCGACGGAACAGCAGGTTGCCCGGAACGTAGACGAGGGCGCCGAGCCCGAGCGCGAGCCCGGTCGCAGCGATCGAGAGGTCGTACGAGTCCACGAGCAGCGCACCGACGTAGACGAGCGCGCCGGCCCACCCGGAGAACGCCAGGAGCTCGCCCGTCGACCAGCGCACGACGCCTGGGTACCCGAAGACGGCGCGCAAGCCGGCGCGAGCGATCGCGGGAGGTGTCGCGGGCCGCTGCAGCAACAGGATCGTGGCGACGAGCGCCATGCTCACCGGAACCAGGACCCACGCGAGCCGCCAGCTGACCTCCCCCATGACACCCACGAGCGGCATGCCGACGATCCAGGCGAGAGGAGGTCCGAGGAGCGCGATCGCGAGCACGCGCGACCGCTCGGCGGAAGCCGACCACTCGGCCGTTGCCGCGACTGCGGCCGAGTACGAGACGCCGATGCCCAACCCTGCGAGGAACTGGGCGGCGATCAGCACCGGGAAGTCCGGTGCGATCGCAGAGACGAGCGACCCGACAGCGAGCATCCCGACGCCCGCGAGCAGCAGCCCCCTGAGCCCAACCCGAGCTGCCCAGAGACCGGCGGTGAGTGCCGCGATCCCGGCCGCGAGGCCCGAGACCGTACGCAGCTGTCCAGCCGTAGCGACCGAGACACCCAGATCGGCTGCAACATCCGGCAGGAGCGGGTTGAGGACGACGAGCGCGGCCTGCGACGCGGCGAGGGCGGCCAGGAGCGTGACCCCGACTGCGCGTGGCCCGTCGCGCATCAGAGGATGATCGGAACCGTGCCGCCGTCGGCGCTCCACGCGGCGCCGGTGACGTACGACGCGCGCTCCGAGCAGAGGAACACGATCACGGACGCGATCTCGTCCGGTCGAGCCAGCCGACCAAGCGGCCTTCCTGCACCTACCTTCGCCAGCACCTCGTCCCGATCGCCTTGCTGCTCGGCGAGGCCGCCGTCGCCGAGCCAGGCATCCGTTTCCGTCGGACCCGGCGTGACGGCGTTGCAGCGAATGCGGTCCTTCGCGTACAGGTCGGCGACGAGCCGCGACAGCGAGAGGACCGCGGCCTTCGTCACCGAGTAGTGCGGCATCCCCGTCGAAGGCCGCTTGCCCGCCGTCGACGAGACGTTGACGATCGACCCGCCGCGCTCGCGCAAGAGCGGAAGCGCAGCCCGAATCGCACGGACGTGGCTCATGACGTTGATCTGCCAGTAGGCGTCCCACTCCTCATCCGCGACGTCCTCGAGACGTGCGATGCGCGCGACTCCGACGTTGTTCACGAGGACGTCCAGCCCTCCGAGGTGCTCCGCGGCCTCGCCCACAGCCCGCTCTGGCTCCCCGGAACGGGACAGGTCCGCGACGACGTGGGCACGTTCGCCGACGCCTGGTGCCCCACGCCGCCCGCAACTGACGACGCTCGCGCCGTCGACGACGAGTTGCCGTACGACCTCGAGCCCGATGCCGGCTGTCGAGCCCGTGACGAGGCAGCGCTTGCCGGCGAGGCCGAGATCCATGCGCACTACCGTATCCCGCGTGGCGACGACCATCGTCCTCGTACGGCACGGCGAGACCGACTGGAACCGCGACAACCGTTTCCAGGGTCATGCCGACCCTCCCCTCAACGACACCGGCCGCGCCCAGGCTGCGGCGCTGGCGGAGGAGTTACGTGCGCACTCCTTCGCGGCCGCCTACACGAGCCCGCTCCGGCGGGCTGCGGAGACGGCCGAGATCCTCGCCAGCGCGCTCCGCCTCGACCCGATCGCCGAGCCGGCGCTGAAGGAAGTCGACGTCGGCTCGTGGTCGGGCCTCACGCGCGCCGAGATCGAGGCCCGCTACCCGGAGGGCTTCGCCCGCTGGCTCGAGTACGGCCATGGCTGGGACGACGGTGAGACCTACGAAACGCTGGGCGCGCGCGTTGTTGCAGGATTGTTGAAGATCGGCGCCAGGCACTCGAATACAGCCGTTCTGGGCGTGACCCACGGCGGGCCGATTCGCTCTGCGCTCGCCGCGGCCGCTGGCGTCCCGTTCGACGAGGCGCGCCGCTCGATCGACGTCATTGGAAACTGCGCTGTCGTTCGGCTGGCGGTTCAGGCCGGAAAACTCGAGCGAGTAGACTGACTGCTTCGTGGAGGACTACACGAACAAGTACAAGGGCGAGCAGGTCGAGGTGGCGCTCTTCGGCGGCGAGTACCAGGAAGGTGTTCTCACGGCGTACTGCTCGTTCGAGGACGTGCCTCACGTCGAGCTCAACGGGCACATCCTCATCCCGCTTCAGAACGTCGCGTCACTCCACTGCTCGAGCCGGTGCGACGCGCCCGAGCCCGACTGGCCTCCGCGCGGGTTCATCGAGGACGACTCCGAGGAGCGCTAACGCGTGGCGCGAGCAGTCGCGCTGAACTACGTCAAGGCGCTGTTCCTCGTCGCGGTGATCGCGGCGGTGTTCGGTGGTCTCGGCTGGCTCGTCGGTGGTGTCACGACTGCGCTCCTCTTCGCGTTCTGCTCACTGCTGTCGGCCACCGCCGTCTATCGCTACGGCGACCGAGCGCTGCTCGGGATGCTCGGCGCGCGTCCGTTCGCCCTCGCCGAGGACCCCGTCCTCCGTTCGGGAACCGACAAGGTCGCCGCCCATCTCGGAGTGCGGCCACCGGCCCTGTACGTGATCGACGACGGCTTTCCTCGCCTCTTCGTGGTCGGCCGAGGGCCGCTGAGCTCGACGCTCGCCGTCTCCGTCGGCGCGCTTCGCTCCCTCCGAAGAGAGGAGCTCGAAGCCGCGATCGCGCACGAGTTGGCGCACGTACGCCGCCGCGACGTCCTCCTCCAGACGTTCGTCGTCCTCTTCGCGACGACACTCGTCGAGCTGAGCCGCGTCGGCGGCTGGTTTTCGCGCCTCCTCCTCTACGTGTTCGGGCCGATCGCAGCAGCGTTCGTCCACCTGCTCCTCTCACCCAAGCGGGAGCTCCAGGCGGATGCCCTGGCGGCGACATCGACCGGCGCCGCGCACGACCTCGCCGATGCGCTCATGCGCCTCGACCGCGCTGCCGAGCTCGTCGACTTCGCCGCGTCGCCCGCCACCGAGCCGCTCTACCCGATCGACCCGTTCGAGGTGGACGGGGTGGCACGGATGTTCAAGACCCACCCGCCACTCGAGGACCGGGTGCGTCGGCTGCGCGAGCTCGGCGCCGGCTCGAACGGCCGCCGCCCGACCTCAGTCGCGGAGCTCACCAGGCAGTAGGGAGAACATCACCGAGTCGCGGATGCGTCCGTCGGGGTGTCGAAGGTGCGCCCGCAGCACGCCCTCGCGCCGAAACCCGACCTTCTCGGCGACGCGCTGGGATGCGACGTTGTCCGGATCGGTGATGAGGTCGAGGCGCTGAAGCCGCAGCTCGTCGAGGGCCCACCGGGAGAGAAGTCGCAACGCCCGCGTGCACACCCCACGTCGCCGCGCGGCTGCGCCGACCCAGTACCCGATGCGGCCGCGGTAGTCCATCGAGTTGACGCTCATGCCGATCGCTCCGGCTAGGGACGCGTCCACAGTGATCGCAAAGGAGTGCTCGGGAACCGTGTACTCCGGAACTGCGCGCGATGTGCCACTGATGAACGCCCGTGCATCCTCCTCGGTGTACGGCGACGGGATCACCGGGATCCAGCGAGCGATCTCGGCGTCGTTGCACGCATCGACGAGGGCCGGAACGTCGTCCTCGGTCCATGGCCTCAACACGAGATCACCGTCACGGAGCTCCACGCAGAGCAGTCTAGGACTGTAGGCGCGAGGCGAGCCCTCACAGCGAGCGTCTTTGACGTACGCGATCGAGATCCCCACTCGGGGATCTCGATCTGCGGAAAAAGCTGGGCGGCGTCCTACTCTCCCGGGGGCTTGCGCCCCGAGTACCATCGGCGCTGGCGGGCTTAACTTCTCTGTTCGGAATGGGAAGAGGTGTATCCCCGCCGCTATGACCGCCCAAGTTGTCGAGGCGCCGGCTGCGGCTCTGTCGCCGCGCACGCACCCTCAAAACTCCATAGCAGCAGTCGTCGGTGTTCAAAATCAAGACCTCGGGCAATTAGTACGGCTCCGCTGAGCGCATTGCTGCGCGTACACGTGCCGCCTATCGACGTGGTGGTCTTCCACGGCCCTTACTCCCTCGAGGGGATGGGAGGTCTCATCTCGAGGTGGGCTTCCCGCTTAGATGCTTTCAGCGGTTATCCCATCCAGGCGTGGCTAAGCAGCGGTGCCC
>DASUCN010000210.1:0-11920 GCA_036276015.1 Gaiellaceae bacterium | reverse complement strand
CTCGAGCGCGGGAGCGTCCTCGTCGTCCAGCCGGGCACGATCCTGCAACTCCGCAACGCCGGCGACGAGGAGCTCGTCCTCTTCATCTACGGCGCCCCGCCCGTCAGCGAGGGCGCCGACTTCTTCGACGACGTTCCCTAGGCTGCGACCGTCGCCGCTTCAGTCCGCTCGAACACGAGGTCGCCGTCGCGCGCAGCGACCCGCACCGTCTCGCCCGGCTCGAATCGCCCCTCGAGGAGCTCGAGGGCGAGCGGATTCTCGACCAGGCGCTGGATCGCGCGCTTCAAGGGTCGAGCGCCGTAGGCGGGATCCCAGCCTTCCTCCGCGAGCAGTTCCTTCGCCTCATCCGTCACCTCGAGCGAGAGCTGCCGCTCGGCCAGGCGCTCCCGCAGCCGCGCGAGCTGCAGCTCGACGATGTCGGCGAGCTGCTCGCGCGTGAGCGCCTCGAACGCGACGACCTCGTCGACACGGTTGAGGAACTCCGGCCGGAAGCGATCGCGGAGCTCGTTCGAGGAGCGGATGTTCGAGGTCATGATGATCACCGTGTTGCGGAAGTCGACCGTGCGGCCCTGGCCGTCGGTCAGGCGCCCGTCGTCGAGCAGCTGGAGGAGCACGTCGAAGACCTCGGCGTGCGCCTTCTCGATCTCGTCGAGCAACACCACGCTATACGGGCGGCGCCGCACCGCCTCCGTCAGCTGCCCGCCCTCTTCATAGCCGACGTAGCCGGGCGGCGCGCCGACGAGCCGCGCGACGGTGTGCCGCTCCTGGTACTCCGACATGTCGAGCCGCACCATGGCGCGCTCGTCGTCGAACATGAACTCGGCGAGCGCGCGCGCGAGCTCTGTCTTGCCCACCCCGGTCGGCCCGAGGAAGATGAACGAGCCGATCGGCCGGTCGGGATCCTGCAGGCCTGAGCGCGCGCGCCGGAGCGCGTTCGCAACCGCCTCGACCGCCTGACTCTGACCGACCACGCGCTGGTGGAGCCGCTCCTCCATGTGGATGAGCTTCTCGACCTCGCCCTCGAGGAGGCGCGACACCGGGATCCCCGTCCACGAGGAGACGACCGCGGCGATGTCGTCCTCGTCGACCTCCTCCTTCACCATCGGAGTCTCCGTGCGCTCCTCGCGCTCGGCGAGCTCCTTCTCGAGCTCGGGGAGGATCCCGTACTGGATCTCCGCGACCCGGGCGAGGTTCCCCCCACGCTCTTCCCGCTCCGCCTCCATGCGCAGCTCGTCGATCTGCCGCTTGATGTCTGCGACGCGCTGCAGCGACTCCTTCTCGCGTGACCAGCGTGCAGCAAGCTCGTCGCGGACCGACTGTGCGTCGGCCAGCTCGCGCTCGACCGGCTCGCGCACGGCGTCCGTCTCGTTCGCCATCGCCGCGAGCTCGATCTCGAGCTGGCGGACGCGACGATCGGCCTCGTCGAGCTCGACGGGCGACGAGTCGATCTCCATCCGCAGGCGCGACGCCGACTCGTCGACGAGGTCGATCGCCTTGTCGGGGAGGAAGCGGTCGGTGATATACCGATCGGAGAGCACGGCCGCGCCCACCAGTGCGGAGTCGCGGATCTCGACTCCGTGATGCGCCTCGTAGCGCTCCTTCAGGCCGCGCAGGATCGCGATCGTGTCCGCGACCGACGGCTGCCCCACGAAGATGGGCTGGAAGCGGCGTTCCAACGCCGCGTCCTTCTCGATGTGCTTGCGGTACTCGTCGAGCGTCGTCGCACCGACCGCGCGCAGCTCGCCCCGCGCGAGCATCGGCTTCAGCAGGTTCGCCGCATCGACCGCGCCCTCGGCGGCGCCCGCGCCGACGATCGTGTGCAGCTCGTCGATGAAGAGGACTATCTCGCCGGCGGCGTTCTGGATCTCGGCGAGCACGGCCTTGAGCCGCTCCTCGAATTCGCCGCGGTACTTCGCCCCGGCCAGCAGAGCCCCGACGTCGAGCGCCCAGACCCGCTTGCCCTTCAAGCCCTCGGGGACGTCGCCCGCGACGATGCGCTGGGCGAGCCCCTCGGCGATCGCGGTCTTACCCACGCCGGGCTCACCGATCAGGACGGGGTTGTTCTTCGTGCGCCGCGAGAGCACCTGCATCACGCGCCGGATCTCCTCGTCGCGGCCGATGACCGGATCGAGCTTGCCCGACTCGGCGAGCGACGTGAGGTCGCGCCCGTACTTCTCGAGCGCCTGGTACGAGCCCTCGGGGTCCTGCGAGGTGACCTTCTGCCCACCGCGCACGCCCTGAAGCGCCTCGAGCAGCGCGTCGCGCGGCACGACGTCGAGCGCGAGCAGGAGGTGCTCGACGGAGACGAACTCGTCCCCGAGTTCGCGCATCCGGTCGAACGCGGCGTCGAGGACTCGGCTGAGCCGAGCGGACGCCTGCGGCTGCGCGCCGCTGCCCGAGACGGTCGGCAGCTGCGCGAGCCGTGCCTCCGCCTCCGCGCGCAGCTGGCCGGCGCCGTATCCCGCGCGATCGACGAGCGTCCGCGGCAACTCCTGGTCGAGCAGCGCGAGCGTCAGATGATCAGGGGTGAGCTCCGGGTTGCCGGCGCGGCGCGCCAGCTCCTGCGCCGCTGCGACGGCCTCCTGGCTCTTGAGTGTCAGCTTCTGGAAGTCCACTGCTCTCCTCTGTAGGGCATGCGGGGCCCCTACGACCTCCTCGCCGGATGCTTGGCCGGCCGGTAGAGGACGATCTCGCGCTTGTACGAGCGATGCACGTTCGCGATCTCCGCGCGGAGCTCGCGCTCGAGACGATCCATGCGCGCCCGCGTCTTGTTGAGCTCGTCCTGCAGGCGCAGCACGTGCTCGACGCCCGCGAGGTTGAGTCCGAGCTCCGTCGTCAGCCGCTGGATGAGCCGCAGCCGCTCGACGTCCGCGTCGGAGTAGAGACGCGTGCCGCCCGGCGTTCGCCCGGGGCGCACGAGCCCCTTCGCTTCGTACATGCGAAGCGTCTGCGGATGCATCCCGACGAGGTCGGCAGCGACGGAGATCATGTACCGCGGCCGGTCGGACACGGCTAGCTCGCCTCCGCGAAGCGCTCGCGCGGCATCTCGCGCGACACCTTCTGATAGCTCTCGAGCGCCTCCCGCTCGGCCTTCGTCAGCTTCTTCGGAACCGTGACGTTCACCCGGGCCAACAGATCGCCCCGGCCGTTTCCCTTCAGCCGCGGCGCGCCGCGGCCCTTGACGCGCAGCAACTTGCCGGTCTCGGTGCCGCTCGGCACCTTCAGCGACACGGGCCCTTCGGGCGTCGGGATCTCGACCGACGCGCCCAGCGCTGCCTCGGCATACGTCACCGGCACCTCGAGGACGAGATCGGACCCACGACGCTCGTAGAGCGGGGACGGGTCGACGTCGACGACCACGAAGAGGTCGCCGGCAGGACCGCCCGCGTGCCCCGCCTCGCCCTTGCCCTTCAGCCGCACGCGCGTTCCGCTCCGCGCACCGGCGGGGATCTTCACGGCATAGCGCTTCGTCACCCGCTCTCGGCCCGACCCGCGACAGTGCCGACACGGCTTCTCGACGATCGTGCCGTTCCCACGGCACCGTGGGCACGGCTGCGAGAACGCGAAGAGTCCCTGCGAGTCGGAGACCACACCTCGCCCCCCGCACTGCGGGCAGGTCACCGGCGAGGTTCCCGGCTCGGCGCCGGTCCCGTGGCAGACCGAGCAGGCCGTGTCGACCTCGACGGGAACACGCACCTGCACGCCCTGCAGCGAGTCCTCGAAGGAGATGCGCACGTGCGTCTCGAGATCGTTCCCGCGCACGGGCTGCCGGGTCGTGCCGCGCCGAGCACCGCCGCCGCCGAACATTCCTCCGAGGAGGTCGCCGAGGTTCGAGAGGTCGAACTCCTCGAACCGCATGCCGCCCATGTCGCCTCCGGCGCCGCCCGGGAACCCCTGCGCGCGCGCATCGCCGAACGCGTCGTACGCCTTGCGCTTCTCGGGATCCGAGAGCACGTCGTACGCGCCCTGCACCTCCTTGAAGCGCTCCTCGGCCGCGTCATCGCCCTGGTTACGGTCGGGGTGGAACTCGCGCGCGAGCTTGCGGTACGCCTTCTTGATCTCGTCGTCGGACGCGTTCTTCGCGACGCCCAGCACCTCGTAGGGATTTCGCGTCATTCCGCCACGATCACCTTGGCCGGCCGCACGACGCGGTCTCCGACGCGATAGCCACGCTGCAGGACCTCGAGCACCGAGCCGGGCTCGGCGCCGTTGCCGGGCTGCGTCAGCAGTGCCTCGTGGACGTGCGGGTCGAACTGGCCGTCGGTCTCGATCTCGTGCAGGCCCTCCTTGCGGAGCGCCGCGCGCAGCGACTGCTCGACGAGCTTCACTCCCTCGACCAGTTTCGCCTCTTCGTGCTGCTCTGCAGCCTCGAGCGCCCGCTCGAGGTCGTCGAGAATCGGGAGCAGCTCGCGGACGAGCCGCTCGTGCGCGTGGGCGACGAGTCGCTCCTGGTCGCGAACCGCACGCTTGCGGTAGTTCTCGAAGTCGGCCTGGACGCGCTGCGCGAGCTCGAGGTACTCGTCGCGCTCGGCGAGCGCGGCCACGAGCGGGTCGGGAGCCGGAGCTTCCGCCTCCGGCTCCTCGACCTGCGACTCCTCGACCGGCAGCTCGATGAGCTCGTCGCTCACGACTTCGCCGCCTCTTCCTCGTCGATGACCTCGAAGTCGGCGTCCTCGACGACCTCGTCGTCGTGGGCGCCGCCGCCGTTCCCGGACGCCTGCCCGCTCGCCGCGGCCTGCGCCTGGGCGTAGATCGCGTCCGCCAGGCCGCGCGACGCCTCCTCGAGAGCGCTCGTCTTCGCCTGGATGTCAGCGAGATCGGAGCCCTCGACGGACTGCCGGAGCTCCATGATCCGCCCCTCGATCGTCGACGCCTCGCCCTCGGGCAGCTTGTCGCGATGCTCGGCGAGCGTGCGCTCGGTCTGGTACGCGAGCTGCTCGCCTGCGTTGCGCGCGTCCGCGAGCTCGCGCAGCTTGTGCGCCTCACCCGCGTGCGCCTCCGCCTCGGAGATCATCCGGTCGACCTCGTTCTCCGAGAGGCCCGATCCGCCCTCGATCCGGATCTGCTGCTCGTTCCCGGTACCGAGGTCCTTCGCGGACACGTTGATGATCCCGTTGGCGTCGATGTCGAACGAGACCTCGATCTGCGGCATCCCGCGCATCGCCGGCGGGATCCCGACGAGCTGGAACTTCCCGAGCGTCTTGTTGAACGCGACCATCTCGGACTCGCCCTGGGCGACGTGGATCTCGACGGACGGCTGGTTGTCCTCGGCCGTGGTGAACGTCTCCGACTTGCGCGTCGGGATCGTCGTGTTCCGCTCGATGAGCTTCGTGAACACGCCACCCTTCGTCTCGATCCCGAGCGACAGGGGCGTGACGTCGAGCAGGAGGACGTCCTTCACCTCGCCCTTGAGAACGCCGGCCTGGATGGCCGCGCCGACGGCGACGACCTCGTCAGGGTTGACGCCCTTGTGGGGCTCCTTGCCGATGAGGTCCTTCACCTTCGCCTGCACGGCGGGCATGCGGGTCATGCCGCCGACGAGGACGACGTGCTCGATGTCCGCAGCGGTGAGGCCCGCGTCCGCGAGCGCCTGCTTCGTCGGAGCGACGGTGCGCTCGAGCAGGTCGTGCGCGAGCTCGTCGAGCTTCGCCCGCGTGAGCTGGAGATCGAGATGCTTCGGCCCCTCCGGGGTCGCGGTGACGAACGGCAGGTTGATCTGCGTCGTCATCGTCGACGACAGCTCGATCTTCGCCTTCTCTGCGGCCTCGTAGAGGCGCTGCAAGGCCATCGGATCCTGCCCGAGGTCGATGCCCTGGTCACGCTTGAACTCCGCGATCATCCAGTCGACGATCGCCTTGTCGAAGTTGTCGCCGCCGAGGTGGTTGTCGCCGTTCGTGGCCTTGACGTGGTACACGCCATCGCCGAGCTCGAGCACGGAGACGTCGAACGTGCCACCACCGAGGTCGAAGACCAGGATGGTGTGCTCGTGCCCCTCCTTGTCGAGCCCGTATGCGAGCGCGGCTGCGGTCGGCTCGTTGATGATCCGCAGGACGTTGAGGCCGGCGACCTTGCCGGCATCCTTCGTCGCCTCCCGCTGAGCGTTGTTGAAGTAGGCCGGCACCGTGATGACGGCGTCCGTCACGGGCTCGCCGAGATACGCCTCGGCGTCGGCCTTGAGCTTCTGGAGGATCATCGCCGAGATCTCCGGCGGCGCGTACTCCTTGCCCTCCGCCGTCACGCGAACGTCCTCGTTCGCACCCTTCACGACCTCGTAGGGGACGATCTTCATCTCCTCCGAGACCTCGTCGAACTTCCGACCCATGAAACGCTTGATCGAGAAGATGGTGTTCTGGGGGTTCGTGACCTGCTGGCGCTTCGCCGGCGCGCCGACGAGCCGCTGGCCGTCACGCCCGAAGGCGACGACGGACGGCGTCGTGCGCCCGCCCTCGGCGTTCGGGATGACGGTGGGCTCGGATCCTTCGAGAACGGCCATGCACGAGTTGGTCGTTCCGAGATCGATACCGATGGTCTTGGCCATGGTGAGAGACTCCTTGTCTGAGTGCGTTCGTGATGAAAACTTGAGTCTCACCGTAGCAGATCATGCTCGCAGGAGACGATGCCGCCCGTGCAGAACCTAGGCGGGATGAGATTCGTCGTGAGCCAGACCGGCTGGGCGCGGATCAACCGCGCCGTCGTCTCGGGCCGGATCATCCCGTATCTCGTCTTCGTGATGTTCGCGGTCGGGGGGATCGGAACGGCGGCCGTCGAGATCCTCAGCCCGAACTCCTTCGACAGCCTCGGAGACGCGGCGTGGTGGGCCGCGACGACCGTGACGACCATCGGCTATGGCGACGTCGTGCCGGGCACCGGCGGTGGGCGCGTGATCGCGGTCTTCGTGATGTTCGCGAGCGTGGCGACCGTCTCGTTCACGACCGCGGTCGTCACGGCCGCGTTCGTCGGCTACCAGCAACGCAGGCTGGGCGGCGACCGAGAGCGCCACGAGGAGATCCTCGAGAAGCTCACTCGACTCGAAAAGCACCTCGCAGCGATCGACCGTCAGCGATAGATCCCGATCAGGATGCCGCCGATCACGACGAGCGCGGCGCCCAGCAGGAGCCGCGGTCCGACGCGCTCCGACTTCCGGAGGACGAGCCACGAGAGCGTGACGCCCCACAGCGACTCGGTCGCCACGATGGGTGAGACGACCGAGACGCGACCGCGGTAGAACGCCTCGAAGAGCAGGACGTAGGAGAGGCCGTAGCACGCGGCGGCCGGGAGGAACACCGCGAAGCCGGCACGCGTCAGCCGCGTCCGCGTGACGAGCACGAACGCCACCGTCGCCGCCACAGCCGCTGCCATCGTCGCGAGCGCAGCCATGCCCGGTTCGACGGCATCCGCCTGCGTTCCGAGCCAGCGGACGAGGTTGTCCCGCGCAGCGAACGCCATCGTCCCGAGCAGCGCGAACAGGAGCCCGACCCTGCGGAAGTGCTCCGGCCGCGTGCGCTCGCTCGCGAGCAGAACGGCGCCGACGACGATGAGGGCCGCGCCGACGACGAGTCCCGCGACCACCGGCTCGTCGAGAAAGACGAAGGCGATTGCGACGGCGAAGAGCGGCGCCGTACCGACCGTCACCGAGGTCCGCGATGCACCTGCATCACGAACGGCGAAGGTGAAGAGGATCTGCGAGACGCCGGGCGCGAGCAGCCCTCCGAGGAAGAACGGCCAGGCACCGACGAGATCCCAGCTCCCCTCGACCGCGGCGGCGACGAAGGTGACCGCGGCGGCCGGGACGATGGTGTACAGGGAGCCGGCCTCGGCGGACACGCCGGTCCGCAGTGCGATGCGGACGAAGATCGTCATCGCACCGAAGAGGAAGGCAGAGACGAGTCCGAGCGCGATCGCCGTCACGCCGGCGCCGCTCCACGGCGTGCGAAGCGACGCAACGTCGCGGCCGCCGCCGGCTCGGCCACGATGATCCCCGCCATCAGCACCGCACAGCCGGTCCACCCCATCCAGCCGAGGATCTCGTCTGCCAGGAGAACGCCGGCAAGCGCGGCGAACGGTGCCTCGAGCGTGAAGACGAGCGCGGCGCGCGCCGCGGTCGTCCGCGCCTGAACCCAGGTCGCGATGAGGTAGCCGAGCGCGCCCGCGAAGACCCCCGTCACGATGAGCGCCCCCCACACCGTCCAGCCATGCGGTACCTCGAGCTGGCCGAGAGCGAGCGCGATCACCGTGAAGCCGACGAACGACGTCGCCATCTGCAGGAACGTGAGCGCGCGTGGGTCGTACCGAGGCGCATACCGCTCCATCGCAGCGATCTGACAGGCCTGGAACACAGCATTCCCGAGCACCAGCGCGTTACCGAGCGTGGATCCTCCCGGCACGCCGTTCAACAGGAGCAGGCCGACGACCGCAAGCGCCACCCCGACCCAGAGCGCGCGCGGCACGGGCGTCCCGAAGAAGGCGAGCGCGAGCAGCGGCGTGAACACGACGTAGAGGCCCGTGATGAACCCGGTGCTCGCGACCGTCGTGAGTTCGAGGCCTGCCGTCTGCAGCCCGTACGCCGCGGCGAGCAGCACACCCACTCCGATGCCGGCGCGATACCCGGCTCGTGGAAGGGTGCGAAGCGAGCCCACGGCGAACGGCGCGAGCACGAGGCTCGAGATCGCGAACCGCACGGCGAGGAACGCGAACAGCGGGTAGAGACCGACGGCGTCCTGCACCTGGACGAACGTCACACCCCAGATCGCGGTGACGCCGACGAGTGCGAGGAGGGGCGCGCGCCGGATCACCGCCGGGATTCTCTACCCTCCTTAGATGACCGTCACCGACACCCTCGGACGGCCGGTCCGCGATCTCCGGATCTCGGTGACGGATCGCTGCAACTTCCGCTGCGTGTACTGCATGCCGAAAGAGGTCTTCGGTCACGAGTACCGGTTCCTGCCGCGACGCGAGCTCCTCACCTTCGAGGAGATCGAGCGCGTCGCGCGTGTGTTCGTCGACCTCGGAGTCCGGAAGCTGCGCATCACCGGGGGCGAACCGCTCCTCCGCCGCGACCTCGAACAGCTGATCGCGAAGCTTGCGGCGCTCGACGACGGCCTCGACGTCACGCTGACGACGAACGCCGCGCTCCTCGCGCAGAAGGCGCGCGCTCTCGCCGACGCGGGTCTCTCGAGGATCACGGTCAGCCTCGACTCGCTCGACGACGAGGTCTTCCGGGCGATGAACGACGTCGACTTCCCGGTCGCACGTGTCCTGGCGGGGATCGATGCCGCGGCTGAGGCGGGCTTGCCGGTCAAGGTCAACACCGTCGTGAAGCGCGGGCAGAACGAGGGCTCCATCCTCGACATCGCACGTCGCTTCCGTGGGACGGGACACACCGTGCGCTTCATCGAGTTCATGGATGTGGGCGCGACGAACGGCTGGCGCCTCGACGACGTCGTGCCGGCCGCGGAGATCGTCTCGGCCATCGGTTCCGAGTTCCCGCTCGAGCCCGTCGAGCCCGCATACCGAGGAGAGGTCGCCGAGCGCTATCGGTACCTCGACGGTGCGGGCGAAATCGGCGTCATCGCATCGGTGACCCAGCCCTTCTGTGGAGACTGCACCCGGGCGCGACTCTCGGCGGACGGGAAGCTCTACACCTGCCTGTTCGCCGTGCGCGGACACGACCTGCGCGCGCTCCTCCGCTCCCAGGAGGCACACGACCTCGAGGAGACGATCCGAGCGGTCTGGACGCGCCGTGCAGACCGCTACTCGGAGATACGAACCGAAGAGACCTCGGCGCTCCGCAAGGTCGAGATGTCGTACATCGGCGGCTGACTCGGCGCGGGAGCTACGCCGTCGGCTCGGTCGCCGCCGACACGGCGATCGGCCGCTGCTTCGCGAACAGCCCACGCCCGGGCTCCAGACTCGTTCCACCGGAGCGCAGGATCACTGCGACGGAGACGAGCACGGCTGCACCCGCGACGAGCATCTGCGCGGTGACCTGCTCGTCGAGGATGAGCCAGCCGAGCGCCACCGCGACGATCGGGTTCACGTACGCATACGTCGAGACGAGCGAGATGGGTGCGACGCGCAGCAGCCACACGTACGTCGTGAAGCCGACGAAGCTCCCGACGACGATGAGGTACGCGAGGCCGAGCGTCGCGTCGAGCGTCCATGTCGCGTCGCCGATCTCGCCGGACACGCCTGAGTAGCCGGCGAGCAGGATTCCGCCGCAGAGAGACGCGAGGCCGGCGGAGACGAGCGGCCGCCTCGGCAGCGGTGCGCCGCGCGAGTAGAGCGAGCCGATCGCCCAGCACATGGCGCCGCCGACGATCACGAACGCGCCGAGGCGGTCGACCGAGCCCTCGCCGAACGGGTCGAAGAGGAAGGCGAGGCCGGCGAACCCGACGCCGATCCCGACGTAAGCGACCGCAGAGAGGCGCTTCCCGAAGGCGACGCGGTCGAACAGCGCCATCCAGATCGGGATCGTGCCGACGAGGAGCGCCGCCACACCCGCGGGCACGGTCTGCTGCGCCCACGCAAGCGAGCCGTGACCCGCGACGAAGAGCAGGCCCCCGAACACGAACGCGGCCAGGAACTGCCGCCTGCCGATGCGATCGCCCTCGCGGTCGCCGCGTGGAAGTGCGAACGCGAGGAGGACGCTCCCCGCGACGAGGTGGCGAACGGACATCGCGAGGAACGGTGGAAGGTCGCGGATGACGAACGCGAGTGCGATGAAGGTCGAGCCCCAGACGACGTACACCGTCACGAGGGCGAGCCAGACCCGTAGGCCGTACCGCGTCGCCATTCCGGGATCCTGCCCCCGGGCGACGATCAGCTCAAGTAGAGCGCGACCGGTGCTCGATCAGCGCGGCTGATCGCGCACGGCATGCGGAAAGGCCGAACGCCGGTCAGCGTCCCTACGGATGGCCGTGTGCCCGCCCGGGCCCAGGCTTGACTCGTGGAGGGACGCGCGACGATCGACGGCAACGAGGCGGCCGCGTGGGTCGCGTACCGCGCCAGTGAGGTGATCGCCATCTACCCGATCACTCCTGCGACGCCCATGGGCGAGCTCGCGGACGCATGGGCGGCACGCGACATCCCGAACGCCTGGGGCGCGATTCCGCAGGTCGTCGAGATGCAGAGCGAGGGAGGTGCGGCGGGTGCCGTCCACGGAGCTCTACAGGCGGGCGCGCTGGCGACGACGTTCACCTCGTCGCAGGGGCTGCTCCTGATGCTCCCCAACATGTTCAAGATCGCCGGCGAGCTCACACCCGCCGTCTTCCACGTCGCCGCACGCACGGTCGCGACGCACGCGCTCTCGATCTTCGGCGACCACTCCGACGTGATGGCCGCCCGCCCGACCGGCTTCGCGCTCCTGTGCTCGTCGTCGGTGCAGGAGGCACAGGATCTCGCGCTCGTCGCGCACGCCGCAACCCTGCGCGCACGCGTCCCCTTCCTCCACTTCTTCGACGGCTTCCGCACGTCGCACGAGCTGAACACGATCGCGCGCCTCGACGAAGACGACGTGCGGGCGCTCCTCGACGACGAGCTCGTCGCCGCGCATCGCGCCCGGGCACTCTCTCCCGACTACCCGCTCCTGCGCGGCAGCGCCCAGAACCCGGACGTCTTCTTCCAGTCGCGCGAGGCCGCGAATCCGTTCTACGCAGCGATCCCGGGAATCGTGCAGGCGCAGATGACGGCGCTCGCCGAGCGGACCGGCCGGCACTATCGCCTCTTCGACTACGTCGGCCACCCGGAGGCCGAGCGCGTCCTCGTGCTCATGGGCTCCGGCGCAGGGGCTGCGGAGGAGGCGGTCGAGCGGCTGTGCGAGGAAGGCGAGCGCGTGGGCCTCGTGAAGGTACGGCTGTACCGGCCGTTCGACGCGGCCGCGTTCGTCGCGGTGCTGCCGGCCGCCGTGCGCAGCGTCGCCGTC
>DASUCN010000209.1:0-4367 GCA_036276015.1 Gaiellaceae bacterium | reverse complement strand
ACGTACTGCTTCGTCTGCGAGTCCTTCACGGGCGCCTCGCCCTCGGCCGGCTCCGGGCCGACCGGGAACGGGAGCTGGAGCTCCTCCAGGATCCGGTTGAGCAGGAGATCGCGCTTGGCCGACTTGAGCTCCTTCGAATCCTGCTCGGCGTCCGTGAGCTCGCGAAGATCGGCTACGAACTGCTCGCGAAGCGGCCCTTCGACCGCCGCGAGACGCGCCCTCTCGAGGATCGCAGCGAAGCTCGCGCGTACCTGCGCTCGCCTCGTCATGTCGTCCTCCGTGGAGGTCATCGACACGGCTGGCGAGATGCTCTCGACGAGCTCCTCGACGACCGCTCCTGCCTCCTTGATCCCGTGCTCGGCGATCGCGGCGCGGACGGTCTCGCCGTGCGCGCTCTCGAGCTCTGCGGTGAGCTCGACGTCGACCCACTTGGCCTTGCCGACCTGCTCACGGAGGCTTTCGAGAACGGCACAGATCTTGCGGATCTCCGCGTACGCGAGCTCGAGCGCCTCGAGGATGGTGTCCTCCGGAACCTGGTCCGCTCCGGCCTCGACCATCGTGAGCGCGTCGGCCGTGCCGACGACGATCAGGTCGAGCGAGGACTCCTCCATCTGCTCGAGCGTCGGGTTGAGGACGAGCTCGTCCTCGAGCCGGCCGATCCGGACGGCGCCGATCGGCCCGAGGAACGGAAGCGGCGAGATCATGAGCGCCGCGGAAGCCCCGTTGATGCAGAGGATGTCGTGCGGCGTGACCAGGTCCGCCGAGAGGACGGTGCAGATGACCTGCACCTCATTGCGGAAGCCCTTCGGCCAGAGCGGCCGGATCGGGCGGTCGATCATGCGCGCGGTGAGCGTCGCCCGCTCGGTCGCGCGTCCCTCGCGCTTGAAGAAGCCACCCGGGATCTTCCCGGCGGCGTACATCTTCTCCTCGACGTCGACCGTCAGCGGGAAGAAGTCCGCGTCCGGCCGCGCGTCGGGGCGACCGACGGCGGTCGCGAGGATCATCGTCTCGCCCGAGCGAACGACGACGGCGCCGTCGGCCTGCTTGGCGAGCTTGCCCGTCTCGAAGACGATCTCCTGACCGCCCACGTCGACGGAAACCGAGGCGATCTGCCCGGCTTGCGTTGTACTCATGTGAGGTATCCCTTCACCTTTCGATTGCTTCCGGAAGGTGGAGGTTTGAGTCAGCTCCGTCACGCCCTAGGCGCAGAGCCGAAGCTCGCTCAAACTTCCACCTTCCCTCGTCACCGCGTTATCTTCGGAGCCCGAGCTCCTTGATGAGGGCGCGGTATCCCTCGATGTCCTTTCGCTGCAGGTAGTTGAGGAACCTTCTGCGCTGGCCGACGAGCTTCAAGAGACCGCGGCGCGAGTAGTGATCCTTCGGATGGGTCCGCAGGTGCTCGGTCAGGTCGTTGATGCGCCGAGTGAGAAGGGCTACCTGGACTTCCGCCGAACCAGTGTCGGCAGGACCTTTGCCATGCTTCTCGACGATCTCCAGCTTGACTACCTTGGTGAGGCTCATGCATCTCCTCCTGATAGACGACTCCGCAATCCCCGCCCCGCGTGAAGGAAGAAACACGCCGGGGCCGCGACTGCGGCTCGGGGAAGGGTAGCAACGATGCTCACCTGGATCGTCCGCGCCCTCGCGATCGCCGTCATCGCAGTCGCCACGATCGTCGTCCTCGACTTCGCTGAGCTCCTCGTCGAGGTCGAGCCGGACGATGCCCAGTCGATGGCGAACACGATTCCGCCCTGTGACGGGCGCGTCCTCGCACAGGGCCTGACGTACCGCCTCACCGATCCCGAGCCCGGCCACGTCGTCGCCGTGCACGCGGCCGTCACTGACGAGGGCGAGATCGTCCCCGACCGCGACGCCGACGATCGCACGCTGGTGCTGCGCGTCGCTGCCGGTCCAGGGGACGAGATCGTCGCTCGTGCCGGGTCGGTCTTCGTCAACGACGTCAAGTTCGACGACATCACGACCGAGCCGTTCGGCCCGCTCACCGTGCCGAACGAGCAGTACTTCCTGCTTGGCGACAACCGCTCGGTGGCCATCGACAGCCGGACGTTCGGGCCGGTGCTCGAGAATACGATCTTCGCCCGCGTATTCATGGTGTACTGGCCGGTCCGCGATCTCACGTTCCGCCTTGGGCCTGGCTCAGGTGCGCCCCCGGGCAAGGTCGCCTGCGACTGACGTTCGTCGTCCGGCGTGGCACCACACTTGTAACGTGCGCGGATGAGACCGGGAGTCGCGGCCGGGCACCCGGCGACCGCAGACGTGGGTCTCGAGATCCTCGCCGACGGTGGCAGCGCCGCCGATGCGGTGGTCGCGATGGCGCTCGCCTCGTGCGTCGCGGAGACCGTGATGAGTGGGCTCCTCGCCGGCTGCCACGCCATGGTGTTCGACGGGTCGCGCGCGCTGAGCCTCGACGGGTTCGCAACCGTGCCGTCCGCAGCGGGCGATCTGGTCGACCTCGAGATCCCGTTCGGCGACGAGGCCGTGGTGTACGCCATCGGTTCTGCGTCGTGCGCGGTACCAGGCCTGCCGGCTGCACTCGGTGAGCTCTCGGAACGATTGGGCCGACTCCCCTGGAAGCGACTCTGCGAGCCCGCGATCGCACTCGCGCGTGCCGGTGTCCCGATGCCGACCATGCATGCGGCCTCACTCGAGATGCTCGCGGGTCTCTACGGCCTCGAGCGGGGCGGGGAGCTCTTCGTGCCGGACGGCTCACCCTTGGCCGAGGGCGCCGTCCTCGAGCAGCCCGGGCTCGTCGACGCTCTCGAAGCACTCGCCGACGAGGGCGCGCGCAGCGTGTACCGCGGAACGCTTGCGGAGGCGCTGCTTGCGACGGAAGGGGTCGTGATCACGGCCGACGACCTCGCGCGCTACCGGCCCATCTGGCGCGATCCGGTGGTGGTCGAGTACGCGGCGCGCCGCCTCGCTACGCGCGGCGGGCTCTCCGGCGTCCCTGAGCTCCTGATGCGGATGCCGCGCCTCGCCGGCCTCACCGCCACCGACCGCATCCTCACGCTCGTCCGGACGTTCGGGGCTATGCCGACTGCTGGAGAGCACACGACCAACATGGTCGCCGTCGACGGCCATGGCCGCGCCTGCGTCCTGACGCACTCTCTCGGCGTCGGTGCGGGCGTATGGCTCCGCGGCTTCGACACCCAGCTCAACAACCTCCTGGGCGAATCCGACATCGCCCACGGCGACCCGCAGCCGGGCGACCGTCTCGAGAGCCGGATGGCGCCGACGCTCGCGTTCGACGCGAACGGGCTCGAGCTCGCGATCGGCTCGGCAGGCGCGACACGGCTCAGAACTGCCCTGGCGACAGTTCTTGCCGCGATTCTCGACGAAGGGCTGGACGCGGAGACGGCAGTCGGACTTCCGCGCGTCCACCCCACATCCGATCTCGTCGACGCCGAGCCGGGCATCGACGAGCGCGCGCTCATGCAGCTCGAGGAGGACGGACGGACAGTTCGGCGCTGGGAGCGCCTCCACCACTACTTCGGCGGGGTCAGCTGCGTCGGCCGGGCCGGAGCGGCTGGAGACCCGAGGCGAAGCGGCGCGGCCGCGCTGCTGTAGGGGCGGGGCAAGCCTCGCCCCTACTTCAGCAGCAGCTTGTCGATGCGACGTGACGAGATCCAGAGCCCGACCAGACCCATCGCGAGCAGGTAGGCGACGTTCACGAGCTGGAACGGGCCGACCGTTCCTGTCGTGAGCGATCGGACGAGCTCGATCCCGTGGTACAGGGGAAGGCAGCGAACGATCCACTCCCGCACCTGGGGATAGACCGAGATGGGATAGAAGGTCGCCGAGAACATGAACATCGGCAGCATGATGAGCTGGATCAGGTCGAAGTCCTTCCACGTACGCATCCAGGTGACCGCGGCGATGCCGGCACCTGCAAAGCCGAAGCCGATGACGAAGCACGCCGGGAGCGCAAGGATTGCCCACGGCGAGTCCACGAGGCCGAGGGCGACGATCACTAGCAGGTACGCCGCGGAGTAGAGCATCGCCCGCACGACCGCCCAGATCGTCTCCCCCACCGCGACGTCCTTGGGCCCGACCGGCGTCGCGAGGATCGACTCGTACACCTTCCCGTAGCGCAGCTTCCAGAAGACGTTCGTCGCGTCGTAGAACGCCCCGTTCATCGCCGAAGCCGCGAGCAGGGCGGGCGCGACGAAGGCCGCGTACTCGATCACCTCGCCGCCTTCGGTGACGTCCCCGTAGAAGCGCTGGAGCGGGTAGACGAAGAAGAAGAGGTAGAAGATCGGCTCGAAGAAGCCGGAGAAGAGGATCATCCACGTCCGGCGGTAGACGAGGACGTTCCGCTCCACGATGAGCAGCCCCCCGCCGAATCT
>DASUCN010000208.1:0-13071 GCA_036276015.1 Gaiellaceae bacterium | reverse complement strand
CCTGGGGTACACGATCCCGCCTCAGGCCGACGCGGGCTGGATCGGCGAGGCCGGGCCGGGGCCGTCGTACCTCGACGAGGGGTCGGGCGGCCCCGACAACGACTTCACGAACCGCAACACGACGTTCATGACGTGGAACCTCCTGCATCTCGCGCTCATGCTGAAGAGCGCAGGCGGCGTGCCTGCGCACGGGAACCAGCGGTCGCAGTGGGACGCAGGCTGCCGCTTCGACTTCGCGAACCCCGACTATCGGTAGCGTCCGGCCGTGCTCCTCTACAACTCGCCGGTGTCGGGCAACTGCTACAAGGTGCGGCTCCTGCTCGCGCAGCTCGGCCTCGAGTACGAGACGGTCGAGCTGTCCGTCGTGGATCGCTCGAACCGCGGCGAGGTGCTCGGCGAGCTGAACCCCGCGCAGCGCGTCCCCACGCTCGTCCTCGACGACGGCCGGCCGCTCGGCGAGTCGAACGCCATCCTCTGGTATCTCGGCGACGGGACGGACTACTTGCCGGAGGACCGCTACGAGCGGGCGCAGGTGCTCCAGTGGCAGTTCTTCGAGCAGTACTCGCACGAGCCCTACGTGGCGGTCGCGCGCTTCTGGAGGAGCTACTCGGGCAAGCCCGAGGTATTCGACCGTCAGCGCGAGCGCCTGCTGCAGGGCGGCTACGCCGCGCTCGAGGCCATGGAGGGTCATCTCGCCTCGCGCACGTTCCTCGTAGGCGAACGCTACTCGCTCGCCGACATCTCGCTGTACGCGTACACGCACGTGGCCGACGAGGGTGGCTTCGACCTCGAGCCCTACCCGGCGACGCGTGCCTGGCTCGAGCGCGTGGCGGCGCAGCCGCGGCACGTCCCCATCGACGCGTAGGCGGGCATGTCCGTCCGGGTCCGCTTCGCGCCGAGCCCGACCGGGTCGCTTCACGTCGGCAACGCGCTGACTGCGCTCGCGAACCGGCGCTTCGCCGACGAGCACGGGGGCTCGCTCGCCCTCCGGATCGACGACACCGACCCGAGCAGGACCGTCGCCGGCGGCGAGGAGGCGATTCTCGCCGACCTCGCCTGGCTCGGCGTCGCGTGGGACGAGGGGCCACTGAGGCAGAGCGAACGCGCTCGACTCTACGCGGCGGCGGTCGAGCGGGCGCTCGCGGCGGGCGCTGCGCAGCGGGACGCTGAGGGCGCCGTGCGCCTCGTCCCCGGCGGTACAACGCTCCTTCGCGCCGACGGAACCGCGACCTACCAGCTGGCCACCGTCGTCGACGACCTCGAGCTCGGCATCACGCACGTCATCCGCGGATCCGACCATCGTGCGAACCTCCCAATCCAGACGCGGATCGCCAGCGCGCTCGGCGCCCACCTGCCAGTCGTGATCCACCACGGGCTCGTGCTCGGCGAGGACGGCAAGAAGCTGTCGAAGCGGCACGGCCACTCGTCGGTGGAAGAGCTCCGCGACCAGGGCTTTCCTGCCGCGGCCGTGCGTGCGTATCTGGACGAGCTCGGGCTGCCGGAGCA
This sequence comes from Gaiellaceae bacterium, assembly GCA_036276015.1. Taxonomy (GTDB): domain Bacteria; phylum Actinomycetota; class Thermoleophilia; order Gaiellales; family Gaiellaceae; genus GMQP-bins7. The sequence goes on along the minus strand of DASUCN010000208.1, from coordinate 11,565 downwards.
CGACGTGCGCCTCGATCTGTCGCGCCTGCGGCGCCTCGCCGTGGACGCCATCGCGGCCATGCCGGACGACGAGCTCGCGCGCGCCGCGGACGCACCTCCCGAGGTCGTGCCCGCGCTGCGGGGCGCGCGCACGCTCGTGGAGGCCCGCGAGTACGCGCGACAGGTTCTCGAGCCGGAGCGGGTCGACCTGCCGCAAGAGGCTGCGGCGACGCTCGCGCGCTTCGCCGAGCTGCGCGCGCCTGCGCCCGAGCGCCTCTCCGACGACGAGGCGCGAGCGATCGTGCGCGAGCTGAAGGCGGTGGGCGGCGACCTCCGGGCGCTGCGGCTCGCGCTCACGGGGGCCGACCGCGGGCCCGAGCTGGCCGCTGTGCTCGCCTCGCTCTCCCGCGAGGACGCGCTCGCGCGCACCGCCTGACTACGATCGCCGCACAGTGCGCCTGTACGACACGCTCACGCGCTCGCTGGTCGAGCTGCCGCCGCCGCCCGGGCCCATCCGGATGTACGTCTGCGGCTCGACGGTGTACCAGCGCATCCACGTGGGGAACTCCCGCCCGTTCGTTCTCGGGATGTGGCTTCGGAGCTGGCTGCGCGCGACGGGCTACGACGTGACGCTGGTGCACAACATCACGGACGTCGACGACAAGGTGTATGCAGAGGCGGCGAGGCAGGGCAGGCCGAGCCGCGAGGTCTCGGAGGAGGCTACGAAGTGGTTCTTCGAAGACACCGACGACCTCGGTCTCGGGAGGCCGGACATCGAGCCTCGCGCAACCGAGACGATCCCCGAGATCGTGGACTTCATCGGCGAGCTGATCGCTCGCGGCCGCGCCTACGAGTCAGCCGGCGACGTGTACTTCAGCGTCGCGCACGCGCCGGAGTACGGCCGCCTGTCGGGCGCGCGGCTCGACGAGATGATCTCGCAGGAGTCGAGCGAGCTCAAACGCGACCAACGCGACTTCGCGCTCTGGAAAGGGCAGAAGGAGCACGAGGATGCAGCGTGGGATTCGCCGTGGGGCCCGGGACGGCCGGGCTGGCACATCGAGTGCTCGGCGATGGCCGAGAAGTACCTCGGTCCTGAGTTCGAGGTCCACGGAGGCGGACTCGATCTCCGTTTCCCCCACCACGAGAACGAGCTGGCTCAGTCGAATGCCCTGGGACACCGCTTTGCGCACGTCTGGATGCACAACGGCATGCTCGAGCTCGACGCGGAGAAGATGTCCAAGTCGCTCGGGAACGTCGTGACGCTCCGAAATGTGCTCGACACGTGGGGACGCGAGACGCTGCTCGTCTTCCATCTCACGGGACACTGGACCAAGCCGGTCGACTTCTCCGACGAGACGATGGAGGCTGCCGCGGCCCGCGCCGAGGGATTCCGCGAGGTCTTCCGCGGCGCGCACGCGCCCGCTGCCCCGGGCGCCTGGGAGCGCTTCGCCGCGGCGCTCGACGACGACTTCTCGACGCCTGCCGCCCTCGCGGTCATGCACGAGTGGCGCGACCACGAGCTCCTCCGGCGCGCGCTCGGCGTCTTCGGGCTCGAGTCCCTCGGCGAGGAGGAACGGGCGCCGGCCGACGTGATTGCGCTCGCCGAGCGGCGGATCGAAGCCCGGAGGGCGCGCGACTTCGACGAGGCCGATCGCCTTCGCGCCGAGATCGAGGCCGCAGGCTGGGACGTCCGCGACGAAGCGGACGGGTTCCGCCTCGTGCCCCGGCGATGACGCTCGCCCGCGAGCTCGTCTACGGTCGGAACCCGGTCCGCGAGCTGTACCGCGGCCCGCGGCAGGCGCTCGAGACGTGGGTCACCGAGCGCGCGGCGGCCCAGATCCCGTGGCTCGACGCCGGCCCGCGTCCGCAGGTGAAGCCGGAGAGGGCGCTCTCGGAGGCGGCCGGCACGCGTGATCACCAGGGCGTCGTCGCCTGGTGCGAGCCCTACCGCTACGCCGACGCGTACGACCTCGTGCGCGCCGAGTCGCCCCTCCTCGTCTGCCTGGACCAGGTGACGGATCCGCACAACCTGGGGGCGGTCGTGCGCAGCGCGGAGGGAGTCGGCGCCACGGGCGTCGTGATCCCCGCCCACGGCTCCGTGCGCGTCACTCCTGCGGTGTGCCGCGCCTCGGCCGGCGCCGTCGAGCACCTTCCGATCGCCGTCGTCCCGAACCTCGCGCGCTACCTGGGAGACGTCAAGTCGAACGATCTCTGGGCGTATGCGGCCGACGCCGAGGGGTCTCTCTCTCTGTGGGACGCGGATCTCACCGGCGGAGTCGCGCTGGTGCTCGGCGCGGAGGGCAAGGGCGTGCGGCCGCTCGTCCGGCGAACGTGCGACGCAACCGTCGCGATCCCGCTCGCGGGCAAGGTCGGCTCACTCAACGTGTCCGTCGCCGCCGCGGTTCTCCTGTTCGAGGCGCGGCGCCAGCGCCGTGGCGCACCGCGCTTGTGACACTGTGTCACTTGGCGATGGTGCAGGCGGCGGCATGAGGGGGGATGGAGGTGGCTGAGCCGACCCTCTACCTGTTCGACGGCTACAACCTGCTGCACGCCGGGTCCTTCGCGGACCGCGACGAGCTCGTCGATGCGCTGGCGAGCTTCGTCGCAGGCCGGGGCGCTCGCGGGATCCTGATCTTCGACGGGGTGGGGGAGGAGCGAGCGCTGGGCCCGCTCTCGGTGCGGTTCACGGCGCATGCCGACGACCTCATCGAGCGCCTGGCGGCCGAGCATCGCCGGTCCGAGCGGGTCTGCGTCGTGTCCTCCGACCACGCCGTGCGCTGGACCTCCGGTCAGGAGGTGCGGAAGGTCGCCTCGCGCGCGTTTCTCGCCGAGCTCGGCCCGGTTGCGCATGTCGAGCAAGCCGCCGGTGGGCGCGTCGGTGACCGCCTCGACGACGAGACGCGTGCGAAGCTGGAGGAGCTCAGGCGCGGACGAACCTGAGCACGGCCAGGACGCGGCGGTGGTCGTCCGTGGTCGCCGGCAGGTCGAGCTTGGAGAAGATGCTCGTCACGTGCTTCTCCACTGCGCGCGGCGTCACGAAGAGCCGGTCCGCGATGGCCTGGTTCGAGCGCCCCTCGGCCATGAGCTCGAGCACCTCGCGCTCGCGCGGGGTCAGCGTCGCGAGGGGATCCGCCTGCCTCGTGCGTCCGAAGAGCTCGGAGACGACCGCGGGATCGAGTGCCGATCCGCCTTCCGCGACACGCCGCACAGCGGCGGCGAAGTCGTCGACGTCGGCCACGCGATCCTTCAGGAGGTAGCCGATCCCACGCGTCGTGGTCGAGAAGAGATCCATCGCGTAGGCGGCCTCCACGTACTGGGAGAGGACGAGCACGCCGGTCTCGGGGAAGCGGTCGCGGATCTTCGCCGCCGCCCGGAGGCCTTCGTCCGTATGCGTGGGGGGCATGCGGATGTCGACGACCGCCACCGAAGGCGTATGCATCGCGACATGCCGGAGCAGATCGTCGGGGTTGTCCGACTGCGCGACGACGTCGAAGCCCGAGTCGCCGAGGATCCGCGCGATGCCCTCGCGCAGCAGGATCGTGTCGTCGGCGAGCACGACGCTGATTCCGGCGCCGAGCATCGAGATCGTGTTGCGGAGCGGCGGGAAGTCGCGCGGCAGGTCGTCGGCGAGGAGCTGGTGGATCGACTCCGGGCGGCGCAGCCCCTCGAGCCGGTGCTCGCCGAGAGGCCTGCTCGGCACGCCGTCGATCAGCCGCAGCGTCTCCTCGGAGACGACGATCTGACCCCCGTGGCCGGCGTTCGCGATGCGGGACGCGCGAACCACGTCGACGCCCGTGTAGCCCTCGTCGCCGAGGGCGGGCACGCCCGTGTGCAGGCCGATGCGCACCCGCACCGTCGCGCCGCTCGGCCACTCCGCGTCGCGGAGGGCGCGTTGCGCGGCAAACGCGGCCCCGACTGCCGCCGGAGCGGCTCCGAAGGCGGCGACGTACTCGTCGCCGACGGCGTCGGCCTCCGCACCGCCGTTCGCGGCGATCGCCTCCCGCAGGAGGCGGCGCAGCAACGCGACCGCGGACGCGTAGTCGACGTCCGGATCCTGCTGCAGCGCGGTCGAGCCCTCGACGTCGGCGAAGAGGAAGGTGACGGTTCCTGTCGGCAGGTCGCGCACGAGAGCGAGTGTATGTCGCGCTACTCGGCGGCCAGCGGGATCTCGGCAGTGATGGTGGTGCCTCGACCGGGCGGGCTGTCCACGGCCAGCGTGCCGTCGAGCACCGCGACGCGGTCGACGAGGCCGCGCAGGCCGGACCCGCTGCCCGGATCGGCGCCGCCGACCCCGTCGTCGGAGACGCGGACGACGAGCGCCTTGCCGTTTTGGCGGACGCGTACCTGCGCGGACGTGGCCCGCGCGTACTTCGCGACGTTCGTCAGCGACTCGGCGACCACGTAGTAGGCGGCGGCCTCGACGTCCGGTGGAAGCCGCTCGGCAGGAGACTCGATCTCGACCGGGAGCGGCGCCCTACCTGCGAGCGTCTCGAGGGCCGCCTTGAGGCCCCGGTCGGTGAGAACCGCGGGATGGATGCCCCGTGCGAGCTCGCGGAGCTCCTCGAGCGCGTGGGCGAGCTCGGCCTGGGCGTTGGCCAGGAGGTCGAACGCGGCGTCCGGATCCGTCTGCATGCGCGCCTCGACGAGCCGCAGCGCGACGGACAGCGCCACGAGCCGCTGCTGCGCGCCGTCGTGCAGGTTGCGCTCGAGGGCCCGACGGGCGAGATCCTCCGCGCGAACGAGCCTCGCGCGGGACGCGCGCAGCTCCTCCACCATGCGCTTGCGCTCCGTGATGTCGACACCCGTGATCAGGAGCAGCGGCTGCTCGTCGATGACCGGAAGCGCCGTGCAGGTCCAGGCGACGGAGAGCTCCTCGCCGGTCCGCGTGATCCAGGTGTGGTCGTGCTCCTCGGGGTCGCCTCCTGCTGCGACGGCCTCGATGACCCCGCGGACCCCGGCCGCTTCGTCGGGATGGACGAAGTCCTCCCAGAAGACCTGGCCGCCGATCTCGGCCGGCCGGTACCCGAGCGCCCGCTCGAAGGCGATGTTGGCGCCGTTCTCGACGAGGCGCCCACGCTCGTCGATCAACAGCAGCATGCTCGGGGCGTTGTTCGCGATCGCATAGAGGAACGCCCGCTCGCGCTCCTTCGCCTCGGCGAGCGCGGTGCGCTCCGTGATGTCGGCGCCGCAGACCAGGATGAGTCGATCCATGCGCCCCGTCACGTCCGCGATCGGAATCGCCGACCACGCGAACCTGCGCGACGTCCCGTCCTTGGAGCGGAGCTCCGACTCGACCTGCTCCGAGGTCCGACCCGCGGCAGCAGCCTCGAGCGCGCGGGCGGCGCGGCCGTCGTCGTCCTCGACCACGAGGTCGAGCAACGAGCGCCCCACGATCTCCTCGTCGGGCCAGCGGATCGCGTCCCGGAACGCCCGGTTCGCTCCGACCTGCGGATTGTCGGCGTCGCGGTCGCGGATCGTCCCGTCGACGGCGAGCGCCACCATGATGCTCGGCATGGTCTCGAAGACCCTCTGCTGGACCTCCTGCTCGCGCTCGAGCTCGAGCTCGCGCTTCCGGCGCTCCGTGATGTCCACGCCGCCCGAGACGATCGCGAACACGGCGCCGTTCTCGTCCCGAAGCGGCGCGGTCCGCCAGTAGACGATGAGCCGTTCGCCGCGTGCGTTCACGAAGGCGTTCTCGTACTCCCCGGGTGGGAACTCCGGCGCGAGCTGCCGGAAGCGCTCGATCACGGCCGCCCGCTCGGACGGGTCGATGAAGACGTCCCAGTAGTAGCGCCCCGCGACTTCCTCGCGCGACGAGTAGCCCGCGGCGTGCGCCGCGGCGGCGTTGACGTTCCGGATGCGCCCGTCCACGTCGACGGACGTGAGCAGGCTCGGCACGGTGTCAGTGACGGTGTTGATGTACTCGAACTCGGAGCGCAGCTCGGCCTGGAGGCGGTCGCTGCGGAGGGAGAGGCGCGCGGCGGCTGTGACCGCGTCGAGCAGGTCGGGCTGGGCGTCGAGCGCCGCGTCGTGGACGATCGCGGCGACGCGCACGCCGTTCTCCTCGACGATCCGCACGCTGCGGCCCGGCGTCGGCGTCGGCTCGGCCACGGAGTGCCCGCGCAGGTCGACCCATCCGCTCCGGCCGCTTCCCTGCCGCTTCTCGACCCAGTAGAGGACGGTGAGCTCGTCGTCCGCGAGCGAGCGCGCGAGGGCGTCGCGCAGGGGGATGCCGTCCTCGAGCGCCATGACGAGGTCGGAGATGGAGACGGTGCTCATGGAGCAGCTCTCTTTGCTCCACGAGCGTGGAGGTGAGTGGGGAACCGGAAGGCTCCCCACGTTGTCCCGGAGACGGTGGCACGCGGGGGAAACCTGGTCTCCCGCGCGAGCGCGAGCCGAAGGCACGTGGTGCTCATGGCAGGAGCGCGGTGAGCACGTCGCCGGAGAGCTCGCCCTTCGGGACGAAGCCGCACGCGCACGAGAGGTCGACGAGGTCGCCGTAGTCGGAGACGTCGCGGCTGGACACGAGCACGATGTCGGGCGGGGGCCGCCCGTCGCGCTCCTCGAGCACGGCGCACACGTCGAACCCGGACATGTCCGGAAGCTGGACGTCGAGGAGGACGACGTCCGGCTCGAGCGCGTCGATCGCGTCGAGGGCGGCGCCGCCGTCCGACACCTCGCCCACGACCACGAAGCCTGCCGCCTCCAGCATGGCGCGCGCGGACGCGCGGAAGCTCGGATGATCGTCCACGATCAGCACGGTCCGGCTCACGCGCAGATGGTGTCAGAGACGCCGTCAGGCCGCGGTGCGGCTACCCACACCTCCGACCGAACGTATGTTCTTAGCATCTTGCACTTCTCGCAAAGCTCTTGTAACGCTCGCCAAACAGTGCTAGGTTCTCCCTCAACTTCAAGGTGAGACTTGCACGACGGGCAGCATGATCGCCCGTTGCTCGGGTCTCCAGAGCCGTCGACACGGGGGTTACGGCATGGCCGCTCGCACCGCCACCGCACCGAAGCCGCAGCAGAAGATCCAGCGAGAGCTCGAGGATCTGCAGCTCGTCCTCAAGGCCCGCAACGGGAGCCAGCAGGCGCTCGACGACCTCATGCGGCGCTACACGGGCTTCGTGCGCCTCAAGGCGAGCTCGTACTTCCTCGCCGGCGGCGACGGCGACGACCTGATCCAGGAGGGGATGATCGGCCTGTACAAGGCCGTTCGCGACTTCCGCCCCGACAAGGAGACGTCGTTCCGATCGTTCGCCGAGCTCTGCGTGACGCGGCAGATCATCACGGCGATCAAGACGGCGACGCGCTTCAAGCACTCGCCGCTCAACACCTACGTGTCGTTCAGCCACACCCCGGCGGGCCAGGAGTCGGACGGGGACTGCACGCTCGGCGACGCTCTCCCCGGGCCCAGCGTGAACGACCCCTCCGTGTGCGTCATCTCCACCGAGGAGCTCCAGAGCCTCGTCTTCTGCCTCGGGACCGGGCTCTCGTCGCTCGAGTCGCAGGCCCTCACCCTCTACCTCGAAGGGAACTCCTACGAGGACATGGCAGAGGACCTCGCCGTCGACACGAAGACCATCGACAACGCCCTTCAGCGCGTCAAGCGGAAGATCCTCGCGCACCAGAAGTCGCGCGAAGTGCTCGCGTAGCCGTCGCCGTCGGCGGGCGAGGCGCGGACCGCGCTCTCCCCGACGAAGCTCCTCGCGCACGCCAGGATCGCGTCGCGCCTGGCCTTCACGCCCTTCGAACGCGAGCCGTCTTCGAACGCGAGCCGTGACGGCCGGAGGCCGGCTTTGCCTGCCGGGAGGCCCCGGTGCGGTCAGCTCGTGCACGGCGCAAAGGAGGGGGCCCGCGGGGGAACCATGGGTTCCCCCCCGATCAAGCCGGAGGCGGGACTCGAACCCACGGCCTGCCGCTTACAAGGCGGCTGCTCTACCAGCTGAGCTACTCCGGCCTGCGGCACAGGGTACGCGCGCCGCCGGCAGTTGCCCCGCGGGGCCCGAAGGACAGATAATCCCGCGATGCAGCCGACTGACACGACAGCCGCCGAGCGCATCCTTGCCGACCGCGCGCGTTACGTCGCCCAGGGCATGTCCACGCCGCGGCTCGTGGTCGCCCATGCCGAGGGCGCGCGCGTGACCGACCCCGACGGGCGGACGTTTATCGACTTCGCGGGGGGCATCGGCTGTCAGAACACCGGCCACCGCCACGCCGCGGTCGTCGAGGCGATCAAGGAGCAGGCAGACCGCTACCTGCACCAGTGCTTCATGATCGGCGTCTACGAGCCGTACGTCGAGGTGTGCCGCCGGCTCGCCGAGCTCTCGCCGTGCCGGGGCGAGGAGCAGAAGTCGATCCTCGTGAACTCGGGCGCCGAGGCCGTCGAGAACGCGGTGAAGATCGCGCGCTGGGCGACCGGCCGCTCCGCCGTGGTCGCTTTCGACAACGCGTTCCACGGCCGCACGCTGCTCGCGATGACGATGACGAGCAAGGTGAAGCCGTACAAGGCGGGCTTCGGCCCGTTCGCGCCCGAGGTGTACCGCGCGCCGTCCCCGTATCCGTACCACGGCGTCTCCTCCGATGACTCGATCGCCGCGCTCGAACACCTCTTCAAGGCCGACGTCGATCCCTCGACGGTCGCGTGCCTCGTGCTCGAGCCGGTGCAGGGCGAGGGCGGCTTCCTCGCGATGCCGCCGGACTACCCCGCCCGGTTGCGCGAGCTGTGCGACGCGCACGGGATCCTCTGGGTGAACGACGAGGTGCAGTCGGGCTGCGGGCGCACGGGGACGATGTGGGCGATCGAGCAGTACGCGGATGCGGAGCCCGACCTGACCGTCTTCGGCAAGTCGATCGGCGGCGGGCTGCCGCTCGCGGGCGTGACCGGCGCCGCCGCGGTCATGGATGCCGTCCCCGCCGGCGGGCTCGGCGGGACGTTCGGCGGCAACCCGTTGTCCTGCGCCGCGGCGCTCGCTGTCCTCGACGCGGTCGCAGAGCCGGAGTTCCTCGCCGGTGCCCGCGCGCTCGGGGAGACGTTGCGGGCCCGCCTGGACGACATGGCGTCGCGCCATCCCGAGATCGGCGAGGTGCGCGGGCTGGGATCGATGCTCGCGTTCGAGTTCGCGGACCGCACCGCCGACCGGGCGAAGGCGGTCGTCGACGCAGCTTTCGACCGCGGCCTCGTACTCCTCTCGTGCGGCCTCTACGGCAACGTCATCCGCCTGCTACCCCCTCTCAACATCGCGCCGGAGGAGTTGGACGAGGGGCTCGCCATCCTGGAGGAGTCGCTTGGCGCCGCCTGACGCCGGTGCCCCCGACATCAGTGTCAGAGGCCTGACCAAGCGCTACGGGGACGTCGTCGCGGTCGACGGGATCGACCTCGACATCCAGGCGGGGGAGTTCTTCACCATGCTCGGGCCGTCGGGCTCGGGCAAGACGACCACGCTCCGGATGATCGCGGGCTTCGAGATCCCCGACGAGGGGACGATCCAGCTCGCCGGCGAGGACGTGTCGCGGCTCCCTCCGTACGACCGTCCCGTCAACACCGTCTTCCAGGACTACGCGCTCTTCCCGCACATGACCGTGCAGCAGAACGTCGAGTACGGGCTCATGGTCAAGAAGGTCAAGAAGGGGGAGCGCCGCGCGCGCGCGGCCGAGGCGCTCGAGATGGTGCGCCTCGCCGGCTACGGCGACCGCAAGCCTGCCCAGCTGTCGGGCGGCCAGCGTCAGCGCGTCGCCCTCGCCCGCGCGATCGTGAACCGGCCGAAGGTGCTCCTGCTCGACGAGCCCCTGGGGGCGCTCGACCTGAAGCTTCGCCAGCAGATGCAGATCGAGCTCAAGTCGATCCAGCGCGAGGTCGGCATCACGTTCGTGTACGTGACGCACGACCAGGAAGAGGCGCTGACGATGTCCGATCGCCTGGCGGTGTTCAACGACGGCCGGATCGAGCAAGTCGGGCCGCCGGCGGACGTGTACGAGCATCCCCAGAGCGAGTTCATCGCGGGCTTCGTCGGCGTGTCGAACGTCATCGAGCGCGACGGTCGCCGGTACACGGTGCGTCCGGAGAAGATCAACCTGCTCGAGGACGGGGACTCCGCCGAGGAGGGCTCGCACGTCGAGGACGGAGTCGTGCGCGACGTCCAGTACGTCGGGCCCGTCACGCGCTACCACGTTACGCTCGACCGTGGTGGCGAGCTGCAGGTGCTCACGCAGAACCTCGACGAAGGCTCGAGCGAGGTGCTCGAGGTAAAAGGTCGGCGCGTCCGCCTCGCCTGGCGCGCGGGACAGGAGTCGGTCATCGACGAAGTGGAGGGAGGATCCGAATGAAGGGACGCAAGGCACGCGCCGCGCGATGGGCTGCCTTGGGGCTGCTCGTCGCGGCGCTCGGCGTCGTCGCCGCAGGGTGCGGCGGAGACGACGACGGTGGCGGTGACACGGCCATCGAAGGGCTCGGCTCGTCGGTCGATGAGATCCAGGAGCTGGCACGCGAGGAGGGCGAGGTCAACCTCGTCATCTGGCCGGGCTATGCGGTGCTCACGGACGAGTTCACGGCCGCAACGGGCTGCACGGTGAACACGAAGGACGGCGCGAGCTCGGACGACATGATCAGCCTCATGCAGACCGGCGCCTACGACGGAGGCTCGTTCTCCGGCAACGCGACGGTGCGCATGATGGCGACGGGAGACGTCGCCCCGGTCGACACGGAGCTCATCCCGAACTTCGCGGACGTCCAGGAGGGCATCAAGAACCAGGACTACAACTCGCTCGACGGCCAGGCCTACGGCGTGCCGCACGGGCGAGGCCCGAACTACCTGATGTTCCGCACGGACGAGGTTCCCGAGGACACGGACTCCTGGGCCGTCGTCTGGGAGGACGCGGAGCTCGCGAAGTACAAGGGCAAGATCTCGATCTACGACGACTCGATCTTCATCGCGGATGCGGCGCTGTACCTCAAGGCAACGCAGCCGGACCTGGGGATCGAGGATCCGTACCAGCTCACGCAGGAGCAGTTCGACGCTGCGGTGGCCCTGCTGAAGAAGCAGGCGCCGAACGTCGGCGAGTACTGGCCCGGTGACGTCGTGAAGCAGATCGGGTCGTTCACCAACGGCGACTCGGTCGTCGGGACGACGTGGCCGTACCAGTACCTCCAGCTCCAGAAGGAGAACGTGCCGGTCAAGGCGATCAAGCCGAAGGAGGGAACGACCGGCTGGTCCGACACGTGGATGGTGTCCTCGTCGGCCGCGAATCCGAACTGCATGTACCTCTGGATGAACCACATGGCGTCGCCAGAGGCGCAGGCGGCGGTGGCGGAGGGCTTCGGCGAGGCGCCCGTCAATCTCAAGGCGTGCGACCTGACGACGAACCCGAACCACTGCGAGGAGTTCCACGCCGACGACGAGTCGTGGTGGGAGGACGTCTACTACTGGACGACGCCCGACGAGACCTGCAAGGACGACGACGACGAGACGACCTGCATGACCCAGGCCGACTGGAAGGCGGCCTGGACGGAGATCCGCGGGTAGTCGTCGGACCGAGGCAGCTCACGTGACCTCGGTCTCGATCGGCGACGCGCCGCCCCGGCAAGGC
>DASUCN010000207.1:0-6075 GCA_036276015.1 Gaiellaceae bacterium | reverse complement strand
GTCCGACTGCTGCATCGGGAGCAGCCGGTCGAGCGCCGCTCGGCGCTCCTCCTCGTCGCGCGCGAGGATCATCTCGCGGACGACGGGCAGCCGGTCCTCGCCCATGAACATGTGCTCGGTGCGGCAGAGGCCGATGCCCTCGGCGCCGAACTCGCGCGCCTTGGCCGCGTCTTCCGGAGTGTCGGCGTTCGCGCGGACGCCCAGTCGGCGAAGCTCGTCGGCCCACTCGAGGATCGTCCCGAAGTTCTCGTCGATCGCCGGCGGAACGAGCGGGACCGAGCCCACGATGACGCGGCCCGTTCCCCCGTCGACGGTGATCACGTCCCCGGCGCGCAGCTCGTGCGTGCCGATTCGCACGGTTCCCGCGGCGACGTCGATCGCAAGGTCTTCGCACCCCGCCACGCACGGCTTGCCCATGCCCCGCGCGACCACGGCGGCATGCGACGTCATCCCGCCGTGCGCCGTGAGGACGCCGCGCGCGTGGATGAGCCCGTGGATGTCGTCCGGCGTCGTCTCCCAGCGAACGAGGATGACGCTCTCGCCCGCCCGGCCCCGCTCCTCGGCGGTGTCGGCGTCGAGCACGATCGCGCCCGAGGCCGCTCCGGGCGAGGCGTTCAGGCCTCGCGCGGCGACCTCGACCTCCGCGTCCGGGTCGATCATCGGATGCAGGAGCTGGTCGAGCTGTCCGGGATCGATGCGCGCGACGGCCTCCTCGCGCGAGATGAGACCTTCCTCGACCATCTCGGCCGCCACACGAAGAGCTGCTGTCGCAGTCCGCTTTCCCGTGCGGGTCTGGAGGATGTAGAGCGTCCCCTCCTCGACGGTGAACTCGATGTCCTGCAGATCGCGGTAGTGCGCCTCGAGGCGGTCGAGCGTGTCGACGAGCTGCTCGTACGCGGCCGGCATGAGCTCTCGCATGCGGTCGATCGGCTCGGGGGTGCGGATCCCGGCGACGACGTCCTCGCCCTGGGCATTCAGGAGGAACTCGCCGTACACCCGTCGCTCGCCGGTTGCCGGGTCGCGCGTGAAGCAGACGCCGGTGCCAGAGCTCTCGCCGCGGTTCCCGAACACCATCTGGACCACGTTGACCGCCGTTCCGAGGTCGTCCGGGATGTCGTTCGCGCGCCGGTAGACCTGGGCACGCGGCGCGTTCCACGACTCGAAGACGGCGCGGTAGGCGTGCCGCAGCTGCTCACGCGGATCCAGCGGAAACGGGCGTCCGGTCTCCTCCTCGTAGATCGACTTGAACGTCGCGACGAGCTCGCGGAGGGCGTCGGCCGTGAGATCGACGTCCTGCGTGACGCCGCGCGACGCCTTCAGGTCCGTGAGCGCTCCCTCGAAGCGCTGCCCGTCCACGCCGTCGACCACCTCGCCGTACATCTGGATAAGTCGGCGGTACGAGTCGAGCGCGAAGCGCGCATTCCCGGTCGACGCCGCGAGGCCTTCGGCCGAGACGTCGTTCAGACCGAGGTTCAGGATCGTGTCCATCATTCCCGGCATCGAGATCGCCGCACCGGAGCGCACGGAGACGAGGAGTGGGTTGCGCTCGTCGCCGAATCCCTTCCCCGTGCGTGCCTCGAGCGCTGCGATGTGCTCGTCGACCTCGGCGTCGACCCCGGCGGGGACCTCACCTCCCGCGGCGAGATAGGCGCGGCACGCCTCGGTCGTGATCGTGAACCCGTCCGGTACCGGCACGCCGAGAGCGGTCATCTCGGCGAGGCCGACCCCCTTCCCCCCGAGGAGCTCACGGCCACCGCCCGAGTCCTCGGCGAAGTCGAAGACGTAGCGCATTTGCGGGGGGAATATACGGGCAGCCGGCAGACCGCGGAATCCACATGGTTACGCGGTCGTCGTGCTCGTCGATGTCGCCAGGGGGCGCCTCCTCCCCCGTTGGGGGGTCATGAGGCGAGAGCGCTTGACGATACGAACGTCGTCCGCCGCTGTATCGGAAAGGGGTGCAAGATGCATAGGAAGCTGGGCATGCTTACGGCGCTGGCCGTACTCGGAGTCATTGGTGCAGGAGCAGCCTTCGCTGGGCAGCCTGCTAACCCGGGCTGCTTCGGGACGGATCGAGCGGCATACGCGACCGAAAACGGCTCACTTGGTCACGAGCTTGGAGGAGTTGGCTATTACGCATCGCAGCGGGCCGGCGAGAACGGCGCGATCAACCAGGCGTACAAGACCGGCTGCGGGGGCGACCCGTCGTAGGTGAGCACTGGGAGGGGGCGGCTGTCACGGCTGCCCCCTCACCACCCGACGAGTCTCTACGAGGCGCCGGGCTCCGACTCGCGTGAGCCTCCGAGTCGAGCGCTCGCTCCGTGGCTTCCACGGATAAGAGCCTCTGTCCGCCGTTTAGCTTCTGTGTAGAAGGGGAGACGAGCGAGGTGGTTGACGTTCTCGCGACCGTCCTAGTCCTTGTCTGGGCCCTCGGCGGGTCGTGGTTCATCGGGACATTTCGCTAGGGCCGCGCGAGAGCAGTCCCCGGCTTACAGCCGCCCACGTGTCACCGCTTCACCGCATCCCGACCGTCGTGGCGAGATGTGCAGAGATCTCGCGAGCGGGATCTACACTCGGCCGCGTGCCCGGACAGATCGTGGCGATGGGCGGAGGGGGGTTCAGGTCGGACCGGCAGTCGGCTCTCGACGACTTCGTGGTCTCGCTCTCGGCTGCGCGCCGGCCCCGGATCTGCCTCCTCCCGACGCCGGGAGGGGATTCGGACGGCACGATCGCGGCGTTCTTCGAGGCCTTCGCGGCTCGTGACTGCGAGCCGAGCTGCGTGCGGCTGTTCGCCGTTCCCGACCGACCGGTCGAGCGGATCGCGGAGGCCGACGTCGTGTACGTCTCAGGAGGGAATACGGCGAACGCGCTCGCGGTCTGGCGCCTCCACGGGATCGACGCGGCACTGCGCGAGGCCTGGCAGCGCGGAGCCGTCCTCGGCGGCATGAGCGCCGGCGCGAACTGCTGGTTCGAGTGCTGCGTCACCGATTCGTTCGCCGCCGGCCTCGATCCTCTTCACGACGGCCTCGGGCTCCTCCCCGGCAGCTTCTGCCCGCACTACGACGGCGAGGAGCTGCGGCGCCCGGTCTATCGCGCCCTCGTCGACGCCGGCTTCCCGGCCGGGTACGCGGCCGACGACGGCGCCGCGTTCCACTTCGTCGGCACCGAGCTCCGCGAGGTCGTGGCGTCCCGTCCGGGCGCGCGTGGCTACCGCGTTGAGCCCGGCTCGGAGACGCCCCTCGTTGCGCGTCCGCTCTAGCGTCGTACCCGCGATCGCAGCTCTGCGACCCACGCCGCGACCCTCAGGCCGAGCCAGATCGGCGTGAGGAGGACGTAGAAGACGAGATCGCCGAGGAGCATGAGGAACCACCACAGCGCCAGCCAGCGGAACGGGATCCAACCCTTCTCGCGCAGGTCTCCGCGGCCCCCGGCTGGAGGACGGAACGGATTGCGCAGGGGCGGCTCTCCCGGCGCGCCGTACGGGCGCGAATCGGGCGGGTCCGTCACGCGTTGGCCGCCGCACGCCGCCGCTTCTCGACGAGGCGGATGATCCGCATCGCGGTCTCCTCGACGGACAGCTCGGAGACGTCGATCACGGGGCACCGGAGCTTCCTGTGCAGCTTCGTCGCCTCCTCGAGCTCGCCGTACACGGACTCAAGCTCGGCGTAGCGCTTGCGCGGCGCACCCATCGACTTCACTCGGGCGGTCCGGATGTCGGCGAGCCGCTCGGCGCCGATCGTGAGGCCGACGATCTTCGCCGGATCGATCTCGAACAGCTCCTCCGGCGGGTCGATGCCGCGGACGACGGGGACGTTCGCCGCCTTGTGCCCGAGGTAGCCGAGGTAGATGGAGAGCGGCGTCTTCGACGTGCGCGAGACGCCGACGAGCACGACGTCGGCCTCGTCCAGCCCCCTCCCCACCCCGTCGTCGTACTTCACGGCGAACTCGATCGCCTCGATCCGCTTGAAGTAGGTCGAGTCGAGCGGCGCACGCGCGCCCGGCTCCATCCGCGCCGCGACCCCCGCGACGCGGGAGATGGAGTCGATCGGGTGCCCGAGGAGGTCGCAGTAGTGGACACGCGCGCGGCGGCAGAGCTGGCGCATGGCATCGCGCAGACCCGGCTCCACGAGCGTGTAGACCATGACCGCCGGCCGGCCGCGCGCCTGCTGGACGGCGATGTGGAGGTCGTCCGCGTTCTCAACCCGGGGATGCCGGATCTCCTCGAACGGCTGATCCGGGAACTGGGCCTCGAGCGCGAGCACGAGCCGCTGCGCCGTCTCTCCCGTCGAGTCGGAGACGATGTGCAGCTCGACGGGTACGCGATCGTCGGCCATCCGCGGCAGGCTAGCGCCGCTAACGTCTCGCGGATGCCCGACGTCGTCACGATGGACAAGATCGTCTCCCTCGCGAAGCGGCGCGGGTTCGTATTCCCCTCGAGCGAGATCTACGGCGGGCTCGGCTCGGCATACGACTACGGCCACTACGGCGTGCTGCTCAAGGAGAACGTCAAGTCGCGCTGGTTCGAGGCGATGGTGCGTGAGCGTGATGACATCGTCGCGCTCGACTCGTCGATCATCCTTCACCCCGACGTCTGGAAGGCCTCCGGGCACGTCGACGGCTTCTCCGACCCGCTCGTCGACTGCCGCTTCTGCAAGCGCCGTTACCGGGCCGATCACCTGGACGACGCGCAGTGTGGGCAGCGCCCGAGCAAGCGACCCGGCGAGACGGAGCAGTGCGACCTCACCGAGCCGCGGCACTTCAATCTCATGTTCTCGACGAGGATCGGCGCGCTGGAAGAGACGGGGCTCGACGCGTACCTGCGCCCCGAGACCGCGCAGGGGATCTTCGTCAACTTCAAGAACGTCGCTCAGATCGCGCGGCGCAAGCCGCCGTTCGGCATCGCGCAGATCGGCAAGGCGTTCCGCAACGAGATCACCCCCGGCAACTTCATCTTCCGGACGCTCGAGTTCGAGCAGATGGAGATGGAGTACTTCGTCCCGCCCGCGGAGGCACAGGAGTGGTTCGCCTACTGGGTCGAGGAGCGGCTTGCCTGGCATCTCAGGTACGGGCTTCGCGGGAGCCACGTGAGGGTGCGCCCGCACGACGCCGAGGAGCTCTCCCACTACTCGTCCGCGACGAGCGACATCGAGTACCTCTTCCCGATCGGCTGGTCGGAGCTCGAGGGCATCGCGCACCGCGGCGACTTCGACCTCACGGCGCACACCCAGGCGTCCGGGACGAAGCTCGAGTGGGTCGACGGCGAGGAGCGCTACACGCCGCACGTCGTCGAGCCGGCGCTCGGCGTGAACCGCTCGATGCTCGCGTTCATGGTCGACGCGTATGACGAGGAGGTCGTCGCCGACCGTGAGCGGACGGTGCTTCGCCTCCACCCCGCGCTCGCCCCCGTCAAGGTCGCGGTGCTCCCGCTCATCGCGAAGAACGAGGACATGGTCTCGAAGGCTCGCGCTCTCTACGAGGAGCTGCGCCGCGCGGTCGTCGCGGAGTACGACGACTCCGGGCAGATTGGCCGCCGCTACCGACGGCAGGACGAGATCGGCACGCCCTACGCCCTCACGATCGACGACCAGACGCTCGAGGACGACACGGTCACGATCCGCGATCGCGACTCGCTCGCCCAGGAGCGGATCCCGATCTCCGGTGCGCGGGCGTACGTGCTCGACAGGCTGTCGCAGGACTGGACGACGCCGAAGCCGGACTAGGAAAGGTCGATCAGCACCTTGCCGACCGCTCCGGCCTCGACGGCTGCGTGCGCATCGCTGGCTTGCTCGAGCGGGAAGCGATGGAGAGGGAGCCCCGCCTCCTCACCGACCGGAAGGGCGCCGTCGGCGACCGCCGCGGAGACGTCGGCGACTGCCGCGTCCTTCGCAGCTGCGGGCACCGTGTAGACGAGGACGAACCGATACGCGACGTTGTTCTGCATGAGCGGCCAGGAGACGGGCAGCTCCGCACCACCGTCGGCCGCGTACACCGCCACGGTGCCGTTCGGGGCGAGCACGGCCGCGTCGAGGTCGGCGTTCATGCCGGGAGCAACCTCGACGACCACGCCGACACCGGCGG
>DASUCN010000206.1:0-3535 GCA_036276015.1 Gaiellaceae bacterium | reverse complement strand
GCGAGGATGTCGAGGGCCAGGTCGCGCGTCGTGGGAATCCCTTCGACCGTCAGCTCGCGGAGTGCGCGTTCGGTGCGGGTGATGGCCGCGGAGCGTGAGTCGTCCCACACGACGAGCTTCGCGATCATCGAGTCGTAATACGGCGGGATCTCGGACCCTGAGCGGACGGCCGTGTCCACGCGGACTCCGGGGCCAAGGGGAACCTCGAATCGCGTCACGGTGCCCGGTGCCGGCACGAACCCACGCGCGGGATCCTCGGCGTTGATGCGGATCTCGATGGCGTGCCCGGAGCGTGTCGCGCGACCCGTCGCGGCGAGCGGCTCGCCCGCGGCGATCCGAACCTGCTCCCGCACGATGTCGATCCCCGTGACGAGCTCCGTGACCGGATGCTCGACCTGCAGGCGGCAGTTGACCTCGATGAAGTAGAAGGCGCCCTCCGGATCGACGAGGAACTCGAAGGTGCCCGCGTTTCGGTACCCGATCGCGCGGCACGCCTGCTCGACGGTCGCCTCCATCGCCTCGCGCGTCTCCGGACCGAGCGCAGGCGACGGTGACTCCTCGACGAGCTTCTGGTGCCGTCGCTGGATCGAGCACTCGCGCTCACCGAGCGTGAGGACACCTCCCTGGGCGTCGCAGAGCACCTGGATCTCGATGTGCCGCGCGGGCGCCACGAGCTTCTCGACGTACAGCGAGCCGTCGCCGAAGGCCGCCTCGGCCTCTGTGCTCGCGGCGGAGAACGCCCCCTCGAGCTCGTCGGCGGACTCCACACGCCGCATGCCCTTGCCGCCGCCGCCGGCTGCGGCCTTGAGGAGGATGGGGAAGCCGGCGCTCTCCGCCGCCTCCCGCAGATCGTCGAGGCCCGTCGTTCCGTCCGACCCGGGCACGAGCGGGACCCCGGCAGCGTGCAGCACCTCCTTCGCGCGCACCTTGTCTCCCATCTGCTCGACGACGTCCGCCGTCGGCCCGATGAACACGAGGTCGTTGTCCTCACACGCGCGCACGAAGTCGGCGTTCTCCGCGAGGAATCCGTACCCCGGATGCACGGCCGCGCACCCCGTCGTCTCCGCGGCCGCGACCACGTTCGCGATCCGCAGGTAGCTGTCCGTCGCAGACGGCGGTCCGATGCAGACGGCCTGATCGGCCAGCTCGACATGGAGCGCGTCGCGGTCGGCCGTCGAGTACACGGCGACAGCCTCGATGCCGAGCTCGTGCAGACCGCGGATGACGCGCACGGCGATCTCGCCCCGGTTCGCGACGAGCACTCGGTCGAACATGTCGCGCCTAGACCACGGGTGCCGAGGGCACGGGCTCGAGCTCGAACAGGAGCTGACCGTACTCGACGGGCTGCGCGTTCTCGGCGTGGATCGTCTTCACGACGCCTGCGCTCTCCGCCTTCAGCTCGTTGAAGAGCTTCATCGCCTCCAGTACGCAGAGCACCTGGCCCGGGACCACCGTGTCGCCGACGTCCACGAACGCAGGAGCCCCGGGGTTCGGCGCGCGATAGAAGACACCGACCATCGGGGACTCGACCCGCACCACGCCGTCGGACGTGGACGATGCGGGTGCCGGCGCCTCCACCGGCTCGACGCTCGCGCCGACCGGAACCGCGAGCGTCGTGACCGGCTCGTCGGCGCGCCGCACGGACACGCGCATGCCCTCGTCCTCGATCTCGATCTCCCCCACGCCCGACTCCTGCACGATCTTCACGAGCTCGCGGATGCGCGCCCCGCGCTCGGCGTCGGCGTCCTCCGCGACGAGCACGGACCCGCGCGAATGACGGCCACGGATGACCTTGAGGAGCTCCTCGGCGTCCGAGCCGAACATCGCGATGAGGACGAGCTCCTCCTCGCTCGCCGCGAGCCCCTCGGCCTGCTCGCGCACGTCTTCGGTCGTGACGGGATCCTCGGCCAGCTGCCTCGCGGGGGCGAGGAGCGCGACGGCGCGCTCGACGCTCGGGTCGACGGACTCCGGTGTCTCGCCGTAGACGCCCTGGACGAGGTCGCGGAACTCGTCGATGACCGAGCCGTAGCGACGCGCTTCGAGGACGTGCAGCAGGGCCTGCGAGGCGAGGATCTGGCCGATCGGCGCCGCGAGCGGCGGCCAGCCCGCCTCGGCGCGGACACGGCCGACCTCTTCGAGCACCTCGAGCAGCCGGTCGGCGGCAGCGTGCGCCCGAAGGTGCACGTCGAGTGCGGCGACCAGTCCGGCCGGCAGGTCGTACTCCGCCGCACGCACCGCGATGCGCGGAGCGACCGGCGCGACGGGCTCGTCCCCGATCCACTCGTCGATGACGTCCGCAGCCTCCCACAGCTTGTCCACGTCCAGGCCGGGCGCGTGGCCGACTCCCTGCAGCGACTCGGCGACCGACTCGCCGGAAACGCGGTGCAGCGTGAGGGCGAGCGGGTAGACCGCCGTCGCGATGAGATCCGCGCCTGCGTCCACCGCGGCGAGCGCGGACGCGAGCCCGACGCCGGCGGAGCCCTGCACGTAGAAGCCCACGGGGAGCTCGCTCGCCTCCTTGATCCGCGCCACGAGCTCCTGCGCGCGGTGCGGCACGAGCGCGCCGGTCGGGTCGTTCACGAGGACACGCGTCGCGCCGAGCTCGGGGAGCTTGCGCGCCTGATCGACGAGCGTGTCGGTCTCGCCGGTTCGCCCTGGGCTGTAGACGAGCCCGGCGTGGAAGGCGCCGCCCGCGCTCGTGATCGCCGCACCGGCTTCGCGCAGGTTCGAGACGTCGTTGAGCGGATCGTGCAGGCGGAAGACGTCGATGCCGTTGTCGGCAGCGCACGCGACGAAACGGCCCACGATGTCACCGGAGACAGGTCGCGAGCCGACGAGGAAACGTCCGCGGAGCGCGATGCCGAGCGGCGTTTGCACCCGCGCCTTGATCGCGCGGATGCGCTCCCACGGGCTCTCGACGCGCCGCCGGACGGTGGCGTCGAAGACGCCCCCGCCCGAGACCTCGAGGCAGGCGAAGCCGGCACCGTCGAGGATCTCCGCGACGCGGAGCACCTCCGCGGTCGGGAGCTTGCCGGCGAGGGGCTCCTGCGAGAGCAGCCTGATTGTCGTATCGACGAGCTTCGGCACGGCTCCGGACCTTACCGAGCCTCCGCCCGGAGGTCAGGCTCTGGAGATGTAGCGGCCCTCGCGGGGATCGACCTTGATCCGCTCGCCCGTGTCCACGAAGAGCGGCACCTGGACGACGGCGCCGGTCTCGAGCGTCGCGGGCTTCGTCACGTTGGTGACGGTGTCGCCACGGACCGCGGGCTCGGTCTGCGCCACGGCGAGCTCGACGGACGCGGGGAGCTGAATCCCCGACGGCTTGCCGTTCACCTGGAGCATCTGCACCGAGCTCGACGGCGGGAGGTAGGCGAGCTCGTCGGCGACCTCGGCGTGCGGGAGCCCGAACTGCTCGTACGTCTCCTCGTCCATGAAGTGTGCCTCGGAGCCGTCGTCGTACAGGTACTGGACGTTCTTCACCTCGGTGTGCACCCGCGCGAACTTCTCGCCCGCACGGAAAGTCCGGTCGACGACA
>DASUCN010000205.1:0-8132 GCA_036276015.1 Gaiellaceae bacterium | reverse complement strand
GCGCTCCGCGACGGTGCAGGCGGTCCGGGACGGAGAGCTGCTCGAGCTCGACGCGGACGTGTTCATCGGCCTCCTCGAACGTGACAGTGGCCTGGCCGTCGCGGTGGCGAGAACGCTCGCGGCGCAGCTCCAGGAGAGCGGTGGGCTCGCGACGACCTCGCCGCGCCCGGCCGTCATCTCGGTGCGTGCGCTCGGCGAGGCGGTCTCGGTGGACGATCACGCACGTTCGCTGGGAGAGGCACTGGCGTCCCACGGGTCGGTGGCCGTGCTCAGCGGAGGAGAGGTCGCGGAGGATCCCGCATCCGTCCTCGATCGCGCAGAGCGCGAGCACGACCACGTCCTGCTCGTCGACACCGGTGCGGATGCCGACTGGAGCTCCTTCTGCTCGCGGCAGTCCGACCGGCGTGTCGTCCTCGCGGCGCCGGGAGCCGACCGCGCCAGCGGTGTTCCGGCCGGGGCGGATCTCGTCGTCGTCGAGTCGCTACCGCGGGCGCAGCTGGTCCAGCTGATCCTAGATCTCCAGCCACGCGCGGTACACCATCTCGATCGCGGGTCGATGACGCGCGTCGTCCGCAGGCTCGTCGGACGCGCGCTCGGCATCGTGCTCTCGGGCGGCGGCGCTCGCGGCTACGCGCACATCGGCGCCATCGAGGCGCTCGACGAGGCCGGGTTCGAGATCGACAGGATCGGTGGCTGCAGCATCGGCGCCTTCATCTCCGGAATGCACGCGAGCGGCCTCGGCACGGACGAGATGAGGGCCCGTTGTCGCGAGGAGCTCGTCCGGCGCTCGCCCTTCAACGACTACACGCTTCCGCGCGTCTCGCTCATCCGCTCCCGCAAGGCCGGGAAGATGCTCGAGCGTGTCTTCGGCGAGACCGTCGTCGAGGAGCTGCCTATCTCGTTGTTCACGGTCAGCGCCGATCTCCTCAGGAGCCGGACGATCGTCCACCGAAGCGGCCTCCTGCTCGAGGCCGTCGGCGCGAGCATGTCGATCCCGGGGCTCGTGCCTCCGCTCTCCCGTCCCGGCAAGCTCCTCGTCGACGGAGGCGTCCTCAACAACCTCCCCGTCGACGTCATGGCCGCGGAGGACGAGGGCCCGATCGTCGCCGTCGACGTCATCCGACGGCTGGACGAGGTCGATGCGTCGTCCTCTCCTGCACTGCCCTCGATCATGGAGACGCTGTCGCGCGCGACCGTCCTCGGCAGCGTCGAGCGAGCCGAGCAGAACCGGCGGCTCGCCGACCTGCTCGTGACGCCGGACGTCCAGGACGTGGCGATGCGTGAGTTCTCCGCGCTCGACCGGGCCGCCCACGCCGGTCGTGAAGCCATGCGCTCCGCGCTCGCAAACGGCGGTGCCGAGACCGTCGCGGCCCGTCTCCGCGGCGACTGAGGTGGTTCACGCGTCGCGCGCGAGGCGGAGGCCGGCGAAGATCTCGCGCCGGCTCGGATGTTCCCAGCGACGGAGCGACGCGCGTGCGACGAGCCCGTCTGTGGCCCACGACCCGCCGCGCAATACGCGCACCTCGTCGCCGAAGTTCACCTCGGAGCACTCGGGTCCGGGGAACGCGACGAATCCTGGGTACGCGTGGAAGGTCGAGGACGTCCACTCCCAGACGTCGCCGCCCATCTGCACACAGCCGACCGGGCTGACGCCCCCGGCGTACGAGCCGGCGGGCGCGGGGGAGAAGCGCCGCCGGTCGAGGCTGGCCTCGTATCCCATCCACGCCTGACCCCACGGGTAGCGGAACTTGCCCTCGTGGTCGTGCCAGGCAGCGGCTCGCTCCCACTCGACCTCGGTCGGGAGCCGCTTGCCCGCCCAGTTCGCGAACGCCTCGGCCTCGTAGAAGGAGACATGCTGGACAAGCTCGCTGGGCGGCAGCGGCTCTCGTACTCCGAAGCGAACGCGCTCCCAGCCGTCCGTTCCACCTTCCCAGTAGAGCGGCGCCCGGGCATCCTCGCGCTCTCGCCATTCCCAGCCGGCGTCGCTCCAGACCTTCCGCGAGCGATAGCCGCGCCCGTCCACGAACTCGATGAACTGGGCATTCGTGACCGGCGCTCGGTCGATGACGAAGGGGGCCAGCTCGACCTCGTGGGGCTCGAGCTCGTTGTCGTACGCCCACGGCTCGTGCTCTGCGCCGAGAGTGAAGGCGCCGCCCGGGACGTGGATCTCGTTCGGGCCCGCCGGGGCCCGATCCGGACTCGAGGTCGAAGGAACCGGGTACGAGCGACCCGACCGAAGCTGGAGCGTCTCGAGCATCGCCTCCTGCGCCTGGAGCTCGTTCTGGACGACGAGACCGAAGACGAAGCCGCGCCGGACGAGTGCGTGCGGGCTGTCGAGATCGAGTTGCTCGAGGAGGTCGAGCGCGCGCTCGCGGACGTCCTCCGCGTACGCCCGAACGGGCTCGGCGCGCAGCGGCGGCAGCCGCGAGCCGTTCTGGCGCTCGCGCCGGAAGGCGTCGTAGACGTCGCGATGGAGGTCGGCACCGGGCGGTCGACCGCCCACGGCCCGCAGGATCCACAGCTCCTCGAAGTAGGCGATGTGGGCCAGTGTCCAGACGAGGGGCGGCGCAAGCGGAGAGATCTGCGCGGCGAGCTCGTCGTCCGGAACCGGCGCGAGGACCTCGTCGGTACTCGCGCGGGCTCGCTCCAGGAGCTGGCGGATCTCGACACGGGTGGCCACGCTGTGCCGATTATCGGTCGCCGGTGCGGACGGCTGAATCCGCACTCGGGAGGTCTCGAGCACCAGCTCCTTGGCGTACGGCCCATGACTTGTAGCCTTCACCGTTCACGAGAACGGGAGGCCGAAAGCATGAGCGAGAGTCAGAACGGCGCCGTCGTCGTCGCGCGAGACGTGACACGCCGGTACGGAGAAGGCGACACGGCGGTCGACGCGCTCCGCGGCGTGAGCGTCGACATCGCGCCGGGCAAGGCGACCGCGGTCATGGGGCCGTCGGGCTCGGGCAAGTCGACCCTGATGCACATCCTCGCGGGCCTCGACAAGCCGACGTCCGGCTCGGTAGGGATCGCCGGGACGGAGATCACGACGCTGGGCGACAACGACCTCACGAAGCTCCGGCGGGAGCACATCGGGTTCGTGTTCCAGTTCTTCAACCTCCTGCCGATGCTCGACGCGAAGGAGAACATCCTGCTCCCGCTGACGATCGCGGGCGAGAAGCCGCAAGACGGGTGGCTCGAGCAGCTGGTCGCGGACGTCGGCCTCGAGCAGCGGCTCTCGCATCGGCCGTCCGAGCTCTCCGGCGGCCAGCAGCAGCGCGTGGCGATTGCGCGCGCGCTCATCTCCAGACCGACCGTCCTCTTCGCCGACGAGCCGACCGGAAACCTCGACTCGACGACGAGCGGTGAGATCCTCGAGCTGCTCCGGCGCTCGGTCGACGAGTACGGGCAGACGATCGTCATGGTCACACACGACGCGCGGGCGGCGGCCGTCGCGCACCGCGTCCTGTTCCTCGCCGACGGCGCGATCGTGCGCGAGCTCGGCGAGTGCGACGCGCACACGATCCACGCGGTGCTCGAGGAGCTCGCGGCGGCCTGATGGTCAAGGTTGCCCTTCGCGGCCTCGCGGGGCGCAAGCTCCGCGCGGTCCTGACCGGCATCGCGATCGTCCTCGGCGTCGCGATGATCAGCGGGACCTACATCCTCACGGACACGGTCCAGCGGGCGTTCAACAACCTCCTCGTCGACTCGTACGCGGGGACCGATGCGGTGGTGACGGGCAAGGGGCTCGACATCTCGATCGACGGCGAGAAGCCTCCGCCGCCGCCCGTCGAAGCGTCGCTGCTGGACGTCGTGCGCGGCGTCGAGGGAGTCGCGCTCGCGACCGGGAGCGTGAGCGACGAGCGGAACACGAAGATCCTCACGCCCGAGGGCGAGGCGCTCAACTCGGAAGGCTGGCCGACGCTCGGGTTCGGCATCGACACCGATCCCGCGCTCGCCCAGTTCAATCCCCTGAACCTGTTCGAGGGCCGCTGGCCCGCGGCCGAGAACGAGGTCGTCATCGACGTGGGGACGGCGGACAAGCACGACTACGCCGTCGGCGAAGCGGTCGAGATCTCGACGCTCCAGCCGAAGCAGTCGTTCGAGATCGTCGGCGTCGCGAAGTACGGGGAGGTCGACAGCCTCGGTGGCATCAGCTTCGTGGTCTTCACGATCGCGGCGGCGCAGAAGCTCCTCGGCCGGGAGAACCAGTACGACGTGATCTCGGTCGCTGCGGAGGAGGGACTCTCCGAAGACGACCTGGTGTCCGCGATCGCTCCGGCCCTTCCCGAGAACGCCGAAGTCGTGAGCGCGACCGCCGAGGCCGAAGAGCAGGCGGACGAGGTGAGCGAGTTCACCTCGATCTTCCGCTACTTCCTCCTCGCGTTCGGCGCGATCGCCCTGTTCGTCGGCGCATTCGTCATCTTCAACACCTTCTCGATCACGGTCGCGCAGCGGACGCGCGAGTTCGCGACGCTGCGGACGCTCGGTGCGTCGCGCCGTCAGGTGCTCCTGTCCGTGATCCTCGAGTCGCTCGTCATCGGGCTCCTCGCGTCGCTCATCGGGCTCGGGCTCGGCGTCGCGCTCGGAGAGGGGATCGAGGCCCTGTTCGGATCTCTCGGCGTCGACCTTCCGACTGCGGAGCGGGTCTTCAAGACGCGAACCGTGGTCGTGGCGCTCCTCGTCGGAGTCGGGATCACGCTGGTCGCCGGGCTCTTCCCCGCGATCCGCGCGACGCGGGTGCCGCCGATCTCGGCCGTCCGCGAGGGGGCGACGCTTCCACAGGGTCGCTTCCACCGCTTCACGCCGTGGGTCGCGGCTGTCGTGATCGTGGGCTCGCTGCTCCTGCTCGCGCGCGCGATGTTCACCGACGAGCTCGGCACCGGCGACCGGCTGCTCTCGATCGCCGGGGGCGTGCTCCTGCTCTTCCTCGGCGTGGCGATGCTCTCCTCGAAGCTCGTCCGCCCGATCGCGACCGTGGTGGGCGCGCCGGCACGGCGCGCGGGAGGCGTCGCCGGTCGTCTCGCCAGCGGGAACTCGGTCCGCAATCCCGGACGCACGGCAGCGACTGCCGCTGCGCTCATGATCGGCATCGCCCTCGTCGCCTTCATCGCGACACTCACCAACGGGATGAAGGCGTCGAATCGCGAG
The DNA here is from genome assembly GCA_036276015.1 of Gaiellaceae bacterium. Taxonomy (GTDB): domain Bacteria; phylum Actinomycetota; class Thermoleophilia; order Gaiellales; family Gaiellaceae; genus GMQP-bins7. The sequence continues at coordinate 2,987 of DASUCN010000205.1, read as the reverse complement.
GCGATCGAGGAGCAGGTGATCGCGGACTACGTCGTCACGGCGCTCGACGGCTACACACCGTTCGTGGCGGCCGCAGGTGACGCCCTCGCCGCGTCGCCCGTTCCAGAGGTCGTCACGAGCGTGCGCTCCGATGCGGGCCAGGTCGACGGCGAGACCGCCGAGATCGGAGGCATCGAGCCAGACTCGATCGCCGAGGCGTACCGCTTTCTGTGGAAGGACGGTGACGACAGCGTGCTCGCGACGCTCGGGAAGACGAACGCGGTCGTCAGCTCGAACTGGGCGGAAGATCACGACGTCTCCGTCGGCGACACGGTGACGATCCGCTCGACCGCCGACCGGACGGCCGATGTCACCGTCGTCGGCACGTTCGAGCCGCCGCCCTTCTACCCGTTGCTCGAGAGCGTCAACGTGTCGACCGAGCTGTTCGACTCGCTCTACGACCGTCCGCGAAACCGCTGGACGTGGGCGAACGTCGCGGGAGAGTCGACGGACGAGGGCCGCGCGCAGATGGAGGCCGCGCTCTCCGGGTACCCCGACACGCAGCTCGAGACCCGCGAGGAGTGGATCCAGCGGGAGGACTCCGACTTCAACCAGTTCATCTCGTTCCTCTACGTGATGCTCACGCTCGCGGTCTTCGTGAGCGTCTTCGGGATGATCAACACGCTCGTCCTCTCGGTGTACGAGCGGACCCGTGAGATCGGGATGCTGCGCGCGATCGGGATGACGCGGCGCCAGGTGCGGCGCATGATCCGCCAGGAGAGCATCATCACCGCGCTCATCGGTGCGGCGATCGGCCTTCCGCTCGGGATCTTCCTCGCGTTGCTGGTGAACCGCGCCCTGTCCGAGTACGACGTGCGCTTCGCGATCCCGTGGGGCCAGCTGATCGTGCTCACGATCGTCGCCGTGATCATCGGGATCCTCGCGGCGATCATGCCCGCGAGGCGTGCGGCGAAGCTGAACCCGCTCGAGGCGATCGCGTACGAGTGATGGGAACGGTGGGGTCAGACCCTATGGGTCTGACCCCACTCCGCTTCAGGGTCAGACCCCACGGGTCTGACCCCACTCCGCTTCAGGGTCAGACCCCACGGGTCTGACCCGCCGGCGCTTCGGCGCGCGTTCTCACTACGCTTCCCCCGTGGGCCGTTTCGCCATCCGCGGGCTGCTGAGCCGCAAGCTGCGCACCGCGCTCACGGCGATCGCGATCGTGCTCGGCGTCGCGATGATCAGCGGCACGTACGTCCTCACGGACTCGATCGACCAGGCGTTCGACCGCGTCTTCAGCGAGATCCGCAAGGGGTCGAGCGCGGTGATCACCGGCAGGTCGGCCTTCGACCTGAGTGACGGAAGCGGCGTCACCGAGCCGACGTTCGACGACGGCCTGCTCGAGGAGGTGCGGGCGCTGCCGGCGGTGGCGGAGGCGGAGGGGAGCGTCGATTCCGACGCGACGCAGCTCATCGGTGACGACGGCAAGGCGGTCGTGTCCGGCGGTGCGCCGAACCTCGGCTTCTCGATCGCGAACGGCGAGTCGCAGTTCAACCCGCTGACGCTTCGCGAGGGCACGTGGCCAGGCCCGAACGAGATTGCGGTCGATCAGGCGACGGCGTCGAAGGAAGGCTTCGAGGTCGGCGAGAGGATCGGCGTCCAGGCTGAGGGGCCGGTCGAGCGGCTCCGACTCGCCGGCATCTTCGAGTTCGCCTCGGGTCTCTCCATCGGCGGCGCGACCCTCGCAGGCTTCGACCTTCCGACGGCGCAGCGGCTGTTCGGCAAGGTCGGCAAGCTCGACGAGATCGCGATCGCGTCGAAGCCGGACGTGCCTCCGGCCGAGCTCGTCGCGCAGGTCGAGGAGATCCTTCCCCCCGACACCCAGATCAAGACCGGGGAGGAGCAGGCGCAGGCGGACGCCGACGAGACGAACGAGTTCATCTCGTTCCTGCAGACCTTCCTGCTCGCGTTCGCCGGCATCGCACTCTTCGTCGGCTCCTTCGTGATCGCGAACTCGCTCTCGATCACGATCGCCCAACGGACGCGAGAGTTTGCGACGCTGCGGACGATCGGCGCCACGAACCGGCAGATCCTCGGATCCGTCCTGGTAGAGGCACTCGTCGTCGGAGCGGTCGCCTCGATCGTCGGGCTCTTCCTCGGGCTGCTGCTCGCGAAAGGGCTGTTCCAGCTCTTCGACGCCGTCGGCTTCACGCTCCCCAACACGGGCCTGGTCTTCGAGCCGCGCACGATCGTCGTCGCGCTCGGAGCGGGCATCGTCGTCACGGTCCTCGCGAGCATCTACCCGGGGTTCCGCGCGACGACCGTGCCCCCGATCGCGGCCGTACGGGAGGGAGCGTCACTCCCGGGCGAGCCGCTCGACGTGCTTCGGAGCAACCGGCTCGCAGTCGTCGCGACGGCAATCGGTGCGATTCTCGGCGCGTTCGCGATCTCGCAGTCGCCGGGGAACACGCTGGTCACGGTCCTGCTGACCGTCGTCGGGCTCCTCCTCGTCCTCTTCGGCTGCTCGCTCTTCCCGTCGAGAACGGTCGGTGCCCTCGTCTCGGGCGCACTGGGGTTCGCCGCCCTGCTCTACGGACTCTTCGTGCCGGGGCTCGGAACGACCGGCGTTCTGCTCTGGATCGGCATCGGCGTCCTGCTCGTGTTCTTCGGCGTGGCGCGCGTCACCACCCGCCTGATCCCCGCGCTCGCCTCGGCAGCGTCGCCGATCGCACGCTGGTCGGTGTTCCTTCTGAGCGTGCTCGTCTGGCCGTTCTTCACGCTTCCCTACTGGCTCTTGCGGCGCGGCGCGTGGGGCCCGGGAGGGGCGGGGCAGCGAGTCCTTGCCTTCCTCGCGGGCGCGTTGATCAACCCGCTCGTGCTCGTCGTCGTGCTCGTCATGCTGATCCGGAAGGCGGTCACACACTGGCGACCCGAATGGCCCGTGGAGGTCCCGGGCGTGATTCCCGACAGGTCGACGGCGAACATCGGCCGGGAGAACGCGCGAC
>DASUCN010000204.1:0-2748 GCA_036276015.1 Gaiellaceae bacterium | reverse complement strand
ATCTGCGCCGCCTCGAGCGTCGACTCGTCCAGCGACATCAGTCGCGCGAAGAAGACGACGATCCCGAACCCGACCTCGCGCCAGACGATCACGAAGAGGACGCTCCAGAGCGCGAGCCGCTCGTCGCCGAGCCAGTCGAGCGCGAGCGGCTCGAGGTGGAGCCCCCGCAGGATCTCGTTCAGGACGCCGTTGAACTGGAGGATGTAGCTGAACACGATTCCGACGACGGGGATGGCGAGGATGTACGGGAGGAAGACGGCGGAGCGGTAGATGCGCCAGCCGCGCACCCGGTCGAACAGCAGCACCGAGACGAGCAGCGAGCTCGCCGTCAGGATCGGCACGGCGAGCAGGAGGAGGGCGCTGTTCTGGGCTGCCTTCCGGAACGTTGGGTCCTCGAGCACGAGCTCGTAGTTCAGAAAGCCGGTCCAGGGGCCGCTGGCGCCCCGGATCAACCGGCCGCTGAAGTCGAAGACCCGGACGAGCGAGTAGCCGAAGATCAGTGCCAGCAGTGCGCACATCGGTGCGACGTACAGGTACGGGACCCACGGGCGCGTCCTCAGCACGAGACCGCCCTTCGTACGACGCGGCTAGCGCACTTCACTCGTTGCGTTATGCGTCCGCGAGGTCATCGGACCACTTCGCGTAGTTCTCCACCAGGTCGGGATTCCGCTTCTTCCACTTGTCGGTGATCTCGACTGCGAGCTCCCCTGCTTGCTCGCCGGTCATGGTTCCGTTGAGGATCTTCTGGGAGGCGACGAACATCGCGTCGCTCCAGAACAGCGTGGGCATCAGGTTCGGGACGTACGGAAGGTGCTCTCCGGCGATCCAGCGCTCGTGGAAGCTCTTGATCAGCGGGTTCGTGATCGAGTCCGGGTCGAAGCTCTCGTTCGTGGGGACCTGCTCGACCGTCTCGTACAGCGCATTCACCCGCTCCTCCGAGTGGATGAACTCGAGCCACCGGGCTGCTGCCTCCTTGTGCTTCGCCTTCTTCGGGATCCCGAACCCCTGGGAGTCGAGCAACGGCTTTCCGGCGAGCTCGCCCTTCCCGAAGACCGGCATGACCATGAAACCGACCCCGTCCTCGCCGAGCGCCTTCTGCGAGGCGGGCAGCAGCGTCGAGACGCTCGTCGTGATCGCGAGCTTGTTCGTGTCCATCAGCTGGATGCCCTGGTACAGCTCGAGCGAGTTGATGTCGTCGTTGATGAACCCCGCCTTGTGCAGCTCCTCGAGTCGCGTCCAGTGCTCGTGATACTTCGGCTCGCGCCAGTCCAGCTCTCCGATGAAGAGCTTGATCGCGTCGGCCGGCGAATCGAGGTTCTGCGTCAGCCCCTGGCCCAGCCACCACTCGCCGAGATAGCCGTCCTTGACGCCCCCGCCGATCGGGCTGACGTCGATCCCCTTCAGCTTCTCTCCGGCGGCGAGCAGCTCGTCCCAGGTCTCGGGCGGGGAGTCGGCGTCGAGGCCGGCCTTCTCGAAGAGGTTCTTGTTGTAGGCCATGCCCATCCCGATCGCGTACCAGCCGACGCGGTACTGCTTGCCCTCGAACGTCGACAGCGCAGTGGCGCCCGACCGCTTGAGCACGTCGTCGGAAACGACGCCGTCGAGCGGCTCCAGGTACCCCAGCCAGGCGTTCTCCATGTGGTAGATCCCGTTCCAGAGGAACTGGACGTCCGGCGGCTTGCCGGCCGCAGCGGCGTTTGCGAACTGGGAGATCACCTGGCCCGTATCGAGCAGGTTCGATTTCACCGACGGGCCGACCTCGGCCTTGAACTTCGCGTTCGTCTCCTCGACCCACTTCTTGAGGCCGACTGCTTCCTGCTCGCCCCACCACCACAGGTCCATCTCACCGGTGAGCGTCCCGCCGTCGGCGGCGGTCTCGGAGTCACTGCCGCCGCAGGCGGCGAGCAGCGGACCGAGTCCGGTGAGGGCGAGTCCGCCTGCCCCGTAGCGGAGCAGCTGGCGACGCGAGAGTGGGCGAGCGAGCGGATCCACGTTTTCTCCTTGGGTCAAGCCGATGAACCCGGCCAACAAAGCAAACGATTGTTCGCGAGGCTATGGCTTTTGCGAAGCCCCGTCAAGCAGCCGGAGCAGCGCTCTAGACTCGAGGAATGACCGCCCCCGGGGAGCAGGAAATGCGATCGTGCGTCGTCACCGGGGCGGCGATGGGGATCGGGAAGGCGATCGCGCTCAAGCTGATCGCCGAAGGGGTCCACGTGGTCGCGGTGGACTGGAATCTCGACGCTCTCGAAGAGCTCGAGGAGACGGTGACGCGGCTCGGCCAGTCGCTCGAGCCGCTGCACGGCGACGTCTCCGCCTGGCAGACGCACGTCCGCGCGGCGGACGCCGCGGCGGCGGCGGCGCCGCTTCGCTACTGGGTCAACAACGCGGGGATCGACATCGTCGGTGGCGCGCACGAGGTGACTCCCGAGGAGATCGCCCGCGGGCTGGGGGTGCTGCAGCTCGGGCCGATGTACGGCACCGCGACGGCGGTGCGGCGCATGGTGCCGCAGCGAGCCGGATCCATCGTCAACATCTCCTCGATCCAGGGGATCGCAGCCTTCCCGCGCTACTTCACCTACCAGGCGGCCAAGGCTGCGGTGATCATGATCACGAAGGGCGTCGCCGTCGACTACGGGCCCTTCGGTATCCGCTGCAACGCCGTGCTTCCGGGGACGATCGAGACGCCGATGACCTACGCCACCCTGCCGCCCGAGCTTTCCCGCGAGGAGGGACTTCGGATCGAGGGCG
>DASUCN010000203.1:0-3178 GCA_036276015.1 Gaiellaceae bacterium | reverse complement strand
AAGCGGCTGCTGAAGCTGTCGAATCTCGACAAGCCGTTCTGGCCCGAGGAGGGGATCGCGAAGGGCGACCTGCTCGCGTACTACCGCGACATCGCGCCGGTGCTCGTGCCGCACCTGCAAGACAGGCCGTTCACGATGAAGCGCTATCCCGACGGCTGGCAGGGGAAGTTCTTCTTCCAGAAAGACGCCCCCAAGCACATGCCCGACTGGATCCCGACGCGGCCGTTCGAGGCGTCGACGCGGGACCGGCCGCCGCAGCGGCGGGTGATCGACTTCCCGCTCGTGAACGACGAGCTCGCCCTGCTCTGGACGGTGAACATGGGCTGCATCGACATGAACACGTGGTACTCGCGCGTCGACAAGCCGTCGCGGCCCGACTGGGTGCTCTTCGACCTCGACCCCTCGCCCGACGTCGGCTTCCCGGAGACGATCCAGGTCGCGCTCCTGATCAAGCAGATGCTCGACCTGCTCGGGCTCGAGTCGTTCCCGAAGACGAGCGGCTCCGAGGGGATCCACATCCTCGTCCCCGTGGCCCGGCGGCACACCTACGCGCAGACGCGCGAGTTCTCGGAGATCGTCGCGGGCGCGCTCGCACGCGCGCACCCCGGCCTCGCGACCACGGAGTGGACGAAGGCGAAGCGACGCGGCGTCCTGATCGACTCGAACCAGAACGGCGAGGGGAAGACGATCGCGTCGGTGTACTCGGTGCGGCCCAAGCCGGGCGCGCCGGTCTCGACGCCGCTGCGCTGGGACGAGGTGAACGAGTCGCTCGACCCGGCGGCGTTCACGATGGAGGCCGTGCTCGATCGCGTCGCGCGCGAGGGCGACCTCTTCGCGGGCGTGCTCGCGTCGAAGCAGTCGCTTGCCGCCGCCCTCAAGACGCTGCGCTAGACGTCAGTCTCCGAGCCGGTGCGGGTGGCCGAGCCCGGAGAGCTCGGCGATGTCGCGCCGGAAGAAGAGCGACGTCGTCCAGTCGACGACGACGCGGAGCTTGCGCGAGAGCAGCGGCAACTGGAAGAGGTGGTAGCTCCGGGTGATGAACCAGCCGGGGAAGCCGCGGACGCGGACGCCCATGACGTCGGCGATCCCCTTGTAGCGCCCGAGCGTCGCCACCTGGCCGAGCATCCGGTAGCGGTACGGCTGCTCGCCGCCGCCGAGGTTCCGCGCGAGCCGCCGCGCCTGGCGGAGCGCGTGCTGACACGTGGGAGGATCGAACCGCCCGGGGGTGGCCTCGTTCGGGACCGCGGCGCAGTCGCCGAGCGCCCAGACGCGCTCGCGGCCCTCCACCCGCAAGAGCGGATCGACTCGAACGCGCCCGCGCTCGTCCAGGGGCATCCCGAAGACGCCGAGGGTGGGGCTCGCCTTCACGCCCGCCGTCCAGACGAGCGTCCGCGCCGGGATCCGCTCGCCGTTCGAGAGGACGGCTTCCGTGCCGTCGAACGACTCGAGCGTCGTCGAGACGTGGATCTCGACGCCGCGGCGGGCAAGCTCCCTCGCCGCGTAGTCGCCGAGCCTCGTCGGGATCTCCGCCAGGATCTTCGGCGCTGCGTCCACCAGCACCCACCGCTGCGGGCGCTCGCGGAGGCGCGGGTACCAGCGGAGCGCGTCGTGCGCGAGGTCGGCGAGCTCGGCGAGCGCCTCGACGCCTGCGTAGCCCGCTCCGACGAAGACGAAGCCGAGATGCGCGTCCGCCTCGCGAGGGTCGAGCTCTGCGTCGGCGGCCTCGAGCTCGCGGAGCACGCGGTTGCGGAGGTGGATCGCGTCGGCGAGATCCTTGAAGCCGAGGCCGTGCTCGGCCAGGCCGGGGACGGGGAAGGTGCGCGGTACCGCGCCGAGTGCGAGCACGAGCTGCTCGTAGTGGACGTCGAACGCGCCCGCGTCCGGGGTCTCGACGTGCGCGAGCTGCCGCTCCTCGTCGATCGAGGCGACGCGCCCGAGCAGGAGCTCCGCCTTCGGGCACATCTGGCGCAGGGGCACGACGGTGTGCCGGGGCTCGAGCGTCCCGGAGGCGGCCTCCGGGAGCAGCGGCGTGTAGAGCATGAAGTTCTCGGGGCTCACGACCGTCGCGCCACGCCCGCCGAGCAGCCGTGCGACGTAGCCCCCGGCGAAACCGCCGCCGATCACGAGCACTCCGCCCCGCGCCTGCCTCATGAGCCGATTCTCGCACGCATGTCTGAATTGACAAAGCTTATGGCTGTCATTACAACTCCCAATCTCAAGCAATCCTGTAGACAAACTCGAAAGGGAGCCCATGCGTCGGAGAGTCCTCGCGCTCGCCCTACTCGCCGCTTCTGTGGCCGCGTCCGTGGCGGGCGCTTCAACAAGCGATGTGCGCCTGTCCCTCGTCGCGTACTCGACCCCCCGCGAGGCATACCGCGAACTGGTCTCGGACTTCCAGAAGACCCCGGCGGGCAACGGCGTCAGCTTCGGCCAGTCCTACGGCTCGAGCGGCGAGCAGACCCGCGCCGTCAAGGCCGGGCTGAAGGCCGACATCGTCGCGCTCTCGCTGGCACCGGACGTCGACGAGCTCGTCGCCGCGAACCTGGTGGACGCGAAGTGGAAGCGGCAGTCCTACCGCGGCATGGTCACCAACTCGCTCGTCGTCTTCGTCGTCCGCGACGGCAACCCGAAGAAGATCCGGGGCTGGAACGACCTGATCCGGCCCGACGTCGAGGTGGTCACGCCGAACCCGTTCACCTCAGGCGGCGCCCGGTGGAACGTGATGGCTGCGTACGGCGCGCAGCGGAAGCTCGGCAAGACCGACAAGCAGGCGCAGGCCTATCTGCTGAAGCTGTTCAAGAACGTGGTCTCGCAGGACAAGAGCGCCCGCGACTCGCTGCAGACGTTCAATGCGGGCCGCGGCGACGTCCTGCTCGCCTACGAGAACGAGGCCCTGTTCGCGCAGTCGCGGGGCCAGAAGCTGCCCTTCGTGATCCCGCGCTCGACGATCCTGATCGAGAACCCGATCGCGGTCCTGAAGACGAGCGACCACAAGACCGAGGCGAACGCGTTCCTCCGCTTCCTGCGCACACCCGCCGCCCAGCGGACGTTCGCCGAGAACGGCTACCGGCCGGTGAACAAGGCGGTCGCACGCCAGTTCACGAGCAAGTTCCCGGCGCGGCCGGGCCAGTTCACGATCGACCAGCTGGGACTGGGCGGCTGGGCCAGGGTGCAGAAG
>DASUCN010000202.1:0-5781 GCA_036276015.1 Gaiellaceae bacterium | reverse complement strand
GATCCAGATCTACGGCGAGGGCCCGCTCGCCGTCGCGCTCGCGCGCCGGCTCGGGCGGCCCGTGAAGTGGACCGAGGAGCGTGCCGAGAACTACGTGGGCACGATCCACGGCCGCGACGTCGTCCACGAGCTGACCTTCGCAGCCACGAAGGACGGGCGGATCACCGCCGTCAAGTCGGAGGCCTGGTGCGCCATGGGCGCGTACCTCGAGCTCGTCACGCCCGGGATCCCGCTGCTCGGGGCCTGGATCTACTCGGGGCCGTACGAGATCCCCAACTACGGCGTCACCTTCACGGGCGTGTTCACGCACACGACGCCGACCGACGCCTACCGCGGCGCCGGCCGGCCCGAGGCGACCTACGTGCTGGAGCGGACGATGGACGCGCTCGCGCGCGAGCTGGCCATGGACGCGGTCGCGCTTCGGCGCAGGAACTTCGTCAAGGAGTTCCCGCACACGATGGCCTCGGGGCTCACGATCGACTCCGGCGACTACCACGCGACCCTCGACCGCCTCCTCGAGCTGCTCGATCTCGACGCGATCAGGGGCGAGCAGGCGGCACGGCGGGCGAGCGGAGACGTCAAGCAGCTCGGCGTGGGCTTCTCGACCTACAACGAGATGTGCGGGCTGGCGCCCTCGCGCATCCTCGGCGCGATCCGCTATGCCGTCGGGGGCTGGGACGCCTCGACGATCCGCTTCCAGCCCCTCGGCTCCGTCCAGGTCGTGGTCGGCACCTCGCCGCACGGCCAGAGCCACGAGACCACGTTCGCGCAGATCGTCGCCGACCAGCTGGGCGTGAGCGTCGACGACATCGAGGTCATCCACGGCGACACGGCGTCGTCGCAGCTCGGGATGGACACGTACGGAAGTCGCTCGCTGGCAGTGGGCGGGGTCGCGCTCCACCATGCCGGCGAGAAGATCGTCGCGAAGGCCCGGCAGATCGTCGCGCACCAGCTCGAGGTCGCCGAGGACGACCTCGAGTTCGCGAACGGGACCTTCTCGGTGAAGGGCTCGCCGGACCGGACGATGACGATCCAGGCCGCGGCGTTCGCGGCCCACTCGGCGCACAACCTCCCGGACGGGTTGGAGCCGGGCCTCGAGGCGACCGCCGTCTACGACCCGCCGAACTTCTCCTGGCCCGGCGGCGCGCACGCGGCCGTGGTCGAGGTCGACACCGAGACGGGCGACGCGCGGCTCGTCCGCTACGTCGCCGTCGACGACGTCGGCAACCCGGTCAACCCGCAGATCGTCGACGGTCAGGTGCACGGCGGAGTGACCCAGGGCATCGCCGCGGCGCTCTTCGAGGAGGGCGTCTACGACGACGAGGGCAATCTGCTCACGACGACGATGGCGACATACCTCGTCCCCTCCGCGGCCGAGCTGCCGTCGTTCGAGACCGACCGCACGACGACGGTCGCGGACAACCCGCTGGGCGTGAAGGGCGTGGGGGAGACCGGCACCATCGCCGCCGCCCCGGCGGTCGTCAATGCCGTCGTCGACGCCTTGTCGCATCTCGGCGTCACCGACATCGCCCTCCCGGCCACGCCCGAGAGGGTCTGGAGGGCGATCGAGGAGGTGAGGTCGTGATCCCCGCTCCGTTCGACTACGAGGTCGCCGAGAGCGCCGAGCACGCGATCGCGCTGCTCGGCGAGAAGGAGGACGCGAAGCTCCTGGCGGGCGGGCACTCGCTCCTGCCCGCGATGAAGCTCCGCCTCGCCCGGCCGTCGTGCCTGATCGACCTCGGCCGTATCGACGATCTCTCGTACGTGCGCGAGGACGGCGACTGGATCGCGATCGGGGCGCTCACCCGGCACCAGGACGTCGCCGCCTCGCCCGTGCTTCGCGAGCACTGTGCGATCGTCTCCCACGTCGCGGGCCAGATCGGCGACCCGCAGGTGCGTCACCGCGGAACGATCGGCGGCTCCATCGCCCACGGCGACCCGGCCTCCGACCTTCCGTCCGTGATTCTCGCGCTCGACGGCGAGGTGATCGCCCGCGGCAAGGGCGGAGAGCGGACGATCGCGGCTCGCAACTGCTTCACGGGCGTCTTCCAGACCGCGATCGGCCCGGACGAGATGCTCGTCGAGGTCCGCGTGCCGAAGCTCCGCGCCGCGGGCTGGTCGTACGTGAAGATGCACCGCAGGGCGCAGGACTGGGCGACCGTGGCCGTGGCGGTCGTCGCCCGGAACGGCGGCGGGACGGCGATCGCGCTCACGAACATGGGCGCGACCTCGCTCCGAGCCGCGGCTGCCGAGGAGGCGCTCGCAGGCGGCGCGGCGATCGCCGATGCTGCGGCCCTCGCCGCCGATGGCACCGAACCGCCTTCGGACCACGCGGCGAGCTCGGAGTTCCGGAAGCACCTCGCGCGCGTGCTCCCGCGGCGCGCGCTCGAGGAGGCGACGGGCAGGTAGGGACGGATGGGGGCCGGGCTCGCCCGGCCCCCGGCCTACCGAAGCGTGTAGGCGATCTCGGGCGCCGGGACCCGCTCGAGCACCGTGCGCAGGACGTCCTCGGCCGTGAGGTCGCCCTCCAGGATGAGTCGATGACGCAGCACGTACGGCGCCATCTCGCGCACGTCCTCGATCGTCACGGCGTCGCGTCCGCTGAGGCGCGCGTTGGCCCGGGCCGCGCTCGCGAGGTGGATGACGCCGCGGGAGCTCACGCCGAGCTCGACGCCGGCGATGTCGCGCGTCGTCCGCGCGATCGCGACGATGTAGCGGCCGACCTCCTCGGGGAGCTCGGTCGAGTCCAGCTCGTCGCGCGCCTTGTCGAGCCCGACCACGCCGAGGAGCGGCCGGACCTCGCCGAGCATGTCCGGCGCGATGCCCTTGTGCGGGAGGTCGAGCATCTCGAACTCGCTCTGGGCGTCCGCGTAGTCGAGGACGATCTTGAAGAGGAAGCGGTCGAGCTGCGACTCGGGGAGCTCGAAGACGTCGCGGTGCTCGTACGGGTTCTGGGTCGCGATCACGAGGAACGGGTCGGGGAGCTTGTGCGACTTCCCCTCCACCGTCACCTGGCGCTCCTGCATCGCCTCGAGGAGCGCGGCCTGCGTGCGCGGAGGCGTGCGGTTGATCTCGTCGGCGAGGAGGACGTTCGTGAATACGGCCCCGGGGAAGAACACCTGCTCGCCGGCGCGAATGGTGTTGATCCCGTTGAGCTCGGCCGGCGTCGTGTCCGGCGTGAACTGGATGCGCTTGAAGGTCGCGCCGAGCATGTGCGCCGTGGCGCGCGCGAGCAGCGTCTTCGCGCTCCCCGGCGGGCCCTCGAGGAGGACGTGGCCGCGGGCGAGCGCCGCGACGAGAAGCAGCTCGACGGCACGCTCCTGCCCGATCACGACCTTCGCGATCTCGGTCTTCGCCCGCTCCCGCAGATCGACGAGGCTCTCGTACGGCGCCTCTACCAGCAATGACACGATCTCCATCCTCCCCAGTCGGCTCGGTTGATCGGCCGCGACATCGTACCGCGCGATCCGAACGAGGCACCCAGACGGCTCCCAGCGCCTCCAACCGCACTATCCGGCCCCCGAAAGGGGGAGTCAACCCCTCGATGGAGTGATGACGGCTAGGAGGTGGGCGAGACGGGCGAGACCGGGGGCGGTACCGCCGTCGGAACGCCGGAGAGAGCGTCCAGGAGGACGTGGTCGACGTGCGTGCCGTCCTTCACCGCGATGCGGTGGCGGAGCACGTACGGGGCCATCTCGCGTACGTCCTCGACCGTGGCCGTGTCGCGTCCGTCGAGCCGCGCGTTCGCCTTGACGGCGTTCACGAGGTGGATCATCGCGCGGGAGCTCACGCCGAGCTCCACGCCGGGAAGCTCGCGCGTGCGCCGTCCGACGGCGACGATGTAACGGCCGACCGACTCGGGCACCTCCGTCTGCTCGAGCTCCTGCCGGGCCTTGTCGAGGCCGACGACGCCGAGGAGCGGCCGCACCTCGCCGAGCATGTCGGGCGCGATGCCCTTGTGCGGGAGGTTGAGCATCGAGAGCTCCGACTCGGCTTCAGCGTAGTCGAGGACGATCTTGAAGAGGAAGCGGTCGAGCTGGCCCTCGGGGAGGGGGAAGACGCCCTCGTGCTCGAACGGGTTCTGCGTCGCGATCACGAGGAAGGGGTCGGGAAGCTTGTGCGCCTTGCCGTCGACCGTCACCTGGCGCTCGCCCATCGGCTCGAAGAGCGCGGCCTGGGTGCGCGGCGGGGTGCGGTTGATCTCGTCCGCGAGGAGGACGTTCGTGAAGACGGCGCCCGGCATGAAGATGTGCTCGCCGGCGCGAATGACGTTCTGACCGTTGAGCTCGGTGGGCGTCGTGTCCGGCGTGAACTGGATGCGCTTGAAGCTCGCGCCGAGCATGTGCGCGACGGCGCGGGCGAGGAGGGTCTTGGCGCTGCCCGGCGGGCCTTCGATGAGCACGTGGCCGTGCGCGACGGCCGCGATGAGGAGGAGCTCGACCGTGCGGTCCTGTCCGATGACGACCTTGGAGACTTCCGCCTTGGCGCGCTCGCGCAAGCCGGCGAGGTCGTCGTACTTCTCCTCCATCATCAACGCCACGGCACTCGTCCTTTCGCCTCGTTTGCGCCCGCTCTCGGCCCGAAACCCCGCCTCGGCCGCAGCCGGGCCGAAACCCTTATCGGCAGCTATCCTCCGATCCTTGACACACATACGGGGGCGATCAGGTTTCGACGTGGTCGGTTCTCCGGCAGAGCTGCGAGCCGAGGTCGCCGGTTGGCCTCGTAAATCAACCGGCACCCAAGCAAGTGCGAACAAGAACGAACTCGCACTCGCCGCCTAGTCGAAGCTAGGTAAGGCGACGTCGACCCGGATTGGGCCCGAGATCCGGAGTTCGGCGCCAACGATCGGGCTCGACGCGAAGGGAGCGCCAATCGCCTGACGCGTGACCTCCAAAGGATGGCTGGCCCGTCGGTTGGTCGTCCGTGAACCGGCCGCCGGGCGAGACCAAGCACGGACTACGCTCGTAGACGCCCTGTTCGGTGCGACCGCGGACGCGGGTTCGATTCCCGCCGCCTCCACTCAGCAGGAAGCAGGCGAAGGAGTGCGATAACGCGTCCTGTGCAGGGAGAACACCTGCGCAGGACTGCGAAGCGCTCCGCACGAGAAGTGATCGATTTGCGACCCGTCTTCGCTGCCGCGGTCGCAGCCGGGTAGCAGCCGGGGCACCTTTGGGTCGCATGCGACCCACGGGGCCCCGGCTGGGCTCGGCCGCCGCGCGTCGCAGGTGGGGCTGTGGCGCGTCGTAGCGTCAACGCCGATCAGCTGTCTCTGGTCGACGTCCAGCCTGCGCCTGGTCGCCGGCGTCGCGTTCCGTATGTCCATGTCCACACGCCCGAGGAGCTGGCGGCGTTCGATCGCTCCATCGAGAACAGCATGCGCATTCGTGGCGACGAGTTGGCTCCGGACGAGAAGTGGTGTCCGGGCGGCTGCGGGAAGCGGATCCACCGCGATCGGCGGCACTGTGGGCGGCGGTGGTGCGATGCGGTGCGGCCGTCTTGGGCGGCGTCATTCCGGTCGGTCATCCACTCGGCGCTGAGTGCGTACTGCGATCTCTACGCCTCCGAGGCGAAGGTGCTGCAGGGCGTCCTGACCTGTACGGCGGAGCCGTGGTGGTGGGACACGTCGAAGTGCTCGCATCCTCCCGGTGTCGGGTGTTCCGGGCCGCTCGGATGCCGCGTACTCGACTCGGTCGCGGAGGATCAACGGCTGCTGTGGTCGGCGAGACGGCACGAGACGCTGAACGCTGCTCGAACGGCCGCGATTCGGCAGCTGCGGCGCGA
>DASUCN010000201.1:0-8751 GCA_036276015.1 Gaiellaceae bacterium | reverse complement strand
CCGGGCGGCTCGTTCATCTGCCCGTAGACGAGCGCGACCTTGTCGAGCACGCCCGACTCCGTCATCTCCAGGAGAAGGTCGTTGCCTTCGCGCGTGCGCTCGCCCACGCCCGCAAAGACCGACACGCCGCCGTGCTGCTGGGCGACGTTGTGGATGAGCTCCTGGATGAGGACGGTCTTGCCGACGCCGGCGCCGCCGAAGAGGCCGATCTTCCCGCCCTTCACGTACGGCGCGATCAAGTCGATCACCTTGATCCCGGTCTCGAAGGTCTCGATCTTCGGCGAGAGGTCGCGGAAGCCCGGCGGGTCGCGATGGATCGACCACCGCTCGGTGTCAGCAGGGATCGCCTCGAGCTCGTCGATCGGCTCGCCGATCACGTTCCAGAGCCGCCCGAGCGTCGACTCGCCGACGGGCACCGAGATCGGCTTCTCCGTGTCGACGCAGGAGACCCCGCGCGCGAGGCCGTCGGTCGAGTCCATCGCCACGGCGCGGACGCGATCGTCGCCCAGATGCTGCTGCACCTCGGCCACGAGCGTGCGCGAGCCCCCGTCCGAGCCGATCTCGATCTCGAGGGCGGTGTAGATCTCGGGGAGCCGGTCGGGGAAGACGGCGTCGATGACGACGCCCTTGATCTCGACGATCCGGCCCGTGTTCGTGCGGGAGGTCTCGGACATGGTTCTCCTAGGCGAGGGACGAGGGCGACCGGAACGGCCAGCCGGAGGCGCAGTCTATCGGAGCACCTCCGAGGCCCGGCGCGAGAACGGCGACGAGGCAGTCGCTGCGGTTGCGCCCGCGCAGCGGGCCTACGTGTCGCTGTAGCGCTGGAGGATCGTGACCGGGACGCCCTTGCCGGCGAGCCCGGCGAGCGCCTTGTTCGCCTGGTCCCAGCTGTCGAAGCTGATCGCGTTCATCTGCGTGATGAGCCCCTCGAATCCGGGCGTGCGCGCCTGCGCGGCCGTCGCCTCGAGGTCGACCGCCAGCTGTGCGAAGGCCTCGACGAGGTTATCGGCCTCCGGCTGGAAGTCGTCCGGCGCGCCCTTCTTGTCGAGCTCCTCGGATGCCTTCGCGATCACGACCGCGGCCTCGTCCATGCGGGTGAGGAACTCGTCCACCGAGTCGGCGCGCGTGATGCGGCCGAAGACGAAGTCGACCCGGTTGCGGTTGAGCACGACCGTGTCGGAGTACTCCTCGGCGGACGGCTCGCCGAAGCCGCCGCACGCCGTCGCGACGAGGCTCACGGCAAGGAGAAGCACGACGAGTAGGCGTGGAGCGGTCATGGCCCGACGGGAGCGATCAGAACACGGAGCCGCGCGGCGGGAGCGGCCGGCCGGCCTTGACCACGCGGAGAATCGCCTGTTCCTGCTCGGTGACGGCACGAGGCGGGGAGAGCGACGGCCGGCCCTCGAAGCGTGCGAGCGAGCTGCCGTGCTCCGGCGTGGCCGCAAGCTGCGCGCCGAGGCCGAGCGCGGCCAGCGCGAGCCCCGCCGCGGCGCCGATCTGGAGCCGGACGGCCGTGAGGCGGCGCGGGCGGCGCACGACCACCGGACGCTGCATCAGCGCGCGAGGCGCCGTCCGCATCCGGTCCGTGAAGTCACGGACGTCGGCCGCATAGGCGGCACAGCGCGGGCAGCGGTCGAGATGCGTCTCGAGCATGCGTGCCTCGAGCTGCGAGAGCTCGCCGTCGAGCTCCAGCGAGACCTGCTCGCGCACCCGGGCGCAGACGGTTTGCGGATACACCGCGCTCATGTTCCCTGAGACGTCACGGATCGTGACGAGTTAGCGCTCATTCGGCCGCCGCGAGCTTCTCGGCGTCGAGCCTCTCCGCGGCGCGCTTCGCCTCGTACGCGGCCTTGCGCACCCGCGCCTGCTCCTCGAGGTCGAAGGGGCTGAGCTTCTCCGCGAAGTGACATGCCACCGGATGATCGCCGCCCGCCCGGGGAACGAGCGCCGGCTCCTCGTCGGCGCAGATCTGCTGCGCCTTCCAGCAGCGGGTGCGGAACCGGCAGCCTGACGGCGGGTTCGCCGGGCTCGGCACGTCGCCCTCGAGGACGATGCGCGAGCGCTTCCCGCGCTGCGCGGGGGACTCGATGGGGACGGCCGAGAGGAGCGCCTGGGTGTACGGGTGCATGGGCGCGCCGTAGATCTCTCGCCGCGTGCCGACCTCGACGATCTTGCCGAGGTACATGACCGCGACGCGATCGGACACGTGCCGCACGACCGAGAGGTCGTGGGCGATGAACATGTAGGTGAGCCCGAACTGCTGCTGGAGCTCGTCGAGCAGGTTCACGACCTGCGCCTGGATCGACACGTCGAGCGCGGACACCGGCTCGTCGAGCACCATCAGGCGCGGGTTCAGGGCGAGCGCGCGCGCCACGCCGATGCGCTGGCGCTGGCCGCCCGAGAACTCGTGCGGGAACCGGTTCGCGTGCTCGGGCGAGAGGCCGACGGTGCGCAGGAGCTCCTCGACGCGCCGGTTCCCCTCCCCGCGCGTGTAGAGGCCGTGGATGCGCAGCGGCTCGGCGACGATGTCGCGCACCGTCATGCGCGGGTTGAGCGAAGCGTACGGATCCTGGAACACGATCTGGATGTCGCGCCGAATCGGGCGCATCTGCTTGCGCTTGAGGCTCGTGATGTCCCGGCCGTCGAAGACGATCTTCCCGCTCGTCGGCTCGAGGAGCTTCATCACGGTGCGCCCGAGGGTGGTCTTGCCGCATCCGGACTCGCCCACCACGCCGAGCGTCTCGCCCGGCTTGACGCTCAGCGTCACGCCGTCGACGGCGCGAACCTGGCCAACCGTGCGCTTGAAGACCCCTGCCTTGATCGGGAAGTGCTTGACGAGGTTCTCGATGCGGAGGAGCTCGTTCCCGTTCGTCGAGGCGGCCGCCATCTCGACCTCCTGCGTGGACGTCTCCGTCTGGCTCATCAGTCGGCACCCGCGGCGATGGGAGCGCGGACCCCGGCGAGCTCCTCGGCGAAGTGGCAGGCGGAGCGATGCTCCGCGCCTCCCTCCGCCGCCCGCAACGCGGGAATCTCCGTACGGCAGACCTCCCGGCCCTGGGAGTGGGTGCAGCGCGGATGGAAGGCGCAGCCGGGCGGAGGGTTCAGCATGCTCGGCGGCTGCCCCGGGATCGGGATCAAGCGCTCGAGATCCGTGTCGACGCGCGCCAGGCTGTTCATGAGGCCGATCGTGTACGGGTGCCGCGGCGAGTCGAAGATGGTGTACACGTCGCCGATCTCGACGACCCGACCCGCGTACATCACGACCACGCGGTCGGCGAGCTCGGCGATGAGGCCGAGGTCGTGGGTGATGAGGACGATGGCGGCATGGGTGTGCTCCTGCGCGGCCTTGATCACCTCGACGATCTGCGCCTGGATCGTCACGTCGAGGGCCGTCGTCGGCTCGTCGGCGATGAGCACGCTCGGGTTGTTCGCCATCGCCATCGCGATCATCGCGCGCTGGCGCATTCCTCCCGAGAACTCGTGCGGATACTGGTCGACGCGGCGCTCGGCGAACGGGACGCCGACGCTCGAGAGGAGCTCGATCGTCCGCGCCTTCGCGGTGTCGTCCTTCATCCCGGGGTTGTGGGTCTGCAGCGCCTCCATGATCTGGTCGCCGATCGTGAAGACCGGATTCAGGGATGTCATGGGGTCCTGAAAGATCATCGCGAGCTCGCCGCCCCGCAGGTTGCGGAGCTCCCGCTTCGGCATCTTCAGCAGGTCGTTGCCCTTGTAGAGCGCCTCGCCCGAGGCGATGCGGCCGGGCGGGATCGGCGTCAGCCCGAGGACCGTGAGCATGGACACGCTCTTGCCGGAGCCGGACTCGCCGACGATGCCGAGGACCTCTCCCGGCATCAGGTCGTAGCTGACGCCCGTCACGGCGCGCACGATGCCGTCCTCCGTCGAGAACTCGACCGTCAGATCACGGATCTCGAGGATCGGCTCGGCCATCGGGGCCTAGGAGCGTACTCGACGCTGCGTCGGATCGAGCGCGTCGCGGAGCCCGTCTCCGACGAAGTTGATGCAGAGCGCGATGAGCGTGATGACGAGGCCGGGGAACACGACGAGCCACCAGAGCGTGAACCCCTCGCTCTGGCCGTCGACGATGAGCTTGCCGAGGGCCGGGGTCGGCGGCTGGATGCCGTAGCCGATGAACGAGAGCGCCGCCTCGGTGAGGATCGCCGCGGCGGTGATCAGCGTCGTGAAGACGACGATCGGGCCGACGCAGTTCGGGAGGATGTGCCGGAGGATGATCCGGAAGTCGCTGGCGCCGGCCGCCTTGGCGGCCTCCACGAACTCCTTCTCCCGCAGCGACAGGAAGAGACCGCGAACGATCCGCGCCAGGCCCACCCAGAACAGGAACGCGAGGATGAGGCCGATCTTCATCGGCTGCGGGATCGTGACCGAGATCGGTCCGAGCGCCACCTCGGAGTCGTTCGAGCCCAGGTAGACGGCCGCGGTGAGCAGCACCGCGAGGCCGGGGAGCGTGAGCAGGAGATCGGTGAAGCGCATCAGCAGGTTGTCGACCTTGCCGCCGTAGTACCCGGCGGCGGCGCCGACCGCGGTCCCGATGGCCGTCGAGAGCAGCGCGACGAACAGGGCGACCCAGAGCGACGTGCGGATGCCGTAGATCACACGGCTCAGGTAGTCGCGCCCGAGCTGGTCGGTGCCGAAGATGTGCCAGTCCTCCATCCGCGGCGACAGCGCGAGCCCGGTGGTCGGGTCGACGGTCTCCAGATTGATCTCGTCGTAGCCGTAAGGTGCGAGCTGCTTCGCGAAGATCGCGACGAGCCCGATGACGATGAGCACGACCAGGCTGATCACCGCGAGCTTGTGGCGGAAGAACCTCATCCGCGCGTACTGCCACTGGCTCCGGGCCTTGAGCTGGACGCCTGCCTCGTAGGCGAGGTCGGCGTCGGACGCGGGCGCGATGCTCGGATCGGTGACGAACGCCCCGCCGCCCGCAGGCGTCGGCGTCGCCGAGGACTGCATCATCCCGTGCCGGGGCGCGTTCGGATCAGTCATAGCGAACCCGCGGATCGAGGTAGCCGTACGCGATGTCGGCGATGAGGTTGAAGATGATCACCATCGTCGCGGTGATCATGAGCCACGCCATCACCGGGTAGGGGTCGTTGGCCCCGAGCGCCGTGAGGAAGTACAGCCCCATCCCGTCCAGGGAGAAGACGATCTCCGTCACGATCGCGCCGCCGAGCAGCGCACCGAAGTTCAGCGCGACGAGGGTGACGAGCGGGATGAGCGCGTTGCGGAAGGCGTGCTTCATCTGCACCTTCTGCTCGGTGAGGCCCTTGGCGCGCGCCGTGCGCACGTAGTCCGAGTTCACGACCTCGAGCATCGACGCGCGCATGTAGCGCGAGTACACCGCGACGCTCGCCACCATGAGAACGATGACGGGCAGGACGAGGTGGTGCGCGCGGTCGATCCAGAACGAGATTCCCGTCCCGGGGTCGACGTCGCTGAGGTTGGCTATCGGGAAGATGCGATGCCCGGTCCACTCGTAGACGTAGACCACCCCCACCTGCAGCATCAGCGCCAGCCAGAAGAGGGGCATCGCCAAACCGAGGAAGCTGAAGGTCGTCGCCGTGTAGTCGAAGGCCGAGTACTGGCGTAGAGCCGAGTACACGCCGATCGCGACGGCGACGAGGATCGCGAGGAGCTCCGCGACGATGACGAGCTGCAGCGTGTTCTTCATGACGCGCCAGAGGTCGGGAAGGATCTTCTCCTCGCCGAGGAGCGTCGTCCCGAACTGGTTCGTGACGGCGTCACGCACCCAGTAGCCGTAGCGCACGAAGATGTTCTCGTCGAGGTGCTTCGACTCGCGGACGTTCTGGATCGTCTCCTGGGAGACGTTCGGAGTGATGACGAGCGGCGCGAGCGGGTCGCCGGTCTTGGCGACGAAGGTGAAGGTGAGGAAGCTCGCGAGGACGAGCACCACGACGCTGTAGAGGAGTCGCCTGATCACGTATTGGAGCATCTCGTCCTCGCCTCCGATCTTCGATTCTCGAGCCCCACCCCCTCGCGAGAGGGGGTGGGGCTCGGTGCTTCAGGCGATCGTCTCGCCCGAGTAGTGCCTGCTTACTGGACCGTCCAGGTGTTCGCGTTCCACGGGCTCCCCTCGAGCGTGGTGGGGGCCGTCATGCCCTTCATCTTCTTGTTGCTGATCGCGAAGACGGGGCGGACGAACATCGGGATCGACGGGATGTCGTTCACCATGACCGCTTCGGCCTGGTTGAGGAGCTTCGTGCGCTGCGCCTCGTCCAGGTTGACGGCGGTCTGGTTCAGGAGGTTCGTGACCCGACGGTTGCAGTAGTTCATGTAGTTCTGCTCACCGCCACAGGCGTACAGATCCTTGCTCGTGATCTTCGACGAGGGGCTCTGGACCCAGGTGAACATGATGATGTCCCAGTCGCTCGACGGCAGGGTCGTGCCGAAGAGGAGACCGGCCGGCTGGAACCGCGGCACCAGCTCGATGCCGACGGACTTCAGCTGCCGCTGGATGATCTCGAACGTGAGGGCGCGGAGCTGGTTGCCCGACGTGGTCGAGAAGCGGAAGCTGAGCTTGCCGACGCCCGGGCACGAGAAGATGTCGTTGTTCCCCGCGCTCGGACGATCCGGGCCGCCCGTGCAACCCTTGCCCTTGAGGATCTGGATGACCCTCGCCTGGTTGAACGGGTACTTCCGGAAGTGCTGCGTGTAGCCGTTCTCGAACGTCTTGAAGATGAGGCTGTTCAGGACGGGCAGGCCAGGAGCGATCGTCTGCCAGAGCGCCGAGGCGATCTGTGCACGGTTGATGCCCTGCATGAGCGCCTGCCGGACGTACGGCGCCTTCAGCGCCGGAGCGCCCTTCGGGCCGAACTGGATGTCGAGGTGCTCGTAGCTGAAGCCAGCCTTCGCCTCGACCTTGAAGTTCGAGTCCTTCAGGAAGTCCGCGATCTGGAGCTGACCCTGCGGCTCCATGACCTGGCCCTCACCGGCCTTGAGAGCCTGGAAGCGGGCGTTCGTGTCGGCGATGTACCGGAAGACGACCCGGTCGAGCTTCATCGCCGGAGCGACCGTGAACCGCGGGTTCTTGACCACGGTGATCTGGACGCCCTTCTGCCAGCTCTGGAAGCGCCACGGACCGCTCGAGACGGGGATCGAGTTCTCCCACGCCTTGTTCATGTCCGCGTTGCGGGCGACTTCCTTCGCCTGGTACGCGCTCGAGTTGATCAGCGACTGCCAGTCGGCGTACACCTTCTTGAAGACGACGGTGCCCTTCTTGCCCTGGCAGCGGACCGACCCGATGTCCTCGTAGCCGGTGCGGCTGACGACGTTGTTCTTCGGGTTGACGAAGACCTGCCAGGTCGCACGCCAGTCGGCGCACGTCACCGGGGTCCCGTCGCTCCAGTTCGCCTTCGGCGAGTACTGGAACGACACGGTCAGCGGGCTCCGCTTCACGAGCTTCGGCGGCCCGGTGAAGAGCCGCGTCACCCACTTGGCGTTGTTGTCGCGAATCTGCCCGCCGTACCAGATGTTGTTGACGACGAGCGCGGTCGCGTACAGGTTGTTGTCGACCCAGTTGGCGCGAAGGCTAGGCGGCTCCTGGTCGTGAATGAATACGACCGTCCCGGCCGACGCCTTCTGCGGGCCGGCTGTCGCTGCCGGACCGACGACGAGGCTCGCGACGATCGCGGCCACGCCCGCCAGCAGCACCAGTGAACGCTTACGCATGTACTCCCTCCATCCGAGTGGTCTCCTGCCGAACTTCACCAAGGCCGGAGCTCGCACCTTCGGGTGCGCTGGCGGATGGGCCGGCACACCAGCGGTAGCCCGTCGATCCAGAGTCCTCCGTCGCCATGGTCAAGTGCAGGATCATACTTCTGTGACGACGCGCGGCCAATTGAGTTAGGAGGACTGATGCAAATTCCGGGCCAGGACGAGAAACGGCGCGATAGCAGCAATTTCGTGGCCGCCGAGGATGCCGGAGCAAGGGCGGACGAGGCCGTCGAGCTCGTCGATCGAGCCGTCGGCGTCGAGTGGTACCGCACGCACGGCTCCGAGATCGACCACGCCGCGTACTCGCTCTGCATGCTCCGCCGTGCACGAGCAGGGGAGCGCGGGGCGCCCCAGGCGGGCGACGCCGCCGTCCGCGGAGTGCTGGCGGGGGCGAGCCCCGAAGCCGTCCTCTGGCTCGCCAGCCGCGCGATCTCGTACATGGACGAGAGCGGCTTCCCCGAGGCCGTCCGGCCGTGGTTCCCGGAGGCCCGCCCGGCGGAGATCGGCTGACCTCTCGGGCCGCGACCGGCTAGCGATCTCGCCTCCAGAGCAGGAGGCCGAACGGGAGGAGCGCAGCCGCCGCGAGGTACGGCGCGAGCGCGAGCTGCCCCGCCTCCTCTCCGCGGACGACCGTCGGGCCGCTCCCGAGCCCCTCCCGCGCCCTGCTCGCTGCGGCCTCGAGCTGTCCCTCCGAGTACACGGAGCCGTTCGTCGACGCAGCGAGGCGATCGAGGATTGCCCGTGCGGAGGGGTCCGGGCGGTACTGAGGCTCGGGTACCCCGCGTGAGAAGACGCGCTCGTCCTCGCCCCAGAACTGGACGAAAACGACGTCGATCGCAGGCTCCCGGCGGAAGAGCCCGCCGAGCCGGGCGTTCGCAACCGGCTGCGACTCGCCGTCGGTCAGCACGATCGCGACGCGCTCCGTCGTCGTCGGCTCGAAGAAGCGCAGCCCACGGAGTGTTCCGAGCGCGTTCAGCGAAG
>DASUCN010000200.1:0-7048 GCA_036276015.1 Gaiellaceae bacterium | reverse complement strand
CCCTCGAAGCGGATGCCGAACATGTCCCAGGCCTCGCGCTCGAACCAGTCGGCGGCGGGCCAGACCTCGATGAGGCTCGCGATCGGCTCGCCGTCGTCGAGCCAGACCTGCACCCGGACGCGCGCCGGGTCGTCGCTCACGCGCAGGAGGTGGTACGAGACCGAGAAGCGCTTCGGCTTGGGGCCCGGGACCCGGGCGAGCCCGCGGGAGCCCGGGTCGTTGAGGTCGCGGCCTCCGGCGGTCCCGATGTAGCCCGCGAGCTCCTGTTCGCCCCAGCCGAGGTAGTCGGCGGCCGCGATGTCGGCGAGCACGTTGAAGCCGTGGCCGTCGCGGAGCAGGGTGCAAGCCTCGACGAGCCGGGCGGGATCGACGACCAGCGTCCTCTCGCCGAGCGCCTCGCGGGTCTCGACGAGGCCGGGGACGTCGGCGTACGACGTCACTCGGCGACTCCACGGATCTCGTATGCGGGCGGAACGCCGCCGCGGATCTTCTCGTGCAGTCGGACGATGCCCTCGATGAGCGCCTCGGGCCGCGGGGGGCAGCCGGGCACGTGGATGTCGACGGGGACGATCTTGTCGACGCCCTGGAGGATCGTGTAGTTGTTGAACATCCCGCCGGAGCTCGCGCACGCGCCCATGGCGATGACCCACTTGGGCTCGAGCATCTGGTCGTAGACCTGGCGCAGCGGAGCGGCCATCTTGTGCGTGACGCGGCCCGAGACGATGAGCAGGTCCGCCTGGCGCGGCGAGGACGAGAAGCGCTCCATCCCGAAGCGAGCGATGTCGTAGCGCGACGAGACGATGGACATCATCTCGATCGCGCAGCAGGCGAGCCCGAAGGTGTCCGGCCACACGGAGCTCGACTGCGCCCAGGCCACCGCCTTCTCGACGGTCGTGAGCAGGAGCGCGTCTTCCAGCTCGGCGACCTCGCGCTCGAAGACGCCCGGCCCGCGGTCGGGCCAGAGCACGCGCTCGGACTGGAGGCCCGCCTTCGCGAGGGGACGGTCGCTCACCACCGGCAGCTCCCGTTTCAGTGCCAGTTGAGCGCTCCCCTTCGCCAGACGTACACGTAGGCGACGCCGAGGATCGCGATGAACACGAGGAACTCCCCGATCCCGAACCAGCCGAGGGCCTCGAGCTGCACGGCGAGCGGGTAGAGGAAGACGATCTCGATGTCGAAGAGGATGAACAGGATCGCCGTCAGGTAGAAGCTCACGGTGAAGCGCTTCTCGCGGCTCGGCGCGCCCTCGGAGACGCCCGACTCGAACGGCAGCATGCGCGCCCTCGTCCGCGAGACCGGCCGCCGCGGGAGGATGAACGACATCGCGATCATCGTCGCCGGGATGGCTGCCGCGAAGATGGCGTAGAAGAGGAAGGGCAGCCAGTTCGAAAGCACGAAGACCCCCGGGGAGTCGGGACTGCGTCGAAACCTAGCACTCCCCCTTCGGGCGCACGAAGGGATCGGCAAACCCGCACGGAATGAGCGATACGAGTGTCACAAACTGCGCGGTTGAGCCCTCCAGCCCGTCCGCTACCATGAGCCCGTGGCCACCGTCGAGCACCCCATCGATACCCTCATCTCGCTGACTCCCGTCGCTGCGGCGAAGATCCGGGAGCTCATGGCGGAGGAGGCCGACGCCGACACGCTCGTCCTCCGCGTCGCGATCCAGGGTGGTGGGTGCTCCGGGTTCCAGTACGGGCTCGGCTTCGACGCCGGCGCCGCCGAGGGCGACGTCGAGCTCGAGCTCGAGGGCATCCCAGTCGTCGTCGATCCGTTCTCGGCGCCCTACCTCCGCGGGACGACCATCGACTTCCTGAACACGATCTCCGAGTCAGGGTTCAAGATCGACAACCCGAACGCCGTCTCGTCGTGCGGCTGCGGCCACTCGTTCCAGGTGGACGAGGGCGAGGAGCTGCCCGAGGGCACGCACGTGGGCGGCTGCGGCTCCGGTTGCTCGCACTGACGCGCAGCGCTCGTTGCCGCCGATGCGCCAGCGCATCGCCGCGACGCGTCGGTGGTGGCTGCTCGCACTAGCACGCCCGCTCTCTAGGATCGGCCCGTGAGCGACACGCTCCGCGTCGCCGTCGTCGGGTCCGGGCCCGCTGCCTTCTACGCAGCGGCACCGCTCCTCGCGAGCGAGGACCCCGAGGTCGAGGTCGACATGATCGAGCGGCTCCCGACGCCGTGGGGGCTCGTCCGCCTCGGCGTGGCGCCCGACCACCCGCAGCTCAAGACCGTCTCGAAGGCGTTCGAGAAGATCGCGGCCCGGCCGCGGTTCCGCTTCCTCGGGAACGTCGAGGTCGGTCGCGACGTCACCCAGGACGAGCTCGCGTCGCTCTACGACGCCGTGATCTACGCGGTGGGCTCGCAATCCGATCGCCAGCTCGGCATCCCGGGCGAGGACCTGCCCGGGTCCTGGGCCGCGACCGAGCTCGTCGCCTGGTACAACGGCCACCCCGACTACCAGCACCTCGAGTTCGACCTCTCGCACGAGCGCGCGGTGGTCGTCGGCAACGGGAACGTCGCGCTCGACGTCGCGCGGATGCTCGCACTGACCCGCGAGGAGCTCGCTCCGACGGACACCACCGATCGTGCGATCGAGGCGATCTGCGCTTCCGGGATCCGCGAGATCGTCGTCCTCGGCCGGCGCGGCCCGGTGCAGGCGGCGTGGACGTCGACCGAGCTCGGCGAGCTGGGCGACCTCGCCGGCGCGGACGTCGTCGTGGATCCTGCGGAGCTCGAGCTCGATCCCGTGAGCGAGGCGGAGCTCGCCTCGGCCTCGAACGTCGTCCAGCGCAACCTGGAGATCCTGCGGGAGTTCGCGTCTCGCGAGTCGACCGGGAAGCCGAAGGTCGTCCGGCTGCGATTTCGCGTGTCGCCGGTGGCGATCCTCGGCGACGAGCGGGTCGAGGCGGTCGAGATCGTGCGCAACGAGCTCGAGCCTGACGGGCGGGGGAGCGTCCGTGCCGTCGCGACCGACGACCGCGAGGTGCTCGAGTGCGGGATCGTCTTCCGCAGCGTCGGGTACCGGGGCGTCGCGCTGCCGGGCCTGCCGTACGACGAGCGGACCGGCACGACCCCGAACATCGAAGGAAGGGTCGGCGTCGACGGGCACCCGATCCCGGGGCTCTACTGCGCGGGCTGGATCAAGCGCGGTCCGACGGGCGTCATCGGGACGAACAAGAAAGACGCGACCGAGACCGTCGAGCACCTGCTCTCCGACGCGCGCGCGGGACGGCTCCCGGGGCGGCACGCGGACGGCACGATCGACGACCTGCTCGCCGCGCGTGGCGTCGACGTCGTCACGTACTCCGGATGGGAGGCGATCGACCGCGTCGAGCGTGCACGCGGACAGGAGCAGGGGCGGCCGCGCGTGAAGCTGTGCAGCTGGGAGGAGCTCCTCGCCGCCTCTCACCCGAGATAGTACGGGTCTTGACCAAAGTAGTCCGATACCGTACTATCTGATGAGTGATCGAGCTTCCGTCTCCCGGGACAACCTGGGCTTCCTTCTCGCCAAGGCCTCCCAGCGCTGGAACGAGCTGCTCGCGGATCGCTTCCGCGAAGCCGGCTTTCCGGCCGTGCGGCCGTCGTTCGGCTCCGTGCTCGTCCCTCTGCTCGAGGAGGACGGCCTCCGCATGGGCGAGCTGGCGGCCCGGGCGCGCCTCAGCAAGCAGGCGATGACGACTCTCGTCCGCGCCGTGGAAGAGGCCGGCCTCGTCGTCCGAGAGCTGGATCCGGCCGACGGCCGAGCCACGCGCGTGCGGCTGACGGAGGAGGGCCGCAGGTTCCGGCCGGTCGCCGAGCAGTCGTTGCGCGAGCTGGACGAGCTCGTCCGAGCGAGTCTCGACGACGCGGAGCTCGACCGAATCGTCACTGCGCTACGAAAGGTGGTCGAGCTATGAGGAGCGAAAGCGTGACCGTCGTCCTCGACGCACCGCGCGCCGAGGTCTTCGACTTCCTCGCCCGCGTCGAGAGCATGCCCGAGTGGGCGACCGAGTTCGCCCGCGAGCTCAGGTGGGAGGACGGCCGCCCGAAGGTCGTCAACGGCCTCGGGGAGTTCTGGGTTCGGATCGAAGCGGACCCGGAGACCGGCGTCATCGACATGCTCGCCGGGCCTGCGCCGGACGAGCTCGCTCTCTTCCCGACGCGCGTCGTGCCGCTTCCGGGCGACCGGAGCGCCTTCACCTTCACCATGTTCCAGGGACACGAGATGCCCGACGAGCTCTTCGACTCCCAGCATGCGTCGCTGCTGCGGGAGCTCGAGATCCTGCGGTCGAGGTTCGCGGCCGGCGCGTGAGCTCAGCCGACGAGGACGTCGAGCGTCCGCTCGACGTCCTCGGGGGTGTTGTAGACGTGCCACGACGTCCGGAGGCGACCGCCACGTACTGCGGCTCGGATCCCGGCGCGTTCGAGCCTGTCAGCGGCACCCACCACGTCGCAGAACACGATCGCCGAGTCGCTCGGCTCCAGCCCGAGGCCGGCGCGAAAGCGATTCGCGAGCCCGACGTCGTGGTCGTGGATGGCACGGACGCCGATCTGCTCGATCGCCGCGAGTGCCGGCGCGGTGCCGACCCACATGAACCAGGCGGGCGAGGTGTCGAGCCTCCGCGCGCTCTCGGCGAGGCGGAGGGGCGGGCCGAAGAACGTTGCCAGCGGGTCCTCGCCTGCGTACCAGCCGGCGGCGTGCGGCACGACCTGAGCCATTCGCTCGGGACGGATCGCCATGAACGCCGTCCCGCGCGGGGACATCAACCACTTGTACGCGTGGGCGGCGACGACGTCGAAGCGGCGTCCGTCGAACGGCAGCCAGCCCAGAGCCTGCGTCGCGTCGACGACCGTCATCGCCCCGTGCGCCTCGGCTGCCGACGCGATCGCGTCCAGGTCGGCGACCTCGCCGGTCGCCATCTGCACGGCGCTGAAGGCGACGACGTCGGTGGCGTCGTCGATCGCGCTCGCGAGGTCGGAAGCGGGCACGAGCCGGACGGAGATGCCGCGCCCGTCCTGAACCATGAACGGGAAGAGCAGGGACGTGAAGTCGACGTCGGGAGCGAGGACGCGAGCGCCGTCGGGGATCGACGCGGCTACCAGCCCGAGCAGGGTCGAGACGTTCGCGGCGATCGCCACCGTCTCGACGGGCACGCCGGCGATGCGTGCGAACGAGGCGCGTGCCTCTTCGCCCGGGAGCCCCCAGTGCTCCCAGCTCGTGCGCCCGCCGCGCCAGTCCTCGAGGGCTGCCTGCAGCGCATCCCAGGCCGTGGTCGGCGGCAGCCCGTACGACGCGGTGTTGAGGTAGGTCCCCGCCGGTGCCCAAGTGCGCTGCGCATCGGCCACGGTGCGGGGAACCACCGAGGCAGTCTGACGTGCCGGCGCTAGAGTTGCCGCCGTGGCGGACACGAGGGAGCAAGAGCAGCTCTGGGGCGCCGAGACCGAGAAGGCGATCGCCAACTTCCCGGTCTCCGGCGAGCCGATCCCGATACCCGTCGCACGCTGGCTCGGCCGGATCAAGGCGGCCGCCGCTCGCGTGAACGCCGACCTCGAGCTCCTGGAGCGCGACGTCGCCGACCGCATCGCCGCGGCGGGAGACCGCATCGCGACGGGCGAGTTCGACGACCAGTTTCCGATCGACGTCTTCCAGACGGGCTCCGGCACGAGCTCGAACATGAACGCCAACGAGGTGATCGCGGCGCTCGCCGGCGACGGCGTGCACCCGAACGACCACGTGAACATGGGCCAGTCGTCCAACGACGTCTTCCCTTCGGCGGTGCACCTCGCGGCGCTCGGCGAGCTCGCGCACGACCTCCTCCCCGCGCTCGAACGGCTCGCTGCGTCACTCGAGCGCAAGGCGTTCGAGTTCGACGACGTCGTCAAGTCCGGCCGGACGCACCTGATGGATGCCGTGCCCGTGACGCTCGGCCAGGAGTTCGCGGGCTACGCCGCGCAGGTCCGGCAAGGGATTGCGCGCGTCGAGGACGCGATGCCGCGCCTCGGGCAGATCCCGCTCGGGGGCACCGCGACCGGAACGGGCCTGAACACCCATCCCGAGTTCGCCGCGCGTGTGCGCGAGTACCTGTCCCGCGACACCGGGCTCACGATCTCGGCGCCGGTCGACCACTTCGAGGCGCAGGCTGCGCGCGACGGGCTGGTCGAGGCCTCCGGCGCGCTCAAGGTCGTCGCGGTGTCGCTGACGAAGATCGCGAACGACCTCCGCCTCATGGGCTCGGGGCCGCGTGCGGGCCTGTCGGAGATCTTCCTGCCCGAGCTGCAGAAGGGCAGCTCGATCATGCCCGGCAAGGTCAACCCGGTGATCCCCGAGGTCGTCACGCAGGTCGCCGCCCAGGTGGTCGGCAACGACACCGCGATCACGATCGGCGGCATGGGCGGGCATTTCGAGCTCAACGTGTACATCCCGCTCATGGCGCGGAACCTGCTGGAGTCGATCGGGATCCTCGCGAGCGCCTCTCGCCTGCTCGCGGAGAGGTGCGTCGACGGCATCGAGGCGAACCGCGAGCGCAACGAGCAGTACGCCGAGAGCACGCTCTCGGCGGCGACCGCGCTCAACCCCTTCATCGGCTACGACAAGGCTTCGGAGATCGTGAAGGAGGCGACGGCGTCGGGCCGCTCACTTCGTGAGGTCGCGCGCGAGGCGGGCGTGGACGAGGCGATCCTCGACCAGGCGCTCGACTACCAGGCGATGGCGAAGCCGCACGGCTAGAACGGGCGAGGGGGCTCCACGCCCCCTCGCGATCGTTGGATCAGGTCGTGCCTAGAGAAAGCCCCCGATCCACTCGAGGACTTCCGGGGCGTCGACGCGCTGTGCATGGCCGATACCAGCACAGTTCCAGTTGTTCACGAAAGAGTTGACGCCCAGCACCGTGTTGGTTCCTCCGAGGAGCGCCGGTCCGCCCGAGTCGCCGAAGCACAGCCCGCCCGAGCCGCCACCGGGGTTCATCGCGAGCTTGAGGAAATCCGGGCTCAACGCCGACTTGCCCGACACAAGTTCGCTCGGAGCGTAGAGCCGCGTACCGAGCCCATCCCATCGCTGGTAAGG
>DASUCN010000199.1:0-5271 GCA_036276015.1 Gaiellaceae bacterium | reverse complement strand
GTGGATGCCCAGTGCATACGCCGTCGCCTCGAGCGGCGTCGGCTCGAGCCCCCGCTCGGCGAGGATGCCGACGAGGGTCGTCGTGAGCGCCCCGTCGGCCGAGCTGACGGCCGCGCCTTCGGGGACCCACGCCGGCGGCGCATGACCGACGTGGTGGTCGAACACCACCTTCTCGACGGAGTCGTCGAGCGCGACGGCCTCGAGGTCGCCGAGTCGGCTGGCGGACGAGACGTCGACGACGACGAGCCTCCGGATTGCATCGAGCTCGAGGCGACTCACCTCGGAGATCGCTCCGAGCTCGTCGGCGTGCAGCCGGTAGAAGTCGCGGACGTTGCGGTTCAGCGCGCCGACCGCGACCACGGCATCGGGGTAGAGCGCGCGGGCGGCCAGCATCGCTCCGAATGCATCGAAGTCGGTGTTGGCGTGCGTTGCGATCACGTGCTCGGCGCGCATGCGCGCATTGTCGCGGCTATCGCCGACGCGCCTCAGGCGTGTGCTACCGCCTCGATCTCGACGAGTGCACCGCTCGGCAGCCCGGAGATCTGCACGGTCGAGCGCGCGGGGGGCCGATCGCCCACGTGTCTGGCGTAGACCTCGTTCATGGCCGCGAAGTCGGCGAGGTCCATGAGGAACACCGTCGTCTTCACGAGGTTGTCGAGGCTGCTGCCCGCGGCGTCCAGAATCGCTCCGAGGTTGGCCATGATCTGCTCGGTCTGTTCGACGACACCGGAACCGGTCAGTGCCCCGGTCTCGAGCGAGATCCCGAGCTGACCGGCGACGAAGACAAGCTCTCCGACGCGGATCGCCTGGTTGTACGGAGCGCCCTGGAACGGGCCGGGCGCGCGGTCGGTGCTCACGACGTGCTTCTCTGCCATCAGGTCTCCCCTCTCGTCGAGCGCGCGAGCGCGATGCCGAGCGCCTTGAAGATCGCGGACAGGACGTGCTGCGAGCTCTCGCCCTCGATGAGCCGGACGTGGATCGTGAGCCCAGCCGCACGTGCGAGCTCGTCGAGGAACGTCGCCGCGAGGTCCGTCCGAAGGCCGCCCGCACGCGTCGACGAGAGGTCGGCGTTCGAGACGACGAGCGGACGGCCGGAGCGCTCGACCACGACCATCGCGAGCGCCTCGTCCGCAGGTGCGATCCCGAACCCGCGACCGGAGGCGTCGCCGGTCTCGAAGAGGGGCTCGAGCGCGGTGCCGAGCGCCGCGCCCGCACGCTCCACCTCCGCCTCCGGCTCGTCGGGGGCAACCTCGAGCACGAGCCCGAAGTCCCCCGCCTGCGCGAGTTCCTCGAGCAGGTGGTCGAGGACCGCGATTCCGGTGACAACGACGCTCTCGCGACTGCCGAGGACGACCTGGGCGGCTCCGGTGCTCGTCACAGCTCCGTTCGCTCGATCACGGCGCCGAGGTCGCGGAGCCGCTCGTCGATGCGCTCGTAGCCACGGTCGATCTGGCGAATGTTCCCGATGATGGACGTGCCCTCGGCGCAGAGGGCGGCGATGAGCATCGCCATGCCCGCGCGGATGTCAGGGCTCTCCAGGCGCTCGCCGTAGAGCGTCGCCGGCCCGGTCACGACGACCCGGTGCGGGTCGCACAGGATGATCCTCGCGCCCATCGAGACGAGCTTGTCGACGAAGACGAGCCGGTTCTCGAACATCTTCTCGAAGATGAGGATCGTCCCGTGCGCCTGTGTCGCGACCGCCACGGCGATGGACGTGAGGTCCGCCGGAAACGCGGGCCAGACGCCGCTGTCGATCTTCGGGATCTGACGGCCGAGGTCGTCCTCGATCACGAGGCTCTGGCCTGCCGGTAGGCGCACGGAGCGCTCCCCCACCTCCATCTCGATCCCGAGCTTGCGGAATGCCGGAACGATCGAGATGAGGTCGTCCGGCTCGACGTCCTCGACGACGACCTCGCCGCCAGTCGCGGCCGCGAGCCCGACGAACGAGGCCACCTCGATGTGATCCGGGCCGATGCGGAACTCGCCGCCACCCAGCTCGGCGCTCCCGGCGATCCGAAGCACGTTCGAGCCGATCCCGTCGATCTCCGCGCCGAGCGCGACCAGGAAGCGGCAGAGATCCTGGATGTGCGGCTCGCACGCCGCGTTCCCGATAACGGTCTCCCCCTGGGCGAGGACGGACGCCATGATCGCGTTCTCCGTGCCCATCACCGACGCCTCGTCCAGGTACATGCGCGTGCCCCGGAGAGCGTCGGCCGTGAGCTCGTAGACGCCGTCGATGTGGACGTCGGCACCGAGTGCCGCGAACGCGTGGACGTGCGTGTCGAGCCGGCGTCGCCCGATGACGTCTCCGCCCGGCGGCGGGACGGTCACCCGGCCGAAGCGGGCGAGGAGCGGCCCGGCGAGGAGGAACGACGCGCGGATCTCGCGCGCGAGCTCCGCGTCGAGGTCGGTCCTCCCCATCCCCGAGGCGTCGACGCGCACGTCGTTGTGGCCCGTCCACTCGACGTCGGCGCCCAGGTCGGCGAGGAGCTCGACCATCGTCTCGACGTCGCGGATCCTCGGCACGTTCGACAGGTGCACCTCGTCGGTCGAGAGCGTGCACGCGGCGAGGATCGGGAGCGCGCCGTTCTTGTTTCCCGACGCGCGAACCGAGCCGTTCAACGGGCGGCCGCCTTCGATGACGAAGGACTGCATCGCGCGCGCAATGCTACTCGCGGTCTTCACGGACCTCCCTGGTGGCTAGAGGTTGGCGATCTCGAGCGTACGGATCGCACCGGAGGGCTCGAACCCCAGAACCTGCGCGTAGAACGAGAGCTCGGCCTCGAGCGAGTCGACGATGTTCTCCGCCTTCCGGAACCCGTGCCCCTCTCCTTCGTACAGAAGGTACGCGTGCGGCACCCCCCGCTCGCGGAGGGCTCCGACGATGAGCTCCGCCTGCTGCGGGGGCACGACGCGGTCCTCGGTGCCCTGGAGGACGAGCATCGGGGTCGAGATTCGGTCCGTGAAGTGGATCGGGCTCCGTTCCCGGTAGAGATCCGCTCGCTCGGGATAGGGGCCTACGAGCGTGTGCTCGTACTGGAGCTCGAACTTGTGCGTCTCGCCGCCGCCGAACTGCTCGAGATCGGCGATTCCGAAGTACGTCGATCCTGCCGCGAAGACGTCGGTGAAGGTGAGCGCACAGATCGTCGTGTAGCCGCCCGCGCTCCCTCCGGTGATGAGGAGCCGCTCGCCGTCCGCTTCACCCTGCTCGACGAGGTATCGCGCAGCATTTACGCAGTCGGCGAGATCGACGACGCCCCACTGCCCGTTCAGGCGCTCGCGATATGCACGTCCGTATCCGGTCGAACCCCCGTAGTTCACGTCCACGACGGCGAACCCACGGCTCGTCCAGAACTGGATCCCGAGGCCCAACGCAGCCGAGGTGTTGCCGGTGGGGCCGCCGTGACTCTCGACGATGAGCGGCGGTCGCTCGCCTTCGGGCGCCTCGAAGTCGGGGTTCGTGGGCGGGTAGAAGAACGCGTGCGCGGTGAGCCCGCCGTCCGTCGGGAACTCGATCGGACGCGGACGCGAGAAGTACTCCGTCGGTACGTCCACGTCGATGCTCGCGCGGAGCGTCTCCGTCTCCCCGGTTTCGACGTCGATCAGCAGCACCTGGGTCGGTGTCGTCGTGCCGCCGGCGACGACGACCGCTCGCGCCCCCTCGGCGCTCACGTACGGCGCGCCCCAGGAGTCGAGCCCGAGAGCGAGCTCGCGAAGCTCACCGCTCGCGGTGTCGAGGATCCCGAAGCGGGCGAACCCGCCCGAGTCGAACCCGCAGAACACACGCCCGTCGCCGAGGAAGGCGAACGAGCGAGTTCCGAAGGCCCACGCGGGATAGCCGAACTCCGCCTGCGCGGGATGGAGTTCGTCGCGCCGGTCTCCGCGAATCCGCTCGAGGTTCCACCAACCGCTGCGATCGCTCGCAAACACGAGATCGCCGCTCGGACTCCACTCCGGCTGCCAGATCGACTCGGCGCCGTCCTCGCCGGCAACGCGTTCGAGCCCGCTCAGGCTGCCGTCGGGAGCGAGGTCGGCGACGTGCAGCTCACACCCGTCCCAGGGCATCCACGGAAGGTTCCACGCGAGGAAGGCGAGCCGGGCGCCATCGGGCGAGATGCGCGGCGTGGAGTAGAAGTCGCGACCGCCCGCGATCACCCGGGGCTCGCTCGAGCCGTCCGTGGGCACTGCCACGAGCTCGTTGACCACGTCCTTCGAGCTGTCGCTCTCCGCATGCCGCTCGCGAACGCCGATCCACAGCGATCCGTCAGGCGTGATGCGACCGTCGGCGTACCGGTGACGGCGATCCGCGATCCGCGGAGTGATCGGCTCGGGCTGGCCACCAGCATCGACTCGGTAGAGGCGCTGGTCGTCGAAGTTCGAGACGAACGCGACCCCACGATGGACGCAGTACGCGCCGCCCCCGTACTCGTGCACCGCCGTGCGCACGTTGATCGCTTCGGGAACGACGTCGGACGTCGTCCCGTCGGGACTGCGGCGTACCAGGACGACGCGACCGGCCTCCGTGGCGCGCCCCTCGAGCCACCACACCACCCCGTCTTCGAGCCACGGCGCGGACAGCCGGACACCGGCCCGCGCGACCATCTCCGCGGAGATCGGCGACGACCAGGTTCCGTACGGCGCGATGGCCTTGTGACTCGGTTGGGGGTCCAACGGCGGCGGCTATCGTACTGCGCCATGCGGCCGACCCGTGGACAAGCGTGGGCGACGCTCACGCAGTACACGAAGAGCGAGGCGCTGCTGCGACACGCTCTCGCGGTGGAAGCGTCCGTCGGCTACTACGCGAGGCTGTACGGCGAGGACGAGGAGTTCTGGCGCGCAACGGCGCTCCTGCACGACTTCGACTACGAGATCCACCCCACGCTGGACGAGCATCCCCAGGACGGTGCACCGATCCTTCGCGACGAGGGCTATCCGGAGGAGCTGATCGAGGCCGTGCTCTCCCATGCGGAACACCTGCACATGCCACGCGACACGCAGCTCAAAAAGGTCCTGTTCGCCTGCGACGAGCTCTCCGGCTTCGTCCACGCGTGCGGGCTCGTGCGGCCGGCCGGGCTCGACGGGCTCGAGCCAAAGTCCGTGAAGAAGAAGCTCAAGCAGCCCTCGTTCGCGGCGGGTGTGCACCGAGACGAGGTCTACGCAGGCGCAGAGCTCCTCGGACTCGAGCTCGACGAGCACATCGCGAACGTCGTCGGCGCGATGCAGCCGATCGCGAGCGAGCTGGGCCTCCGCACGGCTGCGGACGCCGCCTGA
>DASUCN010000198.1:0-8177 GCA_036276015.1 Gaiellaceae bacterium | reverse complement strand
CTCCGGCACGAGCCCATGGAAGGCCCTCTGGACGTCGGAGAGGTGATGTCGTTCTTGCGAGAAAGGCTGCCTCCCGATGCGATCCAGACCTGCGGCGCGGGCAACTTCACCGTGTGGGCGCACCGCTTCGCCGAGTTTCGCCAGTACGGCACGCAGCTCGGCCCGCGAAGCGGATCGATGGGGTACGGGCTGCCGGCGGCGGTGGCTGCCAAGTTGCTCCATCCCGAGCGGACGGTCGTGTGCTTCACGGGGGACGGCGACTTCGTCATGAGCTCACCGGAGCTCGCGACCGCGGTGCAGTACGGGCTGCCGATCGTGATCCTCCTGGTGAACAACGGCATGTACGCGACGATCCGCATGCACCAGGAGCGCACCTATCCTCGGCGGGTCATCGGCACCGACCTCGTCAATCCGGACTTCCCGGCGCTGGCACGCGCGTACGGCGCGCACGGCCAGCGCGTTGAGCGGACGGAGGACTTCGAGGGCGCGTTCGAGCGCGCGCTCGCCTCCGGGAAGCCGTCGGTGCTCGAGCTGCTGGTCGACCCCGAGCGGATCAGCCCACGTGTGACGCTGAGCGAGCTGAGGGGCGGCCCGTGAGCCGCGACGAGATCCGCGTCGACGGCTTTGCGGAGCCGATCTCGCACTTCACGGACGCCGTGCGTGCGGGCGGCTTCCTCTACGTGTCCGGGATCGTTCCCGTCGACGGTGAGGGCGGGATCGTCGGCGGCGAGGACGTCGTCGCCCAGACGCGACAGGTGTTCGCGAACATGCGCGCCGTCCTCGAAGCGGGCGGCTGCGGCTTCGAGGACGTCGTGAAGGTCACGGTCTTCCTCACCGACATCGACGACCGGCCGAAGATCAACCCGGTGCGGCAGGAGGTCTTCGGCGAGACGCGACCCGCGTCGACGCTCGTCGAGGTGCCGCGGCTCGCGGTCGACGGCGCAAAGGTCGAGATCGAGTGCGTCGCGCTCGTTCCGTGAGCGTCGACCCGTACAACGCCTTCATCACCCGCGTCGAGCCAGGCGACGCGAGGCCCGGGCCCCTCAGCGGCCGGACGCTGGCGGTGAAGGATCTCTTCGACACGGCCGGTGTGCGCACGACCTACGGCTCGAGCCTCTACGCCGAGCACGTGCCCTGCCGCACCGCGCTCTCCGTGCAGCGGCTCCTCGACGCCGGTGCCGTCCTCGTCGGGAAGACGCACCTGCCGGAGTTCGCGTGGAGCGTCCTCGGGCAGAGCGACTTCTACGGCACGTGCCACAACCCAACGCATCCCGGGAAGACCACGGGCGGCTCGTCGTCAGGGTCTGCAGCGGCGCTCGCCGCCGGGTTGTGCGACCTCGCTCTCGGTACCGATACCGGCTGCTCGATCCGCCTCCCGTCCGCGGCCTGCGAGGTCGTCGGGCTCAAGTCGCAGTGGGGACTCATCTCGCTCGACGGCGTCTTTCCGCTGTGTCCCTCACTCGACACGGTCGGGCCGATGGCACGTAGCGTCGAGGACGTCGCGCTGATGTGGTCCGTGCTGACCGGGCGCCCTGCTCCGGCGCCACAGCTGGCCGGCATCACGGTCGGGCTCCTGCGCCAACCGCCCGGTATCGGCGACGGGCGCGAGACAGAGCGGAGCGACGCCGCCGAGGCGTGGGTCGCCGATCTCGAGCGGCTCGGCGTGCGGGTAGTCGAGGCGACGATTCCGGAGCCGTGCGCGAACACGTGGCCGCAGTTCCAGCACGAGGCGCTGCAGTCGCACGCGGCCACCTTCCCGAGTCGTGCCGACGAGTACGGCGAGCTCATGCAGAAGAAGCTCCGTGCGGCGCAGCGCGCCACGGCCGACGAGATTGCCGCCGCCTACCGTGCGATCGAGGAGTGGCGGCGCTACGAGCCCGAGGTCGACCTCTACGTGAGCCCCTGCTACGCGATCGACCTGCCGCCAGAGGATGTCGACGAGCTCGAGATCCGCCTGCCGTTGTCGTCGTTCCTGCGTTGGGTGAACCTCACGGGCTGGGCCGGCCTCGCGATCGGGAACCTCCAGCTCGTCGCACCGCGCGACGAGGTGGTGCTCGCGGCCGGGCTCGCCTGGGAGCGTGGGTAACCGTGGAGGTCCGGATCCTCGGCCCGCTCGAGGTCTGGGATGGCGGCGAGCAGATCCCGCTCCGCGGGTCGAAGCAGCGGGCGCTGCTCGCGGTGCTGGCCCTCAAGGCGAACGAGGTCGTCT
Organism: Gaiellaceae bacterium; assembly: GCA_036276015.1. Lineage (GTDB taxonomy): Bacteria > Actinomycetota > Thermoleophilia > Gaiellales > Gaiellaceae > GMQP-bins7. The sequence goes on along the minus strand of DASUCN010000198.1, from coordinate 5,968 downwards.
CGAACGATCGCCTCGTCGAGGAGCTGTGGGGAGACGACCCACCGGATGCAGCGGCGCTTCGCGTGCGCGTCTCGCAGCTTCGCAAGGCCCTCGGTGACGGAGGCGCCCGCCTTGCCACGCAGTCGCCTGGCTACTCGCTGCGCCTCGACCGCCCCGACCTCGACCTCTTCCGCTTCGAGGATCTCGTCGCCGACTCCGTGGGTGTCGATCGGGAGACGGCAGCGTCCACGCTGCGCGAGGCGCTCGCGCTCTGGCGAGGCCCGGCGCTGGCGGACTTCACCTACGAGCCGTTCGCGCAGGCGTCGATCGCGCGACTCGAGGAGCTCCGGCTCGCCGTGCTTGAGCAGCGCATCGACGCCGATCTCGCACTCGGTCGGCAGCGGGAGCTCGTCGCCGAGATCGACGGGCTCACCTCCGAGCATCCGCTTCGAGAGCGTCTGCGCGCGCTGCACATGCTCGCGCTCTACCGCTCGGGTCGCCAGTCGGACGCGCTCGCCGTGTTCGCGTCGACGCGACGGCTCCTCGTCGACGAGCTCGGGCTCGAGCCCGGGCCGGCGCTACGCGAGCTGGAAGCGGCGATTCTGCGCCAGGACCCCGCCCTCGATCTCGAGGCTGCTCCGTCTCCGAAGCGGTCGATCCTCATCGCACCGTCCGACGCGTCGCGGTTCGACGACCTCCTCGCCCTGGGCGAGCCGCTTGCCCGACGTCCGGCCCGCGAGCTCATCCTCGCCCAGCTGATCGATTCGGCGCGCGACCTTGCCGAGGCCAGCGCGCTCGCACGGGAGCGGCGCCAGGAGCTCCAGAGCCGCGGCGTCAGTGCCCGCGCCGCCGCGTTCACGACCGAGAGTCGCGCCGCCGACCTCGTGCGAATAGCGACCGAGCAGGACGTCGACTTGCTGTTGATCGAGGCGCCGCCAGCCTTGCTCGACGACGACACTCTCCGCGGAGTGCTCCTTGCGGCGCCATGCGACGTCGCGGCTTTCGTGGCGCGGGACGCACTCCCCGCGCCCGGCGCCGTGCTCGTCCCGTTCACCGGCGCCGAGCACGACTGGTCCGCCGTGGAGCTCGGCGCCTGGATTGCGCGCAGCCATGACACCTCGCTCCTGCTTGCCGGCCCGATGGAGACGGCGCGCGACTCGAGCAGGCTCCTCGCTCGCGCCTCGCTTGCAGTGCAGCGCGCGCTTGGTGTCGCCGCCGAGCCGCTGCTCGTCGAGCCCGGCGCGCAAGGTCTCGTCGACGCTGCGCGGGACGCCGCGCTCCTCGTCCTCGGGCTGAGTGACCGCTGGATGCGTGACGGGCTCGGGCGGGTGCGGCAGGAGGTCGTGGAGCACGCGCGCCCTCCCGTCCTCGTCGTGCGGCGAGGCGCGAGGCCTGGCGGCCTCGCGCCTCCCGAGAGTCATACGCGCTTCACCTGGTCGATCGCGGCGCGCTAGCTCCCACCACCGGGTACGGGGTAGATCGTCGTATCGATGCGAACCGTGACCCCAGACGGATCGTCGTAGCCACCCCAGCACGTGACCGGCTCGAGCCCAGCCTTGGTGCCCCAAGTCCCGCCTTCCCGCGATAGCACCGCACCGCTCGCGGTGTGGGTGATCGTGATCCAGAACTCCCCGACGACGTAGTGCCGGGAGGACTCGACCTGCCAGCCGGACTTCCCGAGGTTACGGGTGACCTTGACGCTGTAGGTCTCGTCGTCCTCGCAGTGCACGCCGATCGGTGATGCCGGTATGAAGGTGAGCCCGTTTCCCGCCGGGACGTTCGCGCTCGTGGGAGCGACGGCGACGAGCATCGCGAGCAACGCCGCGACTGCTACGGAGAGACGCTTCATTCCCTTTCCTCCCTGGTTGCTTGACGGGAGGAGCGTCGTTCGCGGGCGTGTCGTGCCGGTAACGCGCCGGTAACGCGTGCCTACTGCTCGGTCCAGGGCGGTGCGTTGCCTGGCCGGCACTCGATCGAGTCGCGAGTGAGCGTTGTGCTTACCGGGAATGCGCCGTTGAAGGTCTGCTCGACGTCGTGGAGCGTCTTCTCCGTCCGCATGGCGAGGCCGGAGGGGGTCTTCACGACTCGCTGCAGGTAGTTGGGTGCAATCGACTGGCGTTGAGTGTCCAGTCGGATCCAGCCATTCGGCGCTTCGAATTCGGTTCTGGCAAGCGCCGACTGAAAGCGGAACTGCCTGTCGGAGAGGTCTCCCTCGACCGCCTCGAGTGCGCGCAGGATCGCCTCCATCGCGTTGGTGTGTGCGATCGGGAAGACGGATGTGGCGAGCGCCGCGTAGTCGGGGAAGGTCTCCGAGTACTCCCGCACGTACCGGTTCCATCCTCGTTGTTCGGGCGCCGACCGACCCACGGTTCCCGGCACGTTCATGGCATAGACGACGCCGACGAATCGGTCGGCCTCGCTTCCGATCACCTCGAGGTCGGACGAGAGGATCCCGCCCACGACCTCGTCCGAGAGGCTGCCCTTCAGACGCGGGATCGCGTTCACGAAGCCGAGCGTGTTGAGGACGAACCCCGCAGCGAGGTATCCGTCGACGTCCTGCGGCAGTTGCGCGTAGAACGCGGGCGACGCCTGTTGCGACGGAGGCACCCAGACCTGCTCTACCGTTCCGCCGAGCGCGCAGAACTCGGCGACGAAGCCGGCGACTTGCGTGTAGTCGAACGACTGGTCGTCGGCGACGGTGACTGCTCTGCGCCAGCCAAGATCCTTGTAGGCATATGCGCCGAGCCCCGCCATGAGCTGTGCCCCGTCGGGCCCGAACCGGAAGAGGTTCGTCACGGGGTTGTCGAGCGTCAGCGCCTGCGCCGGCGACGTGGCGACGAACGTAACGTCGGAGTGGTCGCGCGCGTACTCCTTCACCGCGAGGCCCTCGCCGATGTAGTTCGGTCCGATGAGGACGTCGACGCCGACCTGCTCGACGAGGCGGCGCGTCTCGGCGAGAGCAGTCTCGCCCGTCTGATCGCCGCAGCCGAAGAAGAGCTTCACCGGCTTTCCCGCGAGCGACGCTCCGGTCACTCCGTCCGCCACGCCTGCGCCTGCGAGTGTGGCGCCGCGACGCAGGAGCGGGAGCTCGGCACCGGCGATGGAGGGCTCCGACGTGAGGCCGTACGCACCCTCGCACACGGTGATCAGCCCGATCAGAATCTCGTCGGCGTCGTCGCCGGCGGTCGCGACCCCGGCGTGCGCGGCCACCCAGACCGCGTCGTCTCCGACTGCGACGTCCGCGGGGCTGCCGTCGACGTCGATCGTCGCGACGACTTCAACAGCCGCGGGATCGACCCGGGACACCGTGCCGTCGATCGTGTTCGCGACCCAGACGGCGCCGAGGCCCACGGCGATCCCGGAAGCACCTGCGCCAACAGGAACCGTGTCGGTGACCGAGCCGGTCTCCGGGTCGACCCGCGAGACGGTGTCGTCGAGCTGGCTCGACACCCAGACGGCTCCCTCGCCGACGGCGACGTCCTTGGGAGCGAAGGGAAGTGGAACGGTTGCCGTCAGCTTCCCGGTCTCCGCGTCGATGCGCCACAGCGTGTGGTCGAGCGGGTCGCCGATCACCCAGACGTTCTCACCGTCCACGGCCACGCTGGAGTAGTAGGCGTCGGAGGCCTCGTCCGCCGGCGGCGCGACGAAGGTGGGGCTCCCGAGGGTGCCGGTGACGACCTCGACGCGCCGGATCTGCCGGTCGGCACCTCCGAGCCAGACGTCCGACTCGCTCGCGCCGATGGGCGCGGACCCCTGGAAGAAGCCGCCGCTCGCGAGGCTGATGACGTTCTCCTCGCGCCCGGTTGCGCCGTCGATCACCGTGATGTTGGCGTCCTGCGGGCCGTTCACCACGAACGTTCGAGTCGGGGTGACGGCGAGGTCGGTCGGTTCGCCGTGAGCGGATGTCTTCAGTGAGACGGCGTTCGTCGTGGGATCGATGCGCCAGACCGTGCCGTCAGCGCGGTTTGCGACCCACACGCCAGTCGGCGATACAGCGACCGCGTTGGGCTCGTTGCCGATCGGGATCGTGGCCGTCGTTCCGTTCGTCTCCGGATCGATGCGGACGAGGCGCCCGCTCGTGGTCGGTGCGGGAGCGGCCGTGTCGCGCGTCAGCGCGAACGCGAGGACGGACGTGGCGATGACGCCGATCACCACGACCGCCACGACGAACGGCCAGCGTCGTGGACGTGCGGGCTCGACTCCGAGTGCGCGGCGCGCGTCGTCGATGAACTGGCTGCAGGTCGAGTAGCGCGACTCCGGGTCCTTCGCGAGCGCCTTCGACATCACGGCCTCCAGGCCGGGGACTGCAGGTGGCGGCTCTTCGAGATGGGCGAAGAGGGTGGCGGCTTCGGACGCACGGGTAAACGGAGGCCGTCCGGTCAGGCATTGGTGGAGCAGGCAAGCGAGCGAGTACTGATCGGTGCGCCCGTCGACGTCCTTGCCCTCGATCTGCTCGGGCGCGACGTACGCCGGCGTGCCGAGCGAGAGTCCTGCATCGAAGCCCGGAGCCTGGTCGGAGAGGCGTCGGGACAATCCGAAGTCGGCCAGATACACGTGACCACGTCGATCGAGCAGCACGTTCGACGGCTTCACGTCGCGATGGACGAGACCGATCTCGTGGGCGACGTCGAGGGCGGCTGCGACGTGCTCGCAGATCTCCACGGCACGCCGGGGAGCGAGCTGTGTCTCGGCGGCCAGCAGCCTCTTGAGGTCCCCGCCGTCGGCGAGGCGCATCACCAGGTAGAGCTGGCCGTCTACCTCTCCTGCGTCGTGTATCGGGACGACGTTCGGGTGCTCGAGCGACGCTGCACGCTCCGTCTCTTCGAGGAAGCGCTCCCTGAACCGTTCGTCGCTCGCGTATTCGGGCGTGAGGAGCTTCAGCGCGACGTGGCGCTTCAGCCGAGGGTCGTACGCGCGGAAGACGACCCCCATTCCTCCGCGACCGAGAATCGACTCCAGGTGATAGCCGAGAAGTTCGGTACCCACGCGCGGGTCGGTTTCGACCGCCATGGGCTCGTAGCGTAAGTCGCGAATCGACAGCCTCCAAGCGCTCGCCTCCGGCGACGATGCCGCTCGCCGGTAACGCTTCGGTAACGCAGGCGGCTACTCGCCGCGGAACTCGGGCTTGCGCTTCTCGACGAAGGACTCGACGCCCTCGCGGAAGTCGTGCGTCTGCTGGAGAAGCCCGTACGCGAGGCCTTCGAGCTCGAGGCCCTGTGAGAGCGGGCCTTCGTAGGCCTGGTTGAGGACGCGCTTCGCCATGGCGAGCGCGAGCGGGGAGCGACCGGAAAGCTCGTCGAGCAGCCGCGCGACCGCCCCGTCGAGCTCGTCGGCGGGGACGACCTCGGTGACGAGCCCGAGCGCGAGCGCCTCCTCGGCGCCGATGCGCCGGCCGCGCATGACGAGATCCTTCGCGCGTCCGAGGCCCACGAGCCGCGCGAGGCGCTGGGTGCCACCGCTCCCCGGGATCATCCCGATCGTCACCTCAGGGAACGCGAGCTGGAGGTCGTCGGCGGCGATCCGGAAGTCGCACGCGAGCGCGAGCTCGAGGCCCACGCCGAAGCAGTAGCCGTGCAGCGCGGCGACGACGATCTTCGTGCAGCGCTCAGGTGCCGCGACGTTGTCGGCGAGCCGCGAGACGTCCCACGCGGAGCGCTCGAGGAAGCCCGGGATGTCGCCGCCCGCGGTGAAGGCCTCGCCGGCCCCCGCGAGCACAACGAAGCGCACCCTGTCGTCGCGATCGAGCTCCTCGAAGACGCCGCGGAGCTCGTCTCGTGCGGCCATCGAGACGCGGTTGAACTTGCCCGGCACGTCGAGCGTGATGGTCGCGACACCTCGCTCGGCGTCGTGTTCGACGCGGAACCCGTCGTGCTCGCTCATTCGCTCTCCCGCAGCATGCGCCGGAGGATCTTCCCAGACGCGCTCTTCGGGAGCCCGGAGACGAAGCGGTACTCGCGCGGTCGCTTGAAGCGGGCGAGCGTGTCCGACG
>DASUCN010000197.1:0-9830 GCA_036276015.1 Gaiellaceae bacterium | reverse complement strand
CGCGACTCCTGGTCCTCGGCGGAGGCGCCGTCGGGGTCGAGCTCGCGCAGGCCTATGCCCGACTCGGCAGCGCCGTCACCCTCGTCGAGGGCGGCCCGAGGCTCCTCGGGCGCGAGGAACCCTTCGCAGGTGAGGAAGTGCTCGCCGCGTTCCAAGCAGAAGGCATCAGCGTGGTCCTCCAGGCCCGCGCGACGAAAGCGGCGCGCGGCGGAGACGAGGTCGTTCTCACCCTCGAGGACGGCCGCGAGATCTCTGCGGACGAGCTGCTCGTCGGTGTCGGGCGCCGTCCAAACACGACGGACATCGGCCTCGAGACCGTCGGTCTCGAGACCGGTGGCGCGATCCTGGTCGACGACACGCTCCGTGCGGTCGGCATCGACGGTGACTGGCTGTACGCGGTCGGCGACGTGAACGGCCGCGCCCCCCTCACGCACATGGGCAAGTACCACGGCCGCCTCGCCGCCGACGCGATCCTCGGCAAGCAGGTGCGGGCGATCGCCGACGAGCTCGCGCTTCCACGGGTGACCTTCACCGATCCGCAGGTCGCGGCGGTCGGTCTCACCGAGGCGCAGGCGCGCGAGCGCGGCCTCGACGTCCGAGCCGTCACGACCGGCACGGGCGACGTCGCCGGCGCGTACACGCGCGGGAACGGGATCACGGGTACGAGCAAGCTCGTCGTCGACGCGTCGCGCGGTGTGATCGTCGGCGCGACCTTCACCGGACCAGACGTCCAGGAGCTGCTCCACTCCGCGACGATCGCGATCGTCGGCGAGACGCCGCTGGAGACGCTCTGGCACGCCGTTCCGTCGTTCCCCACGGTGAGCGAGGTCTGGTTGCGACTCCTCGAGGCGTACGGCCTGTGAACGTCCGGACGACGAGCGAGACGAGCACGCACGTGCGCGTCGAGCAGGGCGCGAAGCGGATCCGTGCGTACCTCGGCACGGAGCTCATCGCCGACACCATCCGGCCGCTGCTCGTCTGGGAGCACCGCTACTACCCGGCCTACTACTTCCCCGAGGCCGACGTCCGCACCGAGCTCCTGACGGCCGACGGGACGGCCCACTCGCCGAGCCGCGGCGACGCCACGACGTTCACGATCCACGCGGGGGAAAAGGTGGCGCCTCGGGCGGCGTTGCGCTACGACGACCCGCGCATCGAGGAGCTGCACGGCACGATCCGGCTGGACTGGAACGCGCTCGACGCCTGGTTCGAGGAGGACGAGGAGGTGTTCACACATCCGCGCGACCCGTACACGCGGGTCGACATCCTCCCGAGCTCACGACACGTGCGCGTCGAGGTGGACGGCGTCCAGGTCGCCGAGTCGACCAGGCCCACGATCCTCTTCGAGACCGGGCTCCCGCCGCGCTACTACCTGCCGAGGACGCACGTGCGCATGGATCTGCTCCGGGCGACCGACACGCAGACCCACTGCCCGTACAAGGGCCAGGCCGAGTACTGGTCGGTCGTGACGGGCACGGTCGTGCACCCCGACCTCGCCTGGTCGTATCGCACCCCCTTGCCCGAGAGCCAGAAGATCGCCGGCCTCGTCAGCTTCTACAACGAGCGCGTCGACCTCTACGTCGACGGCCTGCTGCAGGAGCGTCCGCGCACGAAGTTCTCGTAGCGAGAGCCGCTTTGCCACTGACATAGGCTTCGCCGTCGTGCGCCCGCCCGAACCGGTCGTCACGCCACCGACGGAGCGCGAGGCGCTTCGCTTCTGGCTCAGGCTCGGGATGATCAGCTTCGGCGGACCGGCCGGGCAGATCGCGATCATGCACACCGAGCTCGTCGAGAAGCGCCGCTGGATCTCCGAGCGCCGCTACCTCCATGCGCTCAACTTCTGCATGGCTCTGCCCGGGCCGGAGGCGCAGCAGCTCGCTTCGTACGTCGGCTACTCGCTCCACGGGGTCAGAGGCGCGCTCGCGGCGGGAGGCCTGTTCGTGTTGCCCTCCTTCGTGCTCCTCTGCGTCATGAGCGCGATCTACGTCGAGTACGGCGAGGTCGATGCGGTCGCCGGCGTCGTCCGCGGGCTCGGAGCTGCGGTCATCGCCCTCGTCGCGGCTGCCGTGCTGCGGATCGGCGGCAGAGTGATCCACACGCTCGCCGCGGTCGCGCTCGCCGCGGTCGCCTTCGGGCTGATCGTCGCCGGGGTTCCCTTCCCGCTGATCATCGCCTTCGCTGCTCTGGCGGGCTACGCAGCAGGTCGCGCGCGCCCGACGCTGCTCGGGAGGGCGGCGACACACGGCAACGACGAGACGGAGCGCGAGCTCCGCACCGAGTCCCGGCTCCATAGGCGGTTCGTGAAGACGCTCGCCCTCTGGCTCGTCCCGCTCGCGGTAGTGCTTCTCGCGGGAGGCCTCGTCGCCGAGCTCGCCGGCTTCTTCACGATCGCCGCGCTCGTGACGTTCGGTGGCGCGTACGCCGTGCTGCCGTTCGTCGCGGACGCCGCGGTGAATCGCTTCGAGTGGCTCTCGGCGGACGACATGGTCGCCGGACTCGCGCTCGGGGAATCGACGCCCGGCCCGCTTATCATGGTCAACACGTTCGTCGGCTTCCTCGCCGGATACAACGTCGAGGGCGGGCTCGCGTGGGGTCTCCTCGGAGCGACGATCGCGACCGCCTGCACGTTCGCGCCGTCCTTCGTCTTCATCCTCACGGGCGCGCCGCTCATCGACCGCATCCGGACGACCGGCGCCTTCGCGTCGTCGCTGAACGGCATTACGATCGCCGTCGTCGGCGTCATCGCCGCACTCGCGGTGTTCGTCGCCGAGCACGCGGCGTTCGAGGACGGCGATCCTGACTGGCTCGTGGTCGCGCTCGCGATCGTGTCGTTCGTCGCGGTCGCGCGCTTCAAGATCGGCGTCGTGAGCGTCGTCGCGACATGTGCCGCGGTGGGGCTCGCCGCGAGCGCGCTGACCTGAGACGGGCGCGACGGCTCACACCGCCGCGCCCGAGACGTCTAGTCGTCGTCGTCGTCCTTCGCGCCAGGCGGGTGGGCGATGACCTTCGTCGCGGTCAGTGCCGGCGTCGCGTTGCCGGCGAGATCCGCCTTGCAGACGCGGGCCTGCACGAGCACGCGATCGCCAGCCTTCAGGTCGGCGAGCGTCTTCTTCCCCTGCCTGCGGATCTTCGTGTCCGCGGTCACGCCGATCGACTTGTCGGCGCCACCAACGTACGCCCGACCCCAGCGATTCGCACTCGAGACCTTGACGGAGATGGCGTTCGCGCCCGGAGCGCCTGCGAGTGTGCCCTTCAGGATCACGGCGATCCGCGGCTTGCAGCCTGGCCCGGTCGAGGGCGGCTTGCCCTTGTCCGCCGGCGGGGCGGCGACTGCGGAGGACGCAATGACGGCCGCGGCCACCGTTCCGGTGAGGAGTAGCTTGATCTTCATCTTCACGTACGACTCCCTCCCCTCGAGGTGTTGTCGTGCACTACACGGATGATGCGCGACGGGGCGAGAACTTGCGCGTTCCGTGTGTCCTCAGCGTCGTCGGCCGGAGCGGCCGACCTCCACGCGCCCGCGACCGAACGCGTCCACGCGACCCCAGCGTCCGGGGATGTCGAGCAGCTCGAGGTGACCGATCTCGCTGGGCAGCGCCGGGTCGACGACGAGATGGTTCCCGTGTGGCTCGAGCCCGAGCATCGTCCGCAGGAGCAGGAGCGGCGTCCCCGTCGACCATGCCTGTGGGCTGCAGGCCGTCGGGTATTGCACCGGGTACTTCGTCAGCTCGCGCGGATAGCCGCCGAAGGCCTCCGGCAGTCGGCCGGCGAAGAACTCCGCCGCGTCGAGGATGCCGGCCGCGATCACCGCCGCCTCGTCCTTGAAGCCGTAGCGCCGCAGGCCCCACGCGACGAACGAGTTGTCGAAGGGCCAGACAGTGCCCGTGTGGTAGCCGATCGGGTTGTAGCGGCCCTCGCCCTCGGCGAGCGTGCGCACGCCCCAGCCCGAGAAGAGCCGCGGCCCGAGCAGGTGTCGCGCGACGGCCTTCGCCTTCGACTTGTCGACGATGCCGCTCCAGAGCAGGTGGCCGATGTTCGACGAGAGCGAGTTCACCTGGCGGCCGTCCTCGTCGAGCGCGATCGCGAAGTACTCGCCGTCCTCGACCCAGAAGTCGCGGTTGAACCGGCGCTTGAGATCTGCGGCGTCACGCTCGAGCGCGTCGGCCAGCTCGGCGTCCTTCCAGATCTCGCGCGCCAGCCGCGCGCCGCGCACCTTCGCGTCGTAGGCGTACCCCTGCAGCTCGCACGTCGCCCGCGGAAAGCCCGGCAGCGTGCCGTCGTGAAAGGAGATCGAGTCCCAGGAGTCCTTCCAGCACTGGTTCTCGAGCCCGGTCTCCTCGTTGCGGCGCCGGTACCAGATGTACCCGGTGCCCTGCAGATCCGCGTACTCGTCGATCCAGTTGAGCGCAGCTCGCGCCTCGACCTCGAGCTCGCGGACGAGCGCGCGGTCGCCCGTCCAGCGCTCGTACTCGTCCAGCAGCACGAGATAGAGCGGTGTCGCGTCGACCGAGCCGTAGTACGGCGAGTGCGGACGCTCCTCGAAGGCGGTCATCTCGCCGTAGCGCATCTCGTGCAGGATCCGCCCGGGATCCTCGTCCCGGAAGTCGTCGAGCCGGACACCCTGCCAGTCGCCGAGGGCACGCAGCGTCGTCGCGGCCAGCTCGGGCGTGAAGGGCAGCGCCTGCAGGCTCGTGAAGATGCTGTCGCGGCCGAACATCGTCATGAACCACGGCAGCCCGGCTGCGGGGAGCGCGCGTCCGCCTGCGATCGGGGGCGAGAAACGCAGCGCGGCGAGGTCGACCAGGCTCCGGCGATACGTGCTCCTGAGCGGATCCCAGTCGCACTCCACGTGTGGCGCGTCGTCGATCCAGCGCTCGAGGTTCCGGCGCATGCGCGTGCGCGCACGCTTCGGATCGGCGCGGTCGGCGGATGCCTGCCCGGCGCCGAGCCGCTCGGTCGCGACGTCGATCTCGGCCGTCCACTCCCCGTGAGCCGGGATTCGGACGGTGAAGGTCAGACCCTTGTCGTCGAACCGTGCCGGCTTGCTCGCGGTGATCGCGGTGGCCCGCCGGAACGGCCCGCGCTCGTATTCCAGCGTCAGCTTCCGCCGCTCGGCCTTCGCGGCGTAGCTCCCCTTCTTCCGCAAGGCGTCCTTGACCTCGAAGAGATCCGCGAAGTCGCATCCCGCATCGAGCCGCACCTCGAGCGAGACCGGCTTGTCGAAGTGGTTGAGGATGGTCAGCTCCTCGTGGAAGCCTGCCGCCACCGAGCGCTGCCGGATGACGGAGAGCTTCGCGTCGATGTACACGGTGCCCGTCCCTGGGACGAGGAAGAAGCGGGTTTCGAAGTATTGGAGGTCGTCGACGGAGAGTGGGTTGAGCCGCTCGCCGTTCACCGTCAGCACCCAGCGGGAGAGGAACCGCGTGTCGAAGGAGAAGAGGCCGGTCGGGTCGGTGAGCGACGCCTCGATGTCGCCCCGCGCATCGCTGACGACGAACGTGTTGCCGTCGAGGATCTTGACCAGGCCGTCGTTCACGCGCCTGCCCGCTTCCTCGGCTTCCTCGGGCGCGGTGGGCTCGGGAAGAGACGCTGCAGCCGCACGAGGAGCCGCCAGTCTCCCGCGACAGCGAGATCGCCACGCAGCAGTGCAGCCACCGCGTTCAGGCGCCCGGAGGCGAGCCTGTCGAACACGGCCTTGTCGGCACGAACGACGCAGGTCGCCTCCTGCCCGCCGCTGGATGTGACCGCCAGCGTCCCCTTGTCCACGGTGAGAAGCCAGCGGCGCGTCTTCCGGCCGTCCACGACGTCGAAGCGCATGGCGCCGGAGGCCTTGCGGAGCAGGGGCTCCTCGCCGCGCTCTGCGAGCTCGGCAAAGAACCGGGCAGTCGGGTCGCTCGTCGTCGTCGTCATCGGGGCACCTTAGTCCTCGCCAGTCTCGGCGGCGGCGTCGAACGTTTCACCGGCGTCGGCCTGCGGTCCGGCGATCCGCGTCGCGACGAACGGATACACGAGCACGGAGAGCATCCCGGCGCCGATGAGCGAGGCGGCGACGGCGTCCGAGACGTCGCCGCGCTCCTGGCCGATGCCGACGATCGCGACGATGAGCGGAAGGCCTGTGGCGCCGAACAGCGCAAGACTCACCGTCTGCCGGGGGCCGAGCTCGCGAAGCCAGAGCAGCGCCGGTGCGCCCCGCGTGACGAGCAGAAGTCCCAGGAAGACCGCCGCGAGAACCATTCCCTCGGCGGTGAGCAGGCTCTCGAGGTCGAAGTTCATCCCCGTGACCACGAAGTACACGGGAATGAGGAAGCCGAAGCCGATCCCCTCGAGCCGGAGCCGTACGACCCTCCCTTCCGGCGAATCGAGCGCGAGTCCGACGATGACGCCGGCGGCGAACGCCCCGAGCACGAACTCGAAGCCCGCATCCGCCGCGAGGAACACGAGCAGCATGAGAAGGAAGACCGACGCGCGAACGCCGACCTGCCCGGTCGTGTGCAGCGTGTCCTGCAGGATCCGGACCGCGCGCGGCGGCCGTGCCTGCATGGCGATCCGCGCGACCGCGGCCACCAGCAGGCCGAACACGACGAGCAGAAGGACCTCCGTCAGCGCTCCGTAGACGCTCGTGAGGAAGACGGAGATGAAGATGATCGGCCAGAACTCGCCTGCGACGCCCGTCCCGAGCACGGCACGGCCGAGCGGTGTCGGGAGGATGCGCGCGTCCGAGAGGATCGGGACGAGCGTGCCGAGCGCAGTCGTGGCGAGCGCGACCGCGAGGAGCCACCAGGTGACCTCGACGCCGACGGTCTCGAGCAGCGCGCCGGCGACGAGGCCGAGGCCGAGCGAGATCCCCCACCCCAATGTGCCGAGCCGGAGGACCCTCGCCGGCACGTGATGCTCGATCACCTCGACGCCCGCGAAGAAGAAGAGCAGCGCGAGCCCGAACTGGGACAGGAACGAGATGTAGTCGTTCACCTCGGCGACGTCGAGCACCTCCGGGCCGATGACGATGCCGAGCAGGATCTCGACCACGACCGTGGGCACGACGAGGTACACGTGCCAGCGCGACAGCACCGCCCCGAGCAGCGCGGCGAGGAAGACGAAAACCAGCGAGCGCGCCTCCATCCGCGTGAGCTCCGCTGCGAGCGGAGGCAGCGCGGCTGCGAAGATCACCTACGCACCCGAGGGACCGCCGATCCCCTGCCGGTCGACTCGTCCGGCCAGGTCGAGGTCGACCGTCGCGCCCCAGTGTTCCTGCACCGTCGCGTCGAGTCGCTCGAGCTCGCGGAGCACCGCCTCGCGCCGCTCGGGGAGCACGGACTCGGCGAGCTCCTCGAGCATGGCGCGCAGCCTGCGCACGACCTGGATCGACGGGGCGCCGTACTCGCGGATCTCGGTCACGCTCAGGGCGAGGTAGTCCGACCAGCGGCGTATGGGGATGACGAGGCCGCTCTCCATCTCCTCGACCGGGGCCGATTGGTCAGCAAGGTCGGTTTGACCTATGTGACGCACGAGGTCCTCGAGGTGGTCGAGCGCCTGGACGGCCGTCGTCGGGTCGTTCACCGCCGGGGAGAGCGCTCGAACCGCGATGTCCACGATGATCCGGATCGCAAACGCAGGATCCTGCTCAATCGTCCGCTCGACACCGAGCGCGACCATCGAGCGGAGCCGGCTTTCGGCGTCCCCGCCCGGCGTGTTCCCGTAGATCTCGATCAGAACCGATCCGGCGGACACGAAGTCACCCACCGGATGTCGCAGCACGACGAGGCAGCCGTGCGTATGCGCCCACCTTCCGAGACCGCGGAAGTCGATCGCCTGCACTGCGCCGGCGTGCGACACGCGAACGACCAGTGTCGGATCGCCGGGAACCGTGTACGGAGCAGGGACGACTGCCGGCGCGCCCGGCCTCGCCGCTTCCTCGAGGAGATCCCGCAGTGCCCGTCGCCCCGCGCCTGCGACGAGAGCGACGACGGCGACGGGGCGCAAGCGGTGGATCGAGCGGTCGAGGAAGATGACGAACAGGAGGATTCCCACCGCGAGGAACCAGCCCGCGAGCGTCACGCCGACGTTCGGAACGCTGTCGTCCTCGACGTGACGCATGAGCGTGAACGAGAACGTGAAGGCGCCGATGAGCACGGCGAGGACGGCCTTGAACATCCAGTCGCGGTAGAAGATCCGCATGTAGCGCGCCGAGAACGCCCCGGTCGCCATCTGGACGATCAGGATGCTGACGGTGACGACGAACCCGACGAGGGTGACGCTCGCCGTCACCACTGCAGCGAGCACCGACTCCGCGGTCGACGCCGAGTAGTTCCAGCGGGAGCTCACCTCGGAGGCCAGGGCAACGTCGCTGAACACGACGCCGAGCACAAGACCGAGCGCCCCACCGAGCAGCGGCACGACCCAGAGGCTCTCGCGAAAGTAGCGCCTGAGCCGGAAGACGACGCTCCACGTCATGCCATCGGTGCCGTGTCCTCCGCGTGGTACTCCTCGAGGAGGCGCCGCTCGTCGTCGTGCTTCGGGAACATGAACCACACGAGCGCCGCGCCCAGGAGGATCGCGACGACTCCCGCCGTGTAGGCCCAATCGTCGCCCTGGAGGAACGCCTCCCGTGCACCGGCGATGATCGCGTCGGAGTACTGCGGATGCTGCGCAGCGACGGCCTCGGCGCTCGCGAAGGACTTCGTGAGCGCTGCCTGCGTCGAGTCCGAGACGTTCTGATCGGACGCCGCGATCTGCGATGCGACCGACGCTGCGTAGCCCGCGGTCAGAAGCGCGCCGAAGATCGACTGCATGATCGCGCCACCGAGATCGCGCTGAAGGTCGGCCGTCCCCGACGCCATGCCGGCGCGAGTGACGGGGACCGACCCGGTGAGCGAGTGCGACGCGGGCGTCCCCGCGAGCCCGACGCCAGCTCCCACGAAGATGTACGCAAGGGCGATCTGCCAGTACGGCGCGCCCTCGTTCCAGATCAAGAGCATCCAGAGAAACGCAGCCAGAAGGAAGACGTACCCGGAGAGGAGCGTGAACCGCGCGCCCTTCGACTCGACGAGCTTCGCCGAGCGTGGCGCGACCACCACCATCACGAGCGCCGCGGGGAGGATCGCCGCCCCGGCCTCGAGCGACGAGTACCCGAGGACGTTCTGCAGGTACTGCTGGCTCACGAAGGCCGCCGCCATCAGTGACCCGAACACGATGATCCCAGCGCACGCGGCCACCCAGAAGATCCGCCGCGACGCGATGTCCAGGTCGTACAGGGGGTTCAGCGCGCGCCGCTGACGGATGACGAAGCCGATGAGCGCGGCGGCCGCGATGACTGCCAGGCCGAGGACGAGCGCCCCCTCGTTCGGGACCGGCGCGAAGTTGATCGCGAGGACGAGCGAGCCGACGAGGAGAACCGAGAGGATGCCGCCCAGGTTGTCGACCGGATCCGTCGTCTCGTTCACGTGACTGGGCACGAAGGCGATCGCCATGACGAGCGCGACGACCGCGAGCGGAAGCGTGATCAGGAACACCGAGCCCCACTCGAACTCCTCGAGCAGCGCGCCCGAGAGCAGTGGGCCGAGTGAGGCGATCGCACCACCCAGGGCGGACCAGAGTGCAATCGCTTTGGTGCGCGAGGCCCCCGACCACAGCGCGGTGATGAGCGCGAGCGTCGTCGGGAATGCCATGCCCGCCGCGAGCCCGCCTCCGACGCGTGCGACGAACAGGACTTCGTCCGACGGCGCGAAGCCGGCCAGGAGCGACATCGGGACGGCGAGCGTCGTCCCGAGGACGAGCATCAGCTTTCGCCCGTAACGGTCGCCGACAGCGCCGAGATACAGCACAGACGCGGC
>DASUCN010000196.1:0-8943 GCA_036276015.1 Gaiellaceae bacterium | reverse complement strand
TTCCGATGTGCGACACCGGTTCGGCGGTTGATCCAGATAGTCATGCGGCCTGCCGGTACTCGTGTTCGAAGGCATCGGCGATCTCGCGAAGCACGATCGCGACTGACACGAGAGCGTCGGCGGCGTCCCCGTACCGGGGATCGCCCGCCGCGCGCTCCGCGTGCCACTCCGCGAGGAGCTCGTACTCGGAGGCGCGCCGGCGGAGCAGCTCGAGCGCGGTCATCGAGCCCGCTCGGCTTCGTTCTGCTTGACCCGCTCGAGGACGCGAGCGAGGAACGGATTCAGTTCGGGAACCGCAGGTGGCGGATGTTCGAGGGCTTGTTGGTCAGGATCAGCGTTCTCGGAGAACAGCGGTTCGAGTCCGCTCGGCGCCTTCTCGACGTGACCCCGTTCAGCAGCGTGTTTCGGTTCACAGGGCGGAGTGCTCGGAGCCGGGGCTTTTTCCACTGCCGCTAGTGGTCAGGGAGTCCGGGATGCCACTCCTGCTCCTGCCTTGCCGGTAACGCGGAGACGCTCGAGTCTCTTCCGCAGGGCCTGGGTCCCCGACCGCAACCGGCCAGACCGTCCGCAGCGAGCAAGATTGCGACAAGATCCGACTGTCTTGGTGAGCGAGCGGCGGCTCAGAGTCGGACTCGTCTTGGAGCCGACAGGCATCGACAACCCGTACAACCGCGGGGCGTACCTCGGCTTCGAGCGCGCCGTCCGGGAGCTGGGGATCCGCGGGCGGGTGCTGACGCTCGCACCGAAGGAAGGCTACGCGCCGGCCGTCTCGCTCCTCGCGCGACAGAAGTACGACCTCGTCATCGGAACCAACTATGCCGCCGCCGCGATCGACAGAGTCGCCAGCGGGTTTCCGGAGACGACGTTCGCGGTCATCGACCTCGCCCACGACGATCTGGCGCAGCGCCCGAAGAACGTCGTGGCCCTCCTGTTCAGCGAAGAGCAGGCCGGTTATCTCGCCGGCCATCTGGCTGCGCTCGTGCTGACGCTCTCACCCGGAGAGGAGGTGATCAGCTCGGTTGGCGGCCGGCGTGTCCCGGCGGTCGAGCGGTGGATCGCCGGCTATCAAGCAGGCGCGCGCGGAGCCAATCCTCGCGTCACGACGTTGAACGGCTACACCGACAGCTTCCTCGACCCGGTGAAAGGAAGGACGGTCGCCCTGAGCCAGATCGCGAAGGGGTCGCGAGTCGTCTTCCAGGTTGCCAGCTACTGCGGCCTCGGGGCGCTGGAGGCGGCGAGAGAACGTGGAGTATGGGGGATCGGAGTCGACGTCGACCAGTCCCATCTGGGTCGCCACATACTGACGAGCGCGGTGAAGAGGATCGACGTGGCCGTGTTCGACACGATCGACAAGCTTGCGCGTGGGACGCTCGAGACCGGTCGCACCTCCTGCTTCTCACTCAGGAACGGCGGTGTCGGCCTCGGCCCGATCAGCTCGATGGTGCCCCGCTCGCTCACAGCAGAGATCGACGACGTCGAGTCCGAGATCGTCGCCGGGAACATCTCGTTCGCGAGCTCGGCTACAGACCGCTCTCGACCATAGCGCTCTCGCTCTGGATCGAGACCCAGACGGTCTCGTTCCAGGACGCGACGTCCGTTGGCGCGTGGCCAACGAGAACGACGCCGATCACGCGGCCGTCCTGCGGATCCATCTGGACGACCGTGCCGTCGGCGTTGCCGGCCCCGAACACCGCTCCGTCCGTCGCGCAAAGGCCGACGAGGCCTGTGCCAGCCGGCGTCGTCTGGGTCACCGCTCCCGTGTCCGGGTCGATGCGCCAGACCCGGCTTCGCGAGTCAGAGACCCAGACGGCTTCCTTCCCGGCCGTCAACGCGACGGGGTACCCGATGGGGACCTCGGTGGTGGCGGCGTTCGCGCGCGGCTCGATGCGCACCGCCCGTTCGGCGACCGTCGCCACCCATAATGCGTCGTCACCGATCGCCACGCAGACCGGTACACGGCCGACGTCGATGATCGCGAGGGGCTCGTTCGTCGCCGGGTCGATGCGGACGACGTGGTGAGGACCCGCGGCGATCCAGACGGAGTCGTCGTCCGCGTCGACGGCGTAGGTCGGGTTCCAGACGAGATCGCTCGAGCCCCGCAGGTCGATCGTGTGGACGACCGCGTCGACGTCGGGATCGATGCGTGACACCGTCCCGTCGCTCCCGTTCGCTACCCACACCGCATCGGCGGCGACGGCGAGATCGATCGCCGGTGCTCCGACTCCGATCGTCCTGACGACCTCGCGGCGATCCGGGTCGATGCGCGAGACGGTTCCGTCGTCGGCGTTGGCGACCCAGACCGAACCGTGCCCGACGGCGAGGGCGACGGGCCTTCGGCCCACGGGCACCTGGCCCACGACCCTGGAACGCCGCGGGTCGATCACCGCGACCGAGTCGGGAGCAACCGTCGGCTGACTCCGCGACGGCGATCGGCGACGCTGTGCGACAGCGGGTCCTCCGACGTCGGAGACCACAGGCGGGGCGAGCGAAGGATCGTGATTGAGGATGGCCTTCTCGAGACGTTGGAGCTCATCGCCCGGCTCGAGCCCGAGCTCCTCGGCCAGCAGGCGCCGCCCCGAGCGGTAGACGTCGAGCGCGTCTGCCTGGCGCCCGCTGCGGTAAAGGGCGAGCATCAGCTGGCCGCGCGGACGCTCCCGCAGTGGCTGCTCGCGAACGAGCCCTTCCAGCTCGGGAACCAGCTCCGCGTGGCGCCCCAGTGCCAGGTCGGCCTCGATCCGCTGCTCGAGCGCGGCCAGCCGCTGTTCTTCCAGCCGCGCTCGTTCCGGGCGTGCGAAGGAGTGGCCGAGCTCGGCCAGAGGCGAGCCTCGCCACAGGGCCAGCCCTTCCTGGAGCAGCCGGGCGGCCTGCGCGGGCTCCTCCGCACGCGCCCTCGCCACCAGCCGCTCGAAGCGATGGAGGTCCAGCTCGCCGTCGCTGACTCGGACGAGGTATCCGGGGGGCTGCGTCAGGATCAGATCCCGGCCGAGCGCCTTTCGCAGCTGGGACACGTACACCTGGAGCGCCGTCGAGGCGGTGTCGGGAGGTGACGTAGCCCAGAGCTCGTCGACGAGCCGGTCGCGCGAGACGACCTCGTTCGCGTGCAACAGCAAGGAGGCGAGCAAGGCCCGCTGCTTCGCACCACCGAGCCTCAGGACCCGGCTTCCTTCCCTGACCTCGAGCGACCCGAGGATCAGAAACTCCAATCCGCCTCCCAGCACGTCTTTAGCGGTCCTTTAGGTCCGGACTAGCCCCCTTTTAGCCGCTCCGGCTCTTGTGTGCAAAGACCGCATGGGGCGGTCGCCGGAACGAAGGAGGAAGAGATGAACATCTCGCAGAGCACGTTGAGGATCGGCGCCGTCCTCGGCACCGTCGGCGCCTTCGCCGCCTCAGCTCAGGCGGCGGGGTCGAAGCCCGTCGAGATGAGCCAGCCCGAGTACCGGGCGCTGATGATCCGCAGCGACGCGCTGAACGCCGTTCACGGGAACGCGGTCACCCGCCTCTCAGCGCGGGTGTTCACCGAGCTCCATCAGGCGGGGGCCGACCGGATGGCGGCGCAGGAGTTCGCTGCGCTCGTCGCCCGCAGTGAGGGTCTCAACCGCCGGTACGGCCTCGACCGGAAGAGCCGGCCGACGAAGTCTGCTGCGGAGCAGCGGAATCGCTAGAGCGACGGGAATCCGGCCGGGGCGCTCTTCTGGCTACCGCCCCGGCCGGTCGTCGCTGTCGGAGAGGTGCGTGGCGTCGAACTTGACACGTATTCACGTTCTTCGATACATTGACGAGCGTCTATGGAAGCGGTCGTGCATTCCGAGCTCGAGCCGGTCGTGTGCTGCGCGCCGCTGGCGGCGGAGACGCTCTCCGACGCGGAGGCGGCTGCGACGGCTGAGCTGTTCAAGGCGCTCGCCGATCCCGCGCGCGTGCGCATCGTGAACGTCCTCGCGACCGCGGAGGGCGAGTCCGTGTGCATCTGCAATCTCGTGGGGCCGCTCGGGCTCTCGCAGCCGACGGTCTCGCACCACATGAAGAAGCTGCTCGACGCCGGCCTCGTCGAGCGCGAGCAGCGGGGGAAGTGGGCGTACTTCTCGTTGCGGCGCGATGCCGCCGAGAAGCTCGCGAACGTGGCCGATCTGAAAGGGGTGTGCTGCTGATGTCGTCGACGACGGCGAACGACCTGCGCGAGGAGGTGCGGCGCCGCTATGCGGAGTCCGCACGTGCGGTGACCGAGGGGAGCGGAGACTGCGGCTGCGGAAGCGGGTCGTGCTGCGGGGAAGAGGCCGTCGCGGGCAACTTCGGCGAGGCCTTGTACGAGGCCGAGCAGCGCGGCGAGCTGCCCCGGGCCGCGACGCTGGCCTCGCTCGGCTGTGGGAACCCGACCGCGGTCGCCGAGCTGCGCGCCGGCGAGACCGTCCTCGACCTGGGCTCCGGCGGGGGAATCGACGTGATCCTCTCTGCGAAGCGCGTCGGCCCCGAGGGCGTCGCGTACGGGCTCGACATGACCGACGAGATGCTGGCGCTCGGGCGTGCCAACGCCCAGGAGGCGGGGATCGCGAACGCGCACTTCCTCAAGGGTGTGATCGAGGAGATCCCACTGCCCGCCGACTCGGTCGACGTCGTCATCTCGAACTGCGTCATCAACCTCTCGGTCGACAAGCCGGCGGTGCTGACGGAGATCGCGCGTGTGCTGAAGCCGGGCGGGCGGATCGGGATCAGCGACATCGTCGCCGAGGACCGCCTCACGGCCGAGGAGCGCGCCGAGCGCGGAAGCTACGTCGGATGCATCGCGGGCGCGCTCTCGAAGGGCGAGTACGAGGCAGGGCTCGAGGCGGCCGGATTCGAGGAGATCGACGTCGAGTTCACACACGAGGTGGCCGACGGGATGCACGGCGCGATCGTCAAGGCCGTGAAGACGAAGGATCCCGCGTCCCGCGGGCTGCCGGTGATCCAGGCCGCCGCGTCCGCCGGCTGCTGCTGAGCCGGGACGGCGCGTGACCGTCGACGTCCTGGAACGGCCCCGGCTCTCGGGCGACGAGGGCCGGGGCGCGGTCGTCGCGCGGCTGTCGAGGCTCGACCGCCTCCTGCCGCTCTGGATCGGGCTCGCGATGGTGACCGGGCTCGTCCTCGGGACGCTCGTCCCGAGCCTGAACGACTGGCTCGAGAGGCTGCAGGTTGGCACCGTCTCGCTTCCGATCGCCGTGGGCCTGCTCGTGATGATGTATCCAGTTCTCGCGAAGGTGCGGTACGAGGACATCGGCCGGATGAGCGACGACGGGGTAGGGAACTGGCGCTTCTTCGGAACGTCGCTCTTCCTGTCCTGGGTCGTCGGGCCGGCGCTCATGTTCGCCCTCGCCTGGACCTTCCTCGCCGACCAGCCGGCCTACCGGACCGGCGTGATCGTCGTCGGGCTCGCCCGCTGTATCGCGATGGTGCTCGTATGGAACGACATCGCGCTCGGCGATCGCGAGCGCGCTGCGGTACTGGTCGTCTTCAACGCGCTGTTCCAGGTCGCCGCGTACGCGCTCCTCGGCTACTTCTATCTCACGACGCTCCCGACCTGGCTCGGCTTCGACACCCAGGGGTTCGAGGTCGGCGTGTGGGAGGTCGCCCGGACCGTGCTCGTCTTCCTCGGGATCCCGCTCGTCGCCGGCTTCCTCACCCGCCTCGTCGGCGTCAGACGGCGCGGACGGGAGTGGTACGAGCAGCGCTTCGTTCCGCGCATCGCGCCGTGGACCCTGTACGGGCTCCTCTTCACGATCGTGCTCCTGTTCGCGATCCAGGGCGACGAGATCACCTCGGCGCCGCTCGACGTCGCCCGCATCGCGCTGCCGCTGTTGACGTACTTCGCGATCATGTGGGCGCTCGGGTTCGGAGCCGGGCGGCTGCTCGGCTTCCCGTACCCGCAGACTGCTGCGCTCTCGTTCACGGTGGCGTCGAACGACTTCGAGCTCGCGATCGCCGTCGCCGTAGGGGTCTTCGGCGCCGCGTCTGGTCAGGCCCTCGCGGGCGTCGTGGGCCCGCTCATCGAGGTACCGGTTCTCGTCGGCCTCGTCTACGTCGCCCTCTGGCTACGCAGGCGGCTCGCCTGGCCCGCGCCGCGCCCGGTGGGAGAGGCGGCGGCATGAGCCGCGTCCTCTTCGTCTGCGTGCACAACGCCGGCCGCTCGCAGATGGCGCAGGCGCTGTTCGAGCTCGCGGCCGCAGGCCGGCACGAGGCTCGGTCGGCCGGGAGCGACCCGGCGGCTCGCCTGCATCCGGAGGTCGTGGACGCGATGCGCGAGCTGGACGTCGACCTCGGCGATCGCACGCCGCGCCGGCTCGACTACTCGGACGCGGAGTGGGCGGATGTCGTCGTGACCATGGGCTGCGGCGACGCGTGTCCGCTGATCCCGGGGAAGCGCTACGTCGACTGGGAGCTGCGCGACCCGAAGGGGCTCCCTCCGGCGCAGGTCCGGGCCATCCGCGACAACATCGCGACCCGTGTGCGCAGGCTGCTCGACGAGCTCGACGGATCGGGCGTCTGAGGGCCCGAATCGCGGCTGCCTGCTACGGTTCCACGGTCAAATCAGAGCGAGTCCGGTTCGCGCGCTGCGCCTTCCTACCCGTTCGTGAGTTGGTAAGGAGGTGTTTTTCTATGGCAACCGGAACCGTGAAGTGGTTCAACGACAGCAAGGGGTACGGCTTCATCACCCCTGACGAGGGATCGAAGGATCTCTTCGTGCACTTCTCGAACATCGCCGGCGACGGCTTCAAGAGCCTGCCGGAAGGTGCGCGTGTCGAGTTCGAGCCGCGTGAGGGTCAGAAGGGCCCCGAGGCGACGAACGTCATTCCCGTCGCGTCGTAGCGGACTTCGCGCCGTGACCGCCGCATGGCGGTCACGGCGCTTCATCCCCGAGACGAGGAGCGCACATGAAGGAGAAGGAAGAGAAGCTCGAGGTCGAGGGCGAGGTCGTCGAGGCGCTGCGGAGCCGGATGTTCCGCGTTCGGCTCGACAACGGGCACGAAGCGCTCGGCTACATGGGCGGGCGCATGAAGCGCTATCGCATTCGCGTCTTCCCGGGCGATCGCGTCCGGATCGAGTTGTCCTCGTACGATCTCACGCGCGGCCGCATCGTCTACCGGCTCGGCTGAGATCGGCGGCGCCCGCGCGCCGCGCATGGGAAGATCGACGCCTCGAAGTCCGTCTTGTGGGTAACGCGACAAGGAGCAGACATGCCCGAGCTCACGACCACCGCGACGTTCACCGACGGCCAGTTCGACGAGGAGGCGCTCACCACGATCGTCGCCCGCAGCGTCCTCGAGGCGGCGCTCGCCGAGGACGAGGGCGCCGAGCTCTGGTTCGAGATCGGCCGCGACGGCGACGACGAGACCGCACGGCTCGCAGTCGAGCTCTCGGCGGCGGATCTCGAGGAGATCCTTCGCCTCTCCGGCGCGGACGACGTCGCGCTCGCGCTCGACGGCCAGTACGTCGCCGGGCTCTTCGACGACGATCCCGAGGTCGAGGGCCACGGATTGAGAGGCGCGATCGCGATCGCCGTGACCAGCGCCGCCATCCTCGCGCCGGCCGCGCAGGCGGCCGTTCCGCAGGCGACGCAGCAGGCGAAGCCCCAGACAACGGCCCAGGCGACGGCGCAGGTCAGCGCGGCGACGACCGCGCAGGTGTCGAGCCTCGCCGCCCGGACGCAGGCCACGCTCCAGAACCGGCCACAGAGCAAGGCGCAGGTCTCGAAGGCGCAGCTCGCGAAGGTCAGCGGCCTCAAGCTCCTCCGCAGCGGGCTCGCCCGGTAGCGCACGCACTGCCGCATCGGCTCCGCCGTCGCCAATAGGCTTCGGAGCCGATGACGGCGGTGCGGATCGACGGGCGGGCGCTCGCGGAAAAGGTTCGCGGGCAGGTCGCGGAAGACGTGCGCGCGTACGGCGGGCCCGTCTGTCTCGCGACGATCCTCGTCGGCGACGACCCCGCCTCCCACACGTACGTGGGCTCGAAGCACAAGGCCTCGCACGAGGCGGGCATCGACTCGCGCGACCATCGCTTCCCGTCCGACACCGACCAGGACACGATCCTCGAGCTCATCGCCGAGCTCAACGCCGACGACGACGTCGACGGCATCCTCGTGCAGCTCCCGTTGCCCGATCACATGGACGAGCCGATCGTGCTGCGTGCGGTGGATCCGGCGAAGGACGTCGACGGCTTCCACGTCTTGAACGCTGGTCGGCTGTACCTCGGCGAGCCCTTCCTCGTCCCGGCGACGCCCTCGGGCGTCATGGTCATGCTCGAGGAGCACGGCGTCGAGCTGAAGGGCGCCGACGCCGTCGTCATCGGGCGAAGCGAGATCGTGGGCAAGCCGATGGCGATGCTCTTGCTCGCGCAGCACGCGACCGTCACGATCTGCCACTCCCGGACGGAGGATCTCGCGGCGCACACCCGTCGCGCCGACGTCCTGGTCGCCGCCGTCGGGCGGCGTGGGCTCGTGACTCCGGACATGGTCAAGCCGGGCGCGACGGTGATCGACGTCGGCGTGAACCGCACCGAGGAGGGCAAGCTCGTGGGCGACGTCGACCCCGGCGTGTTCGAGGTCGCGGGGCTCATGACGCCGGTGCCCGGGGGCGTGTGGCCGATGACGATCGCGATGCTCCTGCGCAACACCCTCACAGCGGCGCAACAACGTCGTCCGCGAGTTGCGGCTGTCGGCTCGTAGGCGCTAGCGTTCTGCCCGTTGTGTTCATCGGCGACGTGCCGTCAGGCTGTCGCCACGTTGTAGGAGGAAGGTGTGGAGCAGGGCACCGTCAAGTGGTTTTCGAACGAGAAGGGCTACGGCTTCATCGAGCGCGAGGGTGGTGACGACGTCTTCGTCCACTTCTCCGCGATCGCGATGGACGGCTTCAAGACCCTCACCGAAGGCCAGCGTGTGGAGTTCGAGGTCGTCCAGGGTCCCAAGGGTGCCCAGGCCGC
>DASUCN010000195.1:0-2331 GCA_036276015.1 Gaiellaceae bacterium | reverse complement strand
TCGACGAGAACACCACCGTGTTCGATAAGACCGTGATGGTGTTCGGGCAGATGAACGAGCCACCCGGCGCGCGCCTGCGGGTGGCGCTGACCGGCCTGACCATGGCCGAGTACTTCCGCGATGAGGGCCGCGATATCCTGCTGTTCATCGACAACATCTTCCGCTTCGTGCAAGCTGGCTCGGAGGTCTCGGCGCTACTCGGGCGCATGCCCAGCCAGGTGGGATACCAGCCCACGCTCGGCACCGAGATGGGCGAGCTACAGGAGCGCATTACGTCAACCCGCAAGGGCTCGATAACCTCGATGCAGGCAGTCTATGTGCCGGCCGACGACTACACCGACCCCGCACCCGCCACCACGTTCGCGCACCTCGACTCGTCCATCCGGCTCGAGCGCTACCTCACCGAGCTCGGCCTGTACCCCGCGGTCGACCCGCTCACCTCGACGTCGCGCGCGCTCGACCCGCAGATCGTCGGGCAGGAGCACTACGACACCGCGCGCGAGGTGCAGCGCGTGCTGCAGCGCTACAAGGACCTGCAGGACATCATCGCCATCCTCGGCGTCGACGAGCTCTCCGACGACGACAAGCTCATCGTCGCGCGCGCCCGCAAGATCCAGCGCTTCCTCGCGCAGCCGATGTTCGTCGCCGAGCAGTTCACCGGTGTGAAGGGGAAGTACGTAAAGGTCCCCGACACGGTCCGCTCGTTCCGCGAGGTGCTCGAGGGCAAGCACGACGACCTTCCCGAGCAGGCCTTCTTCAACGTCGGGACGATCGAGGAGGCCCGCGAGAAGGGCGAGCGCATGCAGAAGGAGAACGCCTAGCCATGCCGCTGAGGCTCGAGATCCTCACGCCGGAGCGCGCGGTGTACGACGACGAGGTCGACATGGTCATCGCGCCCGGCAGCGAGGGGTATCTCGGCATCCTCCCGCACCACGCGCCGCTCCTCACAGCGCTCGGGCGCGGCGAGTTCCGCGTGAAGAAGGGCGGGGTCGAGGAGGTCCTGGCCGTCTTCGGCGGCTTCATGGACGTCCGCGGCGACCGCGTCACCGTCCTGACGGACGTGGCCGAGCAGGCGGACGAGATCGACGAGGCGCAGGCGCAGGCCGCTCGGGACGCGGCGCAGCAGCAGCTCGCGACCGCGACGTCGCCGGCAGAGGAGGCGCGGGCGCGCGCCTCACTGGAGCGCTCGCTGGTCCGTCTGCGCGTCAGCCAGCGCCGCCGCCGCCGCACCTAGCGACCGTCCTGCTCTCGCACCTGGCCGGATCTTTCGGCACAATGCCGCGCGGGATGAGGACCACGTGCGCAGTGCTGTGCCTTCTTGCCCTCGTGGTCGCGGGGTGCGCCGGTGCTCCCGTCTCCCGTCCGCTCGAGCCCGAGCCCGTCGCGCAGCCCCACGCCCCGCAGGCGGTACCCCGCGGGATCGCCGCCGGCGCCTACGTCGACGCGACGTTCGCGCCCGCCGCCGCGCCGGTGCCGGCCGGCCCGAAGAAGCTGCGCGTGTTCGTCGCCTCCGAGGGTCCGTACTCCGGCGGCACCGGCGAGGTCTGGGTCCTCGAGGGGGGCGCGACCGGTGGCTTCGAGGTCGTGAAGAAGATCCCGCAGGGCGGGTGGCCGCATAACGTCTCCATCTCGCCCGACGGCAAGTACGTCGCGGTCGCGCAGCGCTCGAGCAACCAGGTCTCGGTCATCGACCCGCACGAGATGAAGGAGATCGCGCGCTTCCCGGTCGGGAAGACGCCGCACGGGATCACCTGGAGCCCGGACTCGCAGTGGATCTTCACCGCGCACGAGCGCGATCACTTCATCGGCAAGATCGCGGTGGGCACCTGGAAGATGACACCCCTGAACGTCGGGGTCCCGCAGCACGTCACCGTCATGGACCCGCAGCGCCCGATGGAGCTGTGGTTCACGCTCACGAACACCACCGCGGTCGACCACCTGCGGATGTACGACCTCGAGACGAACAAGGTCACGCACGTGAAGGTCGCCGACGTGCACGACGTGTACTTCACGCCGGACTTCAGCGAGCTGTGGTCGTCGTCCTCCGGCTTCCTCGAGAAGCCCTCGGACCGGATGGTCATCTATGACCCGGTCACGCGAGCGGTGAAGGAGACGATCCGCTTCCCCGGCCGCTACCCCTTCCACGCGATGAAGGCGAACCGCGACGGGCAGTACTTCCTCCCCGACAAGTCGATCATGCTCATCTCGAGCCACTGGAGCGCCGAGAAGGGCATGCATGGCGCGTCGCTCATGTGGGTGGACTGGAAGGACCGCAAGGTCGTCGGCGATACGCCGCTCGGCCGGCACGTCTTCCACATGACCTACGACCCG
>DASUCN010000194.1:0-6002 GCA_036276015.1 Gaiellaceae bacterium | reverse complement strand
GCTGAATCCGCCGCAGGTGGCGATCCTCGCCGTCGGCTCGATCGAGGACCGCGCCACCGCAGTCGACGGCCAGCTGGCGATCGTGCCGACGATGACGATGACGCTCACGTGCGACCACCGCGCGATCGACGGCTCCGAGGGCGCGGAGTTCCTTCGCACCGTCAAGCAATTCGTCGAGTCCCCCGCCTTGGCGCTCTGATCGTGTGCGGCCGCCTCCTGACGCCGGCCACCCGTACGTGATCGCTCCGTAAGCTGTCGTGATGGTCATCCGGCGGGGTGGGCGGCAGGACGTGAGGTTCCTCCGCGACATGCTCCACCACGCGTATTTCTGGCGCGAGCGGAACCCGGGCGACGGACCCGGTCCCGTGGCGCGGTACGTGAAAGGGTGGGGGAGGCCTGGCGACACTGCGCTGATCGCGGTCGACGACGGCTTCCCCGTCGGCGCCGCCTGGTACCGGCTGTTCCGCCGCGAGCTCCCGGGTTACGGCTTCGTCGACGAGGAGACACCCGAGCTTGCGATCGCCGTCGTCCCCAGTCGACGCGGGCGTGGGATCGGCGAGGCGCTGATCGAAGCGTTGTGCGAACGCGCCGTGGCGGACGGCCACCGCGCGTTGAGCCTCAGCGTCGAGCGGGGGAACGCCACCCTAGTGTCGTTCTACGAGACGCAGGGCTTCTCCATGGTCGGAGACGGCGACGGAGACGAGTACAGCCTCACCATGAGGCGAGAGCTCTCGACGAGCCGCCCTCGGTAGGATCGCGCGCATGGAATTCGACGTAGCCGTCCTTGGCGGCGGGCCTGCGGGCTACACGGCGGCGATCCGGGCCGCACAGCTGGGAGCCAGAGTCGCGTGCATCGAGCGCGAGTCGGAGCTCGGTGGGACGTGCCTGCGCGTGGGCTGCATCCCGACGAAGGCGTGGGTCTCCACCGCGCACGCGCTTCATGCCGCACGCGAGATCAATCCGAAGCTGGGCGTCGTCACAGCCGAGCCGCAGCTCGACTTCGCGGCCGCGAACGAGTGGAAGGCCGCCGTCGTGAAGCAGATGACAGGCGGGGTCGCTCAGCTGTTCAAGGCCAACAACGTCACCGCCTTCGAGGGCAGCGGCCGCTTCGAGGGTGCGACCTCTATCGTGTTCGAGAAGGGCGACCTCGGGCTGAGCTTCAAGACGGCGATCATCGCGACCGGCTCGTATCCGATCACGCCGCCGATTCCGGGACTCGACTCTCCGCGCTGTGTCGACTCGACCGGCCTCCTCGCGCAGACCGAGATCCCCAGGCGGCTCGTCGTGCTCGGAGGCGGGATCATCGGCTGCGAGTTCGCCTCGATCTTCGAGCGCTTCGGCACCGAGGTGACCATGATCGAGATGCTCGAGACGCTCATCCCGCAGGAGGACTCGGATGCGACGAGCGAGCTCCGGAAGTCGTTCGCGCGGCGCGGGATCGTCGTTCACCTCGGCAAGCAGTGCACGAAGGTGGAGGACACGGGCGCAGGGCTCGTCGTCCACTTCGGCGAGGGCGAGACGACCGAGTGCGATCTCATGCTCGTCTCCGTGGGACGCGCACCCCTGGTCGACGGGATCGGGCTCGAGGCCGCCGGCGTGTCATTCGATCCGCGCGCCGGAATTGGCACCGACGCCCACCGGCGGACGTCGGTTCCGCACATCTACGCCGCGGGCGACGTGGCGGGCTACTGGCAGCTCGCACACACGGCGTTCCGCGAGGGAGAGATCGCGGCCGAGAACGCCACCGGCCACGAGGCGCAGATGGCCGACTCGCCCGCAGTGCCTCGGCCGATCTACACCGATCCGGAGATCGCGGGCGTCGGACTCACCGAGGCGCAGGCGGTCGAGCGTTACGGCGTGGAGAACGTCGCGGTCGGCCGCTTCCCGTGGGTCGCGAACGCACGCGCCGTGATGACGGGCGAGACGACCGGCTGGGTCAAGTCGATCCACGAGACGACGTACGGCGAGCTCGTGGGTGTCGTCATCGTCGGGCCGCACGCGACCGACCTCATCGAGGCGGCGGTGGTGGCGCTGGACGCAGAGGCGACGGTCGAGACGGTGGCCGACGGCATGGCTCCGCACCCGACGCTCTCCGAAGGCCTGAAGGAAGCCGGCCTCGTCGCGCTCGGCCGCCCGGTCCACATCCCGCCGCGACGGCGCTGACCACCGGCCGCTACGCTGCCGTGATGAAGGTCTACACGAGAAAGAACGCCGCCGTCGGCTACCTGACCCTGAAGGCGATGCAGCGCGCCATGGACAGCAAGCGCCGCAAGCGTCGTAGTGGATTCCGGGTCGCCGCATACGTCGGTCTCGGTCTCGTCTCCGCGGGCCTCCTCGCCGCCGTTCTCGCACTCGCGCTCCGGCGCAAGCACGGCGACGTCGAGGAGATCGTCGTGGTCGAGGACGAGATCGTCGGTGAAGTGGTCACGACGCCGGAGCCCGTTCCGGCCACGTGACCGACGAGTCGCGCGTCGACACGCCGCTCATCCGTCCCGCTGTTGCCGGGCTCGTTCCGTACGAGCCCGGCAAGCCGGTCGAGGAGGTGCAGCGCGAGCTCGGTCTCGATCGCGTCGTCAAGCTCGCGTCCAACGAGGGGCCGTACGGGCCGTTCCCGGAGGCGCAGGAGGCGATAGCGCGGGCGACGCTCGAGCTGAACCGCTACCCGGACGGAGGCGCATGGCGACTCCGCACCGCTCTTGCGGAGCTCCACCATGTCCGCTTCGAGCAGGTCACTGTCTGCGCCGGGGCGGACGCCGTCATCGGCTTCGTCTGTCAAGCAACCGTCGATCCCGGCGACGAGGTCGTCACCGGCTGGCCGTCGTTTCCGAGCTACGTCCTCGATCCGCTGAAGCTCGGCGGCGTGCCGGTGCGTGTGGCGCTCGACCAGGAGCGCGTCGACCTCGACGCGCTGCTCGGGGCGATCACGCCACGAACGAAGCTCGTCTTCATCGCCGCACCGAACAACCCGACGGGGACGACGAACGGCCGGGCGGAGCTGGACGCGTACTTCGAGCGCGTGCCGCCGCACGTGCTCACCGTCCTCGATCAGGCGTACTTCGAGTACATCGACGACGAGGACTATCCGGACGGGATCGTCGAGTACTTCGCGACCGGCCGCCGCGTGCTCGTCCTGCGGACGTTCTCGAAGATCTACGGCCTCGCCGGCCTTCGCGTCGGCTACGGGATCGGGCCGGAGGACGTGATCACCGCGATCGGAAAGGTCCGGCGCGCATTCGACGTCACGTCCGCAGGCCAGGAGGCGGCGCTCGCGAGCCTTGCCGGAGACGCCGAGCTCGCGCGGCGACGCGCGGCCAACCGGGAGGCGATGGCCCTCCTCGAGAGCATTCTGCGCGAGCACGGCTACGAAGCGGCGGGGCCGGCGGTCGCGAACTTCCTCTTCGTCCGGGTCGGCGACGCGGCCGCCGCGAACGACGCTCTCCTGCGGCGTGGCGTCATCGTGCGCCCGATGGGCGCCTTCGGCGCCCCCGACGCGCTCCGCATCACCGCGGGAACACGGGACGAGGTCGCCGTGTTGGGCGAGGCCCTCGCCGACATGAGCGCCCTCGCGACGAGTTAAGAGATCACTCAGGGTCGTAGGGAACCGGGCGGCGAGGCCCGAAGCACGGCCTGTGCCTGAGCTATCCTCCGCCGTCGGGCGCCGACGGCTCCAGTGAGATCTCAGCGGAGCCACGGGCGCTCGTGTGCTACCGGACTTCTTCATGCGAACCACGCTGAAACGAGGACTGGGGCGCGGGGCCGCGCCGAACGGGAACGGAAAGGCGGTCCTGCCGCCCGGAACCTCCTCGCCCGTGACCTTCTACCGGCAGCCGGAGCCGTCGCGGCCGTCGCGTGCGGGGCTCGTCGGGAGGATCGCGATGTGGCTCGGCGTCGCGTGTCTCGTGATCGCGACCGGGACAGCGGGAGGTGCGTACCTCTACTTCCACGAGTCGGTGGCGGCCGTGGCCGCGAAGACGCCGGAGGTCAAGAAGGCGGCGAAGGTGCTCGACGTCCCGCTCCCCGGCCAGCCAGCGGTTGCGCTCGTCATCGGCTACGACGCACGGAAGGGCGAGGGCACGAGCGGCCGCTCGGACACGCTCATGCTCGTGCGCGCCGACCCGCAGACGGACTCGATCTCGCTGTTGTCGTTCCCACGCGACATGCGCGTCGAGATCCGGTGCCCGGGGCGCGCGCCGTTCTTCGACAAGATCAACGTGGCCTATGCGACCTGCGGGCCGCAGGGCTCGCTGCAAACCGTGCGGGGGCTGACAGGCGTCCAGATCAACTACCTGATCACGGTCAACTTCCGCGGCTTCCGGCAGATCGTCGACCGGCTCGGCGGCGCCTGGATCGACGTCGACCGGCGCTACTTCAACGACCGCGGTGGGCCCTCCGGGTACGCGACGATCAACCTACGGCCCGGCTACCAACAGCTCACGGGGCGCCAGACGCTCGACTACGTGCGGTACCGGCACACGGACTCCGACCTCTATCGCGTCGCGCGTCAGCAGCAGTTCGTGAAGGCGTTCAAATCCCAGATCCAGGGGAGCTTCGGCCCGACGGCGCTGCCGAAGGTCGTCAACTCGATCACGAACAACGTCGAGGTCGCACAGGGCGGAGGCGCGGACGTGGACGGCGGAACGGTGCTGTCGTACGCGCTCTTCGCCTACGGTCTCCCGCGCGGGCGCGTCTTCCAGACACGCATCGAGGGGCTCGAGGGGTTCTCCGACCTCACCACCGACTCCGAGAACGTCAAGCGCGCGATCACGACCTTCACCCATCCCGACGTCGATTCGTCCGAGAAGGCGACCGCGGTGGCGCTCGGGGAGAAGGTCAAGACGCGTGCGCCGGCACCCACCGCCACGACGGTCACCGTCCTGAACGGCAACGGCGTCACCGGGTCCGCGTCGACGGCCGGGTATCTCCTCGGCCAGCGCTCGTACCAGGTGTTGACCCCGCCGAACGGACTCCCGGCGAACGCGCCGACCTTCGACTACTTCCGCACGCAGATCTACTTCGACGCGTCCCGGCGGGGCGCAAAGGAGGCGGGGCAGAAGGTGGCGAGCCTCTTTGCCTCGGCCGAGCTGAAGCCGCTCCCGCGGCAGGTCTCCCAGCTCGCGAACGGCGCCATGCTCACCGTCGTCGTCGGTCAGACGTTCCACGGCAGCCTTGCCCCGGCGCCGATCGACGCGACGCCGAAGAAGGAGCGCCCGCAGGTCGTCTACGCCCCGAATGCCGCAATCGACGAGCTGCGCGAGCGGCGCGCACGCGTCCCGTTCCCGCTCATGGTTCCCACCGTCATCGAGCGCAGCTCGTGGACGGATTCGACCATGGCGGCGCGCCTCTACTGGATCGACCCGGACGAGGAGCACAAGGCGCTGCGCCTCGTGTACCGGATGGGGTCGAACGAGTACTGGGGCGTGCAGATGACCGACTGGGACGATGCGCCGGTCCTCGACGACAAGAGCCTCACGCGCCGCATCAAGGGCCGCGTGTACGACCTCTACTACAACGGACCGAAGTTGCACATGGTCGTGCTGAACACCCCGAAGGCCGACTACTGGGTGATCAACACGCTCCTCGACCGCCTCTCCAACGAGACGATGCTCGCGATCGCCAAGGGCTTGAAGCCCCTCGGCTCGGTGAAGAAGAGCTGATCGCCGGATGAGGATCGCGGTCTTCGGCGCCGGATACGTCGGCCTCGTCACCGGCGCCTGCCTCGCCGATCTCGGTCACGAGGTGGTCGTCCGAGACGTGGTCGAGGCGAAGGTCTACGCGCTTCGCGCCGGTGTCGTCCCGATCCACGAGCCGGGGCTCGACGAGCTGATCCGGCGAAACCGTGAGCGGCTGTCGTTCACGACGGACGTCGCCGAGGCGGTCGAGGGCGCCGACGTCGTCTACATCGCGGTCGGCACGCCGCCGACGTACTCGGGCGACGCCGACCTGTCCGACGTCTGGACGGTCGTCGACGAGCTGCCGCAGGTCGACCGCCGCATCGTGCTCGC
>DASUCN010000193.1:0-3809 GCA_036276015.1 Gaiellaceae bacterium | reverse complement strand
GGACTGCGGCCGGCAGAGCGCGATGATCCTGATCGCCTTCCTCATCCGCTGGGGGATCAACGCCCTTGCGCTGATCGTCGTCGACTGGATGTTCTCCAGCGTGGAGATCGGCCGCTGGGGGTCGCTGCTCCTCGCGGCGGCGATCCTCACGATCGGCAACACGATCATCAAGCCGATCCTCGCGATCCTCACGCTTCCGCTCATCATCGTCACGTTCGGCCTCGCGTACTTCGCGATCAACGTGCTCATGGTCGCGCTCGCGGAGTGGATAACGCCGGACTTCTCGATCGACGGCTTCTGGACGTACGTCGGCGTCACGATCGTCATCTGGCTCGTGAACGTCACGGTCGGTTGGTTCCTCGACAGGATCAGAGGCTCCTAGTCACGCGTGGACTCCTACGAGCTCTGGCTGTTCCTGCACATCGTGGGGACGATCCTCTGGGTCGGCGGCGCGGTCGTCGTGCAGGTCTTCGGTGCGCTGACGCAACGCGCAGCTGATCCGGCGCTGACGGCAGCCTTCGGCCGGAACTCCGCGTGGACTGGGACGTGGGTGTTCATGCCCGCCTCGGCGCTCGTGCTCGTGAGCGGGGTACTGCTCACGGAGGACGGGAACTGGAGCTGGAGCGAGCCGTTCGTCCTCGTCGGTCTCGTCGGTTGGGCGATCGTGGCCGGTGTCGTGTTCGGCTACGTCGCGCCGTCGATGAAGCGCTTCGGCCGCCAGATGGCCCTCGAGGGGCCGAGCCCCGAGCTTGCCGCGCGGATTCGGAGCGTGATCGTGCTCGCGCGTGTCTTTCTCGTCCTGCTGTTCGTGATCGTCTTCATGATGGTCGTCAAGCTCGGAACCTGAGGAGGATCGAGTGACCTGGTACACGTTCCTGCTGTTCGTCCATGTCGCCGCGGCGATCATCTGGATCGGCGGCAGCCTGATGATGCAGCTCTTCGGTCTGCGGGCGTCCATGCTCGGCGATCCCGACCGCCTCGCGAAGCTCGGGCCGGACATCGAGTGGATCGCGAATCGGACGTTCATCCCGGCGTCGCTCGTCGGCTTCGTCAGCGGGATCCTGCTCGTGATCGAGTCCGACTTCTACGGCTTCGGCGACGACTGGATCGTGATCGCGCTTGCGCTGTACGCGACGACGTTCCTGGCGGGCCTCCTCTTCATCGGTCCGGAGTCGGGCCGGGTCGGGAAGCTCATGGCGGAGGGTGCGCCCGAGGCGGGGCCGAGGATGACCCGGCTGATCTTTCTGTCGCGTCTCGATCTCGTCCTGCTCTGGATCATCGTGTACGACATGACCGTCAAGCCGGAGTTCGGAGACGCTGCGTCGATCCTGTGGGGAGTCGCCGGCGCTGCTGTCGCGGCAGGGCTGATCTACTGGCGGTATCGCGTGGCGCAGGCGCAGGGGCCGCCCCAGCCGGCGACTTAGCTCTCGAGCTCGACCAGGACGACTCCACCGGCGACCTGATCGCCGGCGGCGACGTTCACGGCCTTCACGGTGCCGTCGAACGGCGAGTGCACGGGGATCTCCATCTTCATCGCCTCGAGGACGACGAGCGGCTGACGTGCGTGGACAGCGTCACCCGGCTCGACCTCGAGGCGGATCACGGTGCCCGGCATCGGGGCAGTGACGGCGCTCGCACCGTGCGCGCCGGAGGGTCGGTGCGACTCGAGGTCGACGTCGGGAGGCGCGGAGGGCGGCGGAGCGGGCAGGTTGAGCCGCCACGGCGTACGGAACGCTGCGGGTGCGCGCCGCAGCGGCGGGGCGGAGAGGGGCGGGTGCTCGGTGAGAAACGCGGTGGTCGCCTCGCCCGCGCGAACCACGGGGTGGGCGACGAGCCAGCGGAGGAGCGCCAGGTTCGTCGTGACGCCCTCGACACGTGTATGGACGAGAGCGGCGGCGAGTGCATCAAGTGCCTCGTGGCGGGTGGGTGCGTGCGCGACGAGCTTCGCGATCAGCGGGTCGTACGCGAGCCCGACCTCGTCGCCCTCCTCGACGCCCGCATCGACCCGGATCGCGGCCGAAGACGTCTGCAACACGTTGTCGCGTGGCAGGGAGAGGCGCTCGATCCGCCCGGCCTGCGGAAGAAAGCTCCTGGAATCCTCCGCATAGAGCCGCACTTCCACCGCGTGGCCCGATGCGCTGTAGGAGTCTGTTGCGAGCGGTTCGCCTGCGGCGATCCGGAGTTGCTCGGCGATGAGGTCGAGCCCGGTCACGGCCTCCGTCACGGGGTGCTCGACCTGGATGCGACCGTTCAGCTCGAGGAAGAAGAACTCGTCGCCGTCGACGATGAACTCGACCGTCCCTGCGCTTCGGTACCCGATCGCGCGACCGAAAGCGACGGCGGCCTCGTGGAGCCGCGCGCGGAGCCCGGGGGCGAGATGCGGCGCAGGAGTTTCCTCGAGCACCTTCTGATGGCGGCGCTGTACGGAGCAGTCTCGCTCCCCGACCGCCACGACCGCGCCGTGGGCGTCGGCGAGGAGCTGCACCTCGACGTGTCGGGGACGCTCGAGATAGCGCTCGCAGTACAGGGTGCCGTCGGCGAACGCCCCTGCGGCCTCGCGCTCCGCGGCGGCAAGGGCCTCCTCGAGCTGCCCAGGCGTGCGTACGACGCGCATCCCGCGACCGCCACCGCCGGCCGCAGCCTTGACGAGGAGCGGGAAGCCGATCTCCTCCGCGGCTCCATCGGGGAGAACCGGCACGTTCGCCTCCCGTGCGATCCGCTTCGCGGCGATCTTGTCGCCGCCGAGTCGTAGCGCTTCGGGAGGAGGGCCGACCCATGTCAGGCCGGCAGCCTCTACCGCTTCCGCGAACTCGCCGCGCTCCGAGAGGAACCCATAGCCAGGGTGGATCGCGTCGGCGCCCGTCTCCTTGGCCGCCCGGACGTGCTCCTCGGAGTGGAGGTAACTCGCGATCTCGACGCGTGCGTCGGCCGATCGCGCGTGCAACGAGCCGGCGTCGTCGGGCGCGACGACCGCGACCGTCTCGATCCCGAGTTCGCGGCAGGTGCGGAAGACGCGGAGCGCGATCTCGCCTCGATTCGCGACCAGCAATCGCCGGATCGGCACGGGAGCACTCTAGACACGTGGCCCGCCGGGGAGTGCGTTACGCTCGCCCGGTGATCCGCCTGCTCGTGCGCACCGCGATCGTGCTCATCGGCAACGCCGTGGGCCTCATCGTCGCGTCTCTCGTGCTCGACGGATTCTCGATCGACGTGACCGGCTTCATCGTCTCGCTGATCATCTTCACCATCACGGTCGCCCTCATGACGCCGTTCCTCGCGAGCACGATGCGACGGAACCAGTCGGCGTCGGCCGCGCTCGGCGGGGTGGCGCTCATCTCGACCTTCGTGGCACTGCTCGTCACCGATCTGCTGTCCGACGGCGTGTCGATCAGCGGTGTAGGTACCTGGATCGCTGCGACGGTGATCGTCTGGCTCGGGTCGCTCATCGCGGTCTTCGTGCTCCCGTACCTCGGGCTGAAGAGGTACCTGGACAACCGCTCGGCCTAGGACTCCTCTTCGAGCCAGCCCGGCTTGCGCCGGTCGAGGAAGGCGCGCAGGCCGTCCTGACCCTCGTCGCTCGTGCGTCGCGCAGCAGCGATGTGTGCGGTCTCGAGGCCCGTCGGACGCTCGCGCACGAGGCGCTTCGCCTCGCGGACGGCGATCGGGCCGGCGGCGAGGATGTGCTGCACGATCGCCTCTGCACGCTCGCCGGCATCCTCGGAGACCTCGGAGACGAGCCCGATCCGGAGGGCGACGTCGGGACCGAATCGCTCGCCCGTCAGGAAGAAGTGGCGGGCGGCGCTTCCGAT
>DASUCN010000192.1:0-22431 GCA_036276015.1 Gaiellaceae bacterium | reverse complement strand
GTGATGGATCTCATCGAGCGCTACGGCTTCGAGTCCGAGATCCCCCACGAGCTCACCGAGTACGTTCGTGTCCGCAAGTTCTACGACTACGACGAGCACTCGCGCGTGGGCGCGAAGCACGGAGAGTTCGTCACCGACGAGATCTGCGACCGCTTCTGCGTCCTCGGGAACGCGGAGCAGGCGACCGCGAAGCTGAAGGAGCTCGAGGCGATCGGCGTCGACCAGTTCAACATCTACCTCATGACCCACGGCCAGGAGGAAGACCTGGCCGCCTACGGCAGCGACATCATTCCGCAGTTCTGACGGGCCTCAGACCGTCGAGGTCTGACCGCTAGAGGATCCTGGCGCCGAGCGCGCTCGCGACGAGCTCGACGGCTGTCGCGGCGGTCGTGTTCTCCCGGTCGAGGATCGGGTTCACCTCGACCACCTCGAGCGACCCCGCGAGCCCGGACTCGGCGACGAGCTCCATCGCGAGGTGCGCCTCGCGGTAGGTGAGGCCGCCGCGCACGGGCGTTCCGACACCGGGAGCGATCTCCGGATCGAGCACGTCCATGTCGAGCGAGACGTGAACGAAGCCCGACCCCGCAACGCGGTCCAGGGATTCGCGGACGGCTCGCTCGATGCCGATCCGGTCGATCTCGCTCATCGTGAAGACGCGCACCCCTGCCTCCCGGAGCAGCCTGCGCTCTCCTTCGTCCAGAAGGCGCGTGCCGACGAGTGCCACACGCTTCGGGTCGATCGCGGGCAGCGGCCACGCGTCGCTCTCGAACCCGGGCCCTGCGATGCCGAGCGCGGCGGCGAGCGCCATCCCGTGCACGTTGCCGCTCGGACTCGTCTCGGGCGTGTTGATGTCCGAGTGCGCGTCGATCCAGAGCACGCCCCCCACACCGTGTACGGACGCAAGCCCGCCGAGCGTCCCGAGCGCAACCGAATGGTCGCCGCCGAGGACCAATGGGAGCGCCCCGCGTGAGCTGGCCTCCGCCACTCGTGCTGCGATCAGCTCACATGTGTCGTGGATCTCCGGGAGGAACCGCGCCCTCTCATCACGTACGGCAGTTGCCTCGGCCACCGCGGTCTCGACGTTCCCTTCGTCGCGCACGTCGTAGCCCAGCCCGACAAGTCGCTCCTCGAGCCCCGCGTACCGGATTGCCGACGGGCCCATGTCGACGCCGCGCCGTCCCTGGCCGAGGTCGAGTGTTGCGCCGATGATCGCGACTTCCTTCGGTTCCACGGGCAAGAACCTAGCCGCCACCGGGCGGGCTCGCGTCAGGGGATCAAGAGGGATCGCAGGAGAGCGCCTGCCCGCGCAGGCGCTCTCCGTCGCTTGCCACGTCAGCGATCGGTGACCCGGTAGTACGTGTGCCAGCTGAGACCGAGCTCGGTAGTCGCAATCGGACCGCTCCAGCCATTCGGTCCCGCGGTGTCGGCCGGCACCGTGCGCAGGTGGATGATCTTGCTCGACGTCTGGCAGATACCCGCTCGCAAGGGCTGCTCGTCCTGGCGGCCCTGCGGCAGGAATGCCTTGTCCGTCGCGTCGGGGCACAGCGCCGGGTCCTGAAGGTACTGAGTGCTGTCGAGCTTGAGGATCGTCGGGAAGAATCCGATCGGCCGGTGCTGCGGCGGAGCTGCAACGCCATCGTGGGCATGCCAGTTCGGCGGGATCGCCGGCGGATCCGCCGACGCCAGCGCAGCCCAGCTCGCAGACGCGATGGCCAGTGCTGCTGACAGGAGTAGGAGTTTCTTCATCTCAAACCTCCCCGGATCGAGCGGCCGTGACCGCCATTTGCGCGAGGGGTAGGAGCGTGCGAGCGTCGGCACCTGCGCCGAGTGTGTCCAGCACGGCGTCACGCGCACGTACCGGATCGAACGCCCAGCCCTCGAGGACGAGCCCGGCCGTCGCTTCGTCGCGGAGGAGGGCGACACTCGAGACGCCCAGCTCGGCAAGCCGCTCGAGCGACTCCGGCGGCAGCGCCGGCTCACGTCCCGAGGTCTCGAAGATCACCACTACCATCGCCACCATCCGCTCCTTCGATCGGCCGGATTCAGTGGCTCGAAGCTAGGCCGTCACGGCCTCCGAATCATCGGGGAGCTCCCTCGGCCTTACGGTCGCGATCACCCAGACGTGCAGCCAGCTCCGCTCGGTTTCTCACACCGAACTTGCGCAGGATGTTGGAGACGTGACGTTCGACCGTCTTTCGCGAGAGGAAGAGTGCCTGCGCGATCTCCGGGTTCGAAGCTCCGGTCGCGACCAGTTCCGCGATCTGCGACTCGCGGTCCGTGAGCAGCTCGCCGGCCGAACCACGACGCCAGGTCCGGACTCCTAACGCCCGCAGGCGCTGGACCGCTACAGCGCGCTGCGTATTCGCACCGATCCTTTCGGCGCGGTCCACTGCGGTACGCAACACCCGGACCGCGTTGGCGCGGTCGATCTCGGCGAGCGCAGAGGCGAGATCGAGCTCGATCCAGACTCGCTCCAGCTCGAATCGGAAGTCAGCCGCCGACTCGGAGAGTCCCTCGAGAAGCCGTCTCGCTCGCTCGAAGTCACTGACGGCCGCAGCGAGCGACGCCTCGGTGCGGAGGCGCCAGAAACGACTCACCGCGCCCGGGCTCGGATGGCGTACGTCCCATCCCTGTACGGCCGCTCGGGCCTCCTCCACAAGACCGACGCGGGCGAGCGATTCGCCTGCGCGAAGATCCACATCGCTGCGGCATCGTGGGCACCTGGCAGCGTCCGCGTCGCCTTGCGCAGTCGCGAACCGCAGCGCAACCTCATCGCGGCTTTGCACCGAGTCGACGCGGGCGAGCCAGACGCCGATCATCAGGTCGACGTGGAGACGTCGGTGCGGATCAGGTTCCGCGGCCGCGGCGGCGCGTAGCTCGTCCACGGCCGACTGCCAGTCGCCACGCGAGAGTTGGATGAGGAGCGGCGTACGCTGGATCCTCCATGGTGTCGACGACATGCGGCCGAGCTCGGCGCTCCGAGCCGCGAGTGCGGCCGTCTCGGCACCAAGGCGCTCCGCCTCCTGCAAACGTCCCAGGCGCAGGAGCGACCCTGCCCGCGTGAACCCGGCTTCGATCTCGATCATCGGTAGGACGCGCTCGCGCGCTGCAGACCATGCCGCGTACTCGTCGTCGGCGCCTTCGAGGGCACGACCCGAGTGGAAGAACATCTGCGCACGCTTCAGGAGCGCGAGCAGCCGTCTCTCGTCGCCGAGCCGTGCTGCGACGTCGACGAGCTCCGACGCAAGGGCGAGTCCCCGCTC
The DNA here is from genome assembly GCA_036276015.1 of Gaiellaceae bacterium. GTDB lineage: Bacteria > Actinomycetota > Thermoleophilia > Gaiellales > Gaiellaceae > GMQP-bins7. Next base: position 19,168 of record DASUCN010000192.1, on the reverse strand, counting down.
CGGATCGTCGGCGACCAATGCGGCATCCACTCCCGCCGACCGAGCCTCGTGCACCGCTTCGAGTGCGGAGCGCTCGAGACCTCGAAGCCCGCCGGCGCGCTCGACGAGCGCATCTGCAGCGTTCAACGCCCGCGCCGTCAGCAGCTCTCCACCTTCGACATCGTGGGCGAGCCAGCGACGCACTCCGCCTTCGTGCGCGTCGATCTCGATCTCGAGCGCCTCGTCGTCGCATAGGGCACGGGCGCGAGTGAGGAGACGCGAGGCCGCGTCGATCCGATCTGCGCGGTACGCAGCTCTCGAGGCTTCGAGCGCAGCGCGCGCCGCCTCGCGCGGAGCATCGGCGCTCTCCGCGACAGCCGACCACAGTTCTTCGGCCAAGCTGTGGTCACCGAGCTCGACCGCCAGGGCCGCGAGGCCGGTGTCGAGAGCGAGCGACCGCTCTCCTCCCGCCCCTCCCGCCGCCGTATAGAGGTCCATCAGCCCATCCCGGCCGAGCAGCCGGCGTTGCGGGTGCGTGACGAGGCGCTCGAGCAGATCGAGAAGCGGGAGCCCGGCCCGCATACGGTGCTCGACGGCCTCGCGCTGCGACTGCAGGTCATCGAGTCGGGCTAGGAAGGCCGCCAGACGCTGGTGAACGTCTCGCCGCACCTCGTCGGGTAATCGCGTGAAGGCTTCTTCGCGGAGCAGGTCGTGTACCGGCTGAACGAGCGCTTGCCCCTGCGTGGCAACGCCCGCCGCCACCAGCTCACGGATCGCCTCGGCGGTCCGGGCAGGCGACCACCGCTGGATCTCCGCCAGCGCAGTTGGTGTCAAGGGACGTGAGGCGACAACGAGAACCGCGAGCGCCGAGACCGCGTCGTCGCCGAGCCGTCGCAGCCGATACGTCACGGCCTGCTCCACATCCGCGCCCCTGCCCTCGTCTCGCGCGAGCGTCTCGAGCCAGAATGGAACGCCGCCTGATCGCTGCCACAGCGCGGCGGCGCGCGACTCGTCGAGGTCGCCGTCCAGTGACATGGCGAGCTGCACTCCATCGTCGCGAGAGAGCGGGCCGAGCTGGAGAACCGTCACGCCCTCACTGGGAAGCGCGCGTGCGACCGAGTCTGCGAACGCGGTCGCTGTCGCGTCAGGACGTGATGCCGCTACGAGCGCGAGTGGCCTCTGTTCCGCGCGCGCACCCACAAGGACGTAGTGCACGAGTGCACGGCTCAGCTCGTCTGTCCATTGCACGTCATCCATGAACACCGCGACGGCGGCGCACTCACGGAGCGCACGATGCGCGGCTTCGAAGACACGGACGGGCTCGAGCGCGCTCGTCTCCGCTGCTCGCGGTAGGAGACTCCCGCCGGTGGCGTCGCCGAGCGCTCGCAGGAGCGGAGCAGCCGCCCCCAAGGGCACGCTCTGTTCAGCCTCGTACCCCACGACGCCGAACTGGCCCTCGCTCGGCGCCATGGTCCTGGCCTCTGCGAGAAGACGCGTCTTGCCCGAGCCGGGCTCTCCGATGACGAACGCGGCACGAACCGCACCGCGGGCCGCGGACTCGAGGACCTCCATGAGATGAGCCAGCTCGAGCTCCCGACCTACGAACACTGCTCGATCATCCCTCACGCGGTCGCTCGAGGCCAGCAGCCGAACGACCGGCCGCGCACCCACTCCCTCCTCCACCACAGCCAGCCGGCGATCGATCGCGTGACATTCGGCCGGGCTACACTGAGGCGCCTTGGCGAGGTAGCTCAGCTGGTAGAGCACACGGCTGAAAACCGTGGTGTCGCCGGTTCAAGTCCGGCCCTCGCCACTCGACGGCGTCTGGGAGCCTCCCAGGCGCGGGAGCTCCCGCTGTGTCCCGCAGTACAGCTTTCGAGTAAGTTCGCCACGATGGAGCTCGCGTTCCTCTCGGCCGTCGAGCAGGCGCGGCTCGTCCGTACAGGGGAGGTCTCGTCGACGGAGCTCGTGACCGCCTCGCTCGAGCGGATCGAGCACCTCGACCCGCGGCTCAACGCCTTCGTCACCGTCTGCGCCGAGGAGGCGCTGGCAGCCGCCGCGGCGGTCGACTCACAGCCTGGCGAAGCGCAGTTCCGGGGCGTCCCGATCGCGATCAAGGACCTCACGCCCACGCGCGGTATCCGCACGACGTTCTCGTCCCGAGCCTACGCCGCCTACGTCCCCGACTACGACACGGCGGTCGTCCGCAGGATCCGCGACGCGGGGTTCGTGATCGTCGGAAAGACGAACACGCCCGAGTTCGGCACCGTTGCCTTCACGGAGTCCGACCTGAACGGCTCCACGAAGAATCCGTGGAACCACGAGCGGACGCCGGGTGGGTCGAGCGGCGGAGCCGCGGCCGCCGTCGCCGCCGGTCTCGTTCCGATCGCCCACGGAAGCGACGGCGGCGGCTCCATCCGCATCCCGGCCTCGTGCTGCGGGCTCTTCGGACTCAAGCCGGCCCGCGGGCGGATCTCGAGCGCGCCGTTCGGCTCCCTCGAAGGGCTCTCCACCGCAGGGCCTCTCACTCGCACGGTCGCGGACGCAGCTGGGCTCCTCGACGTGCTGAGCGGCTACGAGCCCGGCGATCCCTGGTGGGCTCCGCCGCCCGAGGAGCCGTTCGCAGATGTTGTGGCCGAGGCGCCGGGCCGACTCCGGATCGCGGTCACGGCGACAGCTCCGATGGAGAGGTTCGTCCATCCCGACTGCCGTGCGGCGCTCGCCGAGACGGCGAGCCTCCTGGTCGACCTCGGTCACGACGTCTTCGATGCGACGCCGCCGTGGACCGAGCCGGATCTCTTCTACGCCTTTCTCGAGGTCTGGCAGGTCGGGCCTGCGTTGCATCCGGTTGACGACCTCGGCCTGCTCACGACGCTGAACCGTGAGCTCGTCGAGTCGGCCCGGGCGAGCTCAGCCGCGGACTACGCGCGCGCGGTGGCACGGCTACAGCTGCTCGGACGCAAGATCGTCTCGTTCTGGAGCGATGTGGACGTCGTGGTGACGCCGGCGCTGGCCCTTCCGCCCGTTCCCATCGGCTGGCAGGACGCGGTGGACGGCGCCGTCGAGCAGCTCCTCCGCAACACGGAGTTCACCCCGTTCACGGCGATCGCAAACCTCACGGGTCAGCCGGCGATGTCGCTGCCGCTGCACTGGAACGACGACGGGCTCCCGATCGGCGTCCAGGCGATCGGGCCGCCCGCCGGTGAGGCGCTGCTCCTGAAGCTCGCCGCGCAGATCGAGTCCGCGCGACCGTGGGCCGACCGCCGGCCGCCACTCGCGTAGCGTCAGCCGGCGACGGTGATGCGGATCTTCTGGCCGGGCGAGGCGTGCAGCATCCGCGCTGCACTCCCCCGCGAGATCGCAAGCGACATGTTCTTGTAGCTGTCCTCGTAGAGGATCACGTCTCCAGGACGCGCGTCCGCGAAGGTCCGTGCCATCACGGCGTAGTAGCGCTCGCCCGCGAGCTCGAGCTCCACCCGCGTGCCGGAGACGATTCCGAGTGCCTCGACGTCGTCGCGGTCGAGATTCAGAGCGATGTTGCCAAAGCTGTCGACATAGAGCAGCGTAGCACCGATCGCGCCGTCTGCGATCACGGGCTCCGGGAGATCGAGGCGGACGAGGCCCTCCGGATCGACGGGTGGGCCGAGCTCCGCGATCGCAACCCCGTTCGCCAGGTGCGCCGCGGCCGGTGCGAAGAGGTCACGGCCGTGGAACGTGCGAGAGATCGATTCGAGCGCGTAGGCCGGGTTGGCAAGCTCGTGCGCAGCCTCGATGCCTGCACGCGAGGCCGCCGGGACGAGCAGACCGTTGTCGGGGCCGACGTAGATCCTTCCCTCCTCGTCTCGGAGCGCCAGGGGACGACGAGGGCCGCCGACGCCCGGATCGACGATCGCCAGGTGCACCCCGACCGGCATGAACTCGATCGTGTTCGCGAGCACGAGCGCACCCTGGAGGATCGATGTCGCCGGAATCCCGTGGGTGATGTCGATGATGTGCGCGTCCGGCGCGATGCGCTTCATGACGCCGTGGCAGGTCCCGACGAAGTCGTCCTTCAGCCCGAAGTCGCTCAGAAACGTGATGAACACGCCGCGGAGCGTAACGTCGCCGGTCGTGTCGGGCTACGTGCGGACGGGAGCGCAGCGGCGCGGACCGTGGCGGCGCGGCTCTCCGCACAGGCGCGCACCTCGAGGGCGGATCCGGACGAACGCCGTCGGCACTTGCACGGGCAGCGGGCGCCCCACGAAGGGCCGCGTCACGAGGCGCCGATCTCCCCTTCTCGAACGCCGTGCACGGTCGGAGCATAGTCCGGAGGTCGGTCGCCCCGTTCGCGAGCTCGCGCCAGCGCGACGAGCTCCGCGGTCTCTCGCTGGAGGCGCGCGAGCTTCGCGGCGATGATCGCGACGTAGATCAGCACGAACACGAACACGACGCCGTAGGCGGCCGCGACGAGCTCCTCCTGACTCCAGCTCACTGCAGCGCCTCGCGCAGCTCGCGGAGATCGGCGTCGAGCCGCTTCCCTGCGAGCTCCACCCGGTAGAGCACGTACGCGAGAAGCGTCGCCGCTCCCCAGGACACGAGAAACGTCGCGAACATCGATCCTGACATCTGCGGCCCTTCGCGCGTGAAGACGGTCGGATGGATGAAGTCCTCCGCCAGTCTGATCGCCAGGAAGCTCACAGGGATCAGCGCGACCCCGAAAAGCGCGTACACGGCAGAGGAGCGCGCGCGCCGAGGGCCGTCCTCGAGCGAGAACCGGAGCATGAAGTAGGCGCAGTAGAAGAGGAACAGCACGAGAAACAGGACGAGCTGGTTCGAGCTCCACGTCCACCACACTCCCCACGACGCCTTGGCCCAGATCGCACCGGTGATGAGCGTGAGCGCGCCGAAGATCGTTCCCTGATGGATCGCGACGTAGCTCTCGAGGTCGTAGCGCTCGTCGCCACGCCAGAGTAGGAGGAGCGCCTTGACCGCCCCGAGCCCGAAGCAGAAGTACGCGGTGAGCGCGATCGGCACGTGGATGTAGAAGATCCGCTGCGAGATGCCCTGATCGGCGTCCTCGGGCGCCCCGATCAGGGCGAGCACGAGCGCTATCCCCATCGCGACGGCGGCGATCCAGGCGAGCCCCTGCAGGCTGCGAAGAGACGTGAGTGTCAGCTGCCTACTCCGTGACGACGTACTCGAAGGACGCCCACGAGAGTACAGCGAACACCGCGTCGTACAGCAGGAGGAAGAGGAGGAACCGCTCGCCCTCGGCAGACACTGCAGCCCCGACGCCGCCCACGACGAGGGGGATCGCGAGCGGGAGCACGAGCAGCGGCAGCAGGACCTCACGCGCTCTGCCCGAGGCCGCCATCGCCGACATCAGGGAACCGACCGCGCAGATGCCGATGTCCGCCAGGAGCACGCCCGCAAGCGCAGTCGCGTCGAGCGGCTCGAAGAAGAGCACGAATGCGGGCAGCGCCACGGCCTGCGCCGCCAGGAGGAAGGCGAGCGTCGCGAGTGTCTTCCCGAGCCAGATCGCGCTGCGGTCGCAGGGTGCGAGGACGAGCGCGTCGAGCACGCCGTGCTCCTGCTCGGGTACCCAGGCACGCGCGAGGCCGAGGAGGGCGGTGAACACGATGGCGACCCAGAGCAGCCCGTAGGCGGCGCTGTCCCCCGCGTCTTCCGGGATCGCGAAGTGGAAGACCACGAGGGTCGCGAGGACGAACAGCAGCATCGCCGGCAGGGTGTCCCGGCCCCTGAGCTCGACGCGGAGGTCCTTTCGCGTCAGTGCTGCCACGTCGGCGAAGTACCTCATGCGAGGGCCAGTCTCGTCGACGCGAACGGCTCGAGTCGCTCTGGCTCGTGCGTCGCGACGACGACCGTCCGCTGCGCCGCAAGCCCTGCGAGCTCCCGGTCGAGCAGCGCCGCTCCGTCGGCGTCGAGTGCGGAGTACGGCTCGTCGAGCACGAGGAGCTCGGGATCGTGCAGCAGCGTCCTGCACAGCGCGAGCCGCTGCGTCATACCGCGCGAGTACGTGGACACGCGCTCGTTCCGCGCCTCCCACAGCGTGAAGCGCTCGAGGAGCATCCCGATCCGTTCGCGCCGCTCCGGGACGCGGTAGAGACGCCCGAAGAGATCGAGGTTCTCGAGTGCCGTCAGCTCGCGATAGACGAGCGGCTCGTGCGCAAGGTAGCCGATGCACGAGCGGTCGACCCCGACGACGAGGTCGCCGCGGGTGGGCAGCGCGAGGCCGGCGAGCACCCGTAGCAGGGTGGTCTTGCCGCTTCCGTTTGCTCCCGTGACAACAGCGAAGCCGCCTGGTGGGACGGCGATGTCGATCCCGCGCAAGATTCGCTTCCGGCCGTACCGCTTCTCGAGACCCCGACCTCGGATCATCCGACGAGGACGTCCAGCGCCACGAAGGCGAAGAAGACGACGCTGATGACGCCGTTGAGCGTGAAGAACGCGGCGTCGAGACGGCGCAGATCACCCGGTCGCACCAGCGAGTGCTCGTAGACGAGCAACGCGGCCGTCGCCGCGACTCCGATCCAGTACGGCAACGAGACGTCGAGACCGAGACCGGCCGCGGCGAGCAGGGCCACCGTGCCGACGTGGAAGATGCGGGCGCCGACGAAGGCACCTCGCTCTCCGAATCGCACCGCCCACGAGTGCAGCCCTACGGCGCGATCGTGCTCGAGGTCGAAGAGGGCGTAGAAGAGATCGAATCCTGCGACCCACAACGCGACGGCGGCGCCTATCGCCCACGCCTCCCATGGGGCCGTACCCGAGACGGCCAGCCAGGCGCCGATCGGGGCGAGTCCCAGGCATGCTCCGAGCCAGAGGTGGCAGAGCCACGTAGCGCGCTTCAGGTACGGATAGACGACGAACATCGCAACCGGGATCGGCCACAGCCAGCGGACGATCGGGTCGAGCTGGGAGACGGCAGCCAGGAACACGACCAGTGCGACGGCGCACAGCGCGAGAACCTGGCTGCGGGAAAGCGCGCCCGAGGGCAGCTCACGCGAAGCAGTGCGCGGGTTGCGCGCGTCCAGGTCGGCATCCACGAGCCTGTTCAGCGCCATGGCGAGCGTGCGTGCGCCGACCATTGCGAGGGTCACCCAGAGCATGTCCGCCCAGCCGGGCCAGCCGTCGACGGCGAGGAGTGCCCCCACGTAGGCGAACGGCAGCGCGAACACGGTGTGCTCGATGCGAACGAGCGACGCCAACCGCCGCGGCAGCGGAACGGTCGTGGAGCTCACGTCTGCCGGTGCGCGGTAGCGGTGTCGCCGGCAGCGAGCTCGAGTCCGTGCCGCAGCGCCGGGAGAATGACTGCGAGACCGTCGCGGCAGCCTCCTGGTGAGCCTGGGAGGTTCACCACGAGCGTCGCGCCGCGCAGGCCTGCGATCCCGCGCGAGAGCAGCGCGTGTGGCGTTCGCGCGATGGCGTCCGCTCGGATCGCCTCGGCGAGGCCCGGCGCCTCCCGATCGATGACGGTGCGCGTCGCCTCAGGGGTCACGTCGCGGGGCGCAAACCCGGTTCCGCCCGTCGTGAGCACCAGCGCCGCTCCTTCGGCCGCCAGCTCCTCGATCGCGCCCGCGATGAGCGGTGCGTCGTCGGACACGACGCGCCGACTCACCTCGAACCCCTCGGCACGGAGAAGCTCCTCGAGCGTGTCGCCGCTCGTGTCCTCGCGAACACCTGCTCGAACACCGTCGGAGACGGTGAGGACTGCCGCGTTCACAGCTCCTGCTTCGTCTTCTCGACGAGGCGAACCTCTTCCACGACCATGCCCTTGTCGACCGCCTTCGCCATGTCGTACAGCGTGAGAGCAGCGACCGAGGCAGCGACGAGCGCCTCCATCTCCACTCCCGTCTGCGCGGTTGTCGCGGCCGAGGCCTTGATGTCCACATGGCCGTCGCCCACCTCGAGCCGGACGTCCACGTGCGTCAGCGGGAGCGGGTGGCAGAGGGGGATGAGCTCCGCCGTGCGCTTCGCGGCCATGATGCCCGCGAGCCGGGCGGTTCCGAGCGCATCGCCCTTCGGCAGGGCGCCGAGTCGTGCGGTCGTCTCCGAGGACATGCGGACGCGTGCGCTCGCCGTGGCACGTCGCCGAGCGGGTGGCTTTCCCCCGACGTCGACCATCCTCACGTCCCCAGACGCGTCGACATGGCTGAGCTCTCCGGCAGGCCCGGACACGTCGAGATCGTAGACGCCTCAGACCCGACCGACGTGCTCTGCCGGCCGCGCGGCGTTTTCACGTGAAAACGACCGTGCGTCGGCCGGAACGGGCTCGCCCGGCAGGTCGAGCACGAACGCCGTCGGGCGTGCCTCGGAGGCCAGCGTCACGTCCCCGCCCATGAGCCTTGCGAGCTCGCGCGCGATCGAGAGACCGAGACCGCTTCCCGACGCCATCCCCCCATCGACGCGGTAGAAGCGGCCGAAGACGGCGTCGCGCTGACTCGCCGGGATCCCCGTGCCGTCGTCTTCGACCACCAGCTGCGCGCGATCCTTGGCCCGCCGTGCGCGCAGTGTGATGGTCGTGCCTGCGGGCGTATGCGTGATCGCATTGGTGGCGAGCGCCCGTCCGATCTGGAGAATCCGCACGTCGTCACCGAGGCACCACACCTCCGTCTCCGCGCGGACGACGAGCTCGTGCCCGCTCGCAGCCGCGAGATGCTCGACCTCCGACGCGAGCATCGAGACCGCAGAGCTCAGATCAACCGGCTCCCGCACCACATTCAGCTGTCCCGCATCGACCCGCGAGAGATCGAGCAGGTCCGTCGAGAGCTTCGCCAGGCGCCGCACCTGGCCCTGCATCGTCTCGATGAACCCGCGGCGTGTCTCCTCGTCGAGCTCCTCGTCTGCGAGAAGCTCGAGAAAGCCGCCGATCGAGAAGAGGGGCGTGCGCAGCTCGTGTGACGCGTTCGCCACGAACTCCTTGCGCGCGTTGTCGAGCTGAGCGAGCTGGACGCGCATGCGATCGAACGCCCGCGCGAGCTCGCCGATCTCGTCGTTTCCCTGGTCGACGATCGGAGCGTCGAAATCCCCGCCGGCGATCCGCTCCGCGGCGGCCTCGAGGCGGAGCAGGCGATGCGCCAGCATCCCCGCGGCGGTCAGTCCGAGCACGAGCGCCAGGACGAGCGCGAATGCGGTCGCCAGCAGAAGTCGCTCGCGCACGAGCTCGACGGTGGCGAGCGAGTCGGCGAGCGTCGCCTGGAACAGCACGACCGCCTCCTCTCCGAGGGGCACGCCGACGTCGGCGTAGTCCCCACCTCCGTACATGACACGACCCCGTTCGACCTCGCCGCTGACGAGCGCCGCGCGCGCGATCGGATCGTCGGCGACATCGGGCATTCCGCGTGCCTGGGAGTCGGCGACGACGACGAGGGCGATACGGCTCTTCGAGAGGACTCCGAGCGCCACGACGCGGGTGTTCGTCTTGGCCGCGAAGGCTTCGACTCGTTCCTGCCAGAGGAGGCGTTCGTCGGAGAGCGACCGGGCGAGCGGCGGTGCGAGCTCCTCCAGCTGATCGAGCCTTGCGTCCACGAGCCGCCTCTCAAGCGAGGGGACGACGATCATGTACGCAGCCCCGAGCGCGCCGGCGACGATCCCGACGAGGACGAGGACGATACGAGTCCGGATCCCGCCCGGCAAGGACATGTGCGCTACTCCGGCCGGAAGCGGTACCCGGCGCCACGCATCGTGAGGATGAGCTCCGGCCTGGCCGGGTCGCGCTCGATCTTCTCGCGCAGGTGCCGCACGTGGACGTCGATCGTGCGCGGCTCGCGGTAGTCCGCACCCCCACGCAGGCGCTCCAGCAGCTCGCGGCGCGAGAACACCACGCCAGGACTCTGAGCAAGAACGACGAGCATCTCGAACTCGATGAACGTCAGCTGGACGATCTCGCCCCGGACTTCGACGGTTCGCCGCGGAACGTCGATGCGCAGCTCGCCACGTTCGATGATCTCTTCGCGCTCACCCGCGAGATGCGGAGACGCCGCGCGACGGAGCAGCGCCCGCACGCGGCTACGGAACTCGCGAATCGAGAACGGCTTGGTGATGTAGTCGTCCGCGCCGAGCTCGAGACCGAGCACCTTGTCGAGCTCCTCCCCGCGCGCCGTGAGCATGATGATCGGCACGTTGCTCTGGCCGCGAAGCCGCTTGCACACCTCGAGACCGTCGAGGCGCGGAAGCATGACGTCGAGAACGACGAGGTCGATCGGCTCCTCCCCGAAACGGCGGAGGGCCTCCTCGCCGTCACGGGCCTGGACGACCGCATAGCCGTCCCGCTCGAGCGGGTACGTGAGCAGGGTCTGGATCGAATCCTCGTCGTCGACGAGGAGGATGGTGGAGGTGCTCGGCATGAGAGGTTCGCGCGAGCTCCCGGCTCGCGGCGCGCCTACTATAGCCCCGCGATGAAAGCGGCTCGGCCCCGAACGCGCGGTCGCCGGCTGCGTCGCGGCACCCCTGAACGGCCTCTTAACGGACGCCTCATCCGGGTCGGATTCGTCGTCGTGGTGCCGGCTTTGCTCGCTTTTCTGTTCTCCATCACGACAACGGGCGCGCTACCGCGCTCCTCCCTCGATCCGATCTTCGACGCCGAGTCTGCGGCGGAGTACGCTGGAACGTTCGCGACCCTCTATCCGTCGCGCGTGCCCGGGTCCGAGGGCGCGGCGGAGGCAGCGCGCTGGTATCGAGAGACGATCGCCGGCGTCGGCCTGTCCGCCGAGGAAGACACGTGGACGGAGGACCTCGCAGACCTCGGCTCGGTCGAGCTTACGAACGTCGTGACCGTCATCCCCGGCCAGTCGGAGGAGACGATCGTTGTCGTTGCGCATCGTGACAACGCGGGCGTCGAGGAGCCGCTTGGCGAGAACGCCACGGGAACGGCCGCGCTCATCGAACTGGGGCGAGGCTTCGCGCCGCAGGAGATCGGCCCTGATCCCCTGCCTCAGCACACGCTCGTCCTCGTCTCAACCGATGCTGGAGCGTACGGAGGCGCCGGGGCGGCTCGGTTCGTCGCGGAGTCTCCGCTCGCGGAGAGGGCAATCGCAGCTGTCGTCCTCGACGATCTCGGGCCCGGGCCGCCGCGACTCGCAATCGCCGGCGACTCGCCTTCGTCTCCTGCGCGGACGCTGGTACGCACCGCATCCGTCCGCGTCGCAGAAGAAGTTGGCGTTACACCGACTCTTCCGTCCATTCCCACCCAGCTCGTCGATCTCGGCGTTCCATTCGCACTCGACGAGCAGGGCCGGCTCCTCGCTCGCGGGTTGTCGGCTGTCACACTCACGACGGACCGCGCTCCGGGCGATCCGGCGCTCACCGCTGCGCGGCTCGGACAGCTCGGTCGCGCAACCGAGGCGCTGCTGAGCTCGCTCGACACCAGCGTGGGAGCCGGCTTCCGGACCCCGGACAGCATCTTCTTCGCAGATCGGGCCGCGAGCGGCTGGACTGCCAGGTTGACGCTCGTGCTCGCCATCGTGCCGTTCGCGCTCGGCGTCGTCGATCTTGCCGTTCGGGGCCGCAGGCGGCGCCTACCGTTCGCAGCGGCGTTCCGTGCACAGCGCGCCCGGTTGGGTGTCTGCGTGTTCGCCGGCCTGCTCGTGTGGCTCGGCGGGCTCGCGGGCGTGCTTCCCACCGGCGCACCGCTGCCGCTGCCGCCGTATGCGGAGGTCCTCGACGACCCTCCGGTCTTCGGAGTCCTGGCGCTGGTGGCCGCAATCGTCCTCGGTTGGCTCTGGACTCGACCTCGTCTCGTCCCGGCGTTTCCGGCGTCGCCCGAGGAACGGCTCGCCGGATTCGTGGTCGCTCTCGGGCTCGTCGGCCTCGTCGCGATTGGACTCGCGCTCACGCAGCCATACGCGCTCGCGTTCATCCTCCCGTCGCTCTACGCGTGGCTGTCGCTGCCACTGGACGGGCGCCTGGGCGCCCGTGTGTGCGTATACGCCCTCGGTCTGGCCGGTCCGCTTCTCGGCCTCGTCCTACTCGGCAACCAGCTCGGCTTGTCCCCGCTCGAGGCGGCGCTCTACGTCGTCGGGCTCCTCACCGTCGGCTACCTGCCGGTGGCGTCGGCCGTTCTGGGACTCGGCTGGATCGCGGCCGGGACGCAGCTCGCCGCCCTCGCCTCGGGTCGCTACGCACCGTACGCCGGGGGGCTCGAGCCACCACCGCCGGGGCCGCTTCGCCGCCTGCTCGCCAGAGCTCGCTAGTCGAGCGGAAGGAAGCGCACGACGCTTCCCGCGGCGATCTCCCCCTCGCCGCTGGGCACGTGGACGAGCGAGTCGGCCGCTGCCGCACGGGCGATCATGTGCGACTCCTGGCCGACGATCGGCTCGAGTCGAACAACCTCGCCGTCGTCGCGCCGGGACGCGCGGACGAACTCGTCGCGCTGCGGATTCCTCAGCAAGGGCGCCGCGGTCACACCGGAGAGATAGCGAGGCCGCGGATCCGCAGCCCCCTGGAGCGCCAGCAGCGCGGGTGCGACGAACACGAGGGCACCGACGAGGGACGAGACGGGGTTTCCCGGAAGTCCGAAGACGAGCGTCGCGCCGCGGATGCCGAACGAGAGCGGCTTGCCGGGCTTCACGGCGACGCCCCAGAACACCTCCCGCACACCGAGCTCCGCGGCGGTCCCGCGAACGAGGTCGTGCTCCCCCATGGACACCCCGCCGGACGTGACGAGGACGTCCGCCTCGAGTCCCCGCTCGAGCGCCGCGCGATGAGCGGCCGGGTCGTCCTCCACGACCGGGAGCACCTCGACCTCCGCATTCGCGCCTGCGAGAACCGCCGCGACCATCGCGCGGTTGGATTCGTAGATCTGGCCGGGACCGAGTGCGCTGTCGGCCTCTCGAAGCTCGCTTCCGGTCGCCAGAACGACGGCTCGAGGACGGCGTGAGCACACAACCTCGGCGATGCCGGTCGCAGCAAGCGCCCCTACGTGGGCGGGCCCCAGGCGCGTCCCGGGCGGGACGACCGGATCGCCCTCGCGAACATCGCCGCCGCGTGGGCGTACATGGCGGCCGGACTCGACCGCCTCCGGAATGGCGACGTCGTCACCGCGATCCTCGGCCACCTCGACGGGGACGACTGCATCGGCTCCCTCGGGAACCGCCCCGCCGGTCGAGATGCCGGCCGCCGCGCCCGCAGGAAGCGGCCGGGGCGCGGGTGTCCCCGCCGCAACGCGATAGGCGATCGGGAGGTCGCCCGGCGTGTCGGCAGCGCGAACGGCGAAGCCGTCCATGGCCGAGCTCGGGAACGGCGGGAGATCGACACGTGACGCAGCGGACTCGCGAAGCACGCGCCCGACCGCAGACGACACGGCAACGGGCTCCAGGCCGAGCGGCTGCGCGTGCTCGAGGATGCGAGCGAGCGCGTCCTCGACGCTGAGTAGACGCGGCACTGGGCGCGTCAGCGTCCGGACTCGCGCTCCGGCGGAGGGCGCGAGGTCGACGAGTCCGTGTCGACGGTCTCGGTCGGCGTGGGGTCGTAGTCGAGGGCGTACTCGCCCCGGGCGAACGGCTTCCACTCGGGCCACACCCTTGGCTCCGGGAACAACTGCGCCGCGGTGCCGTCCAGCGCCGGCTCCATGAACAGCCTCCAGATCTCGGCGGGGAAACTGCCGCCCGTCACCGCAATCCCGTGCACGCTCTCGAGTGGGATCTCCGCACGCGTGTAGCCCATCCACACCGCTGTGGCGAGCTCTGGCGTGTAGCCGGCGAACCACGCGTCGACGTTCAGCTCTGCAGTCCCCGTCTTGCCCGCTGCCGGCCGGCCGAAGGCTGCCCGCGTCCCGGTCCCGGACTGGACGTTCTGCTCGAGAATCCGCGTCACGACCGCCGCCGTACCCTCCGAGATCGCCCGGCGGCGTTTCGGGACACCCCAGCCCGCCTGCGTATCGACCGTGCCGTTGGGCAGCACGACCCGGCGGATCGCCATCGGCTCTGCATGGACGCCGCCTGCCGCGAGCGTCGCGTACGCGGAGGCGATGTCCAGCGGAGACACGGCGATCGAGCCGAGACCGATCGCGGGAACGTAGGCGCCGTTCACGTCCAGCTGCGAGCGCACGCCCATCCGCCGCGCAACGTCGGCGACCTTCTGCGGAGTCACGTCGAGTGTGAGCTGCGCGTAGACGGTGTTGTCGGAGCGGAGCGTGGCACTCCGAATCGAGCTCCACCCGTAGTAGTCGTTCGCATACGTCTTCACGCACCACCAGCTGCCGTCGTCGCAGTTGCCGGCGGGATGCGCCCGATAGACGAACGGCGCCGAGACGTAGTACGTCGAGTCCGGGTTGACCCCCTGCTCGACCGCGGCGGCCAGCACGAACGTCTTGAACGTCGAGCCCGGCTGGCGGCGAGCCTGCGAGAGGAGGTTGAACTGGTTCTTCGGCCGGTTCGGGACGACCGCGGCCATCGCACGGATGGCTCCCGTACGCGGGCTGATCGAGATGAGAGCCGCCGCGGGATCGTCCGACTCGTCGAGCGTGTCACGGATCGCGGACTCGGCAAGTCGCTGGTAGCGCGGGATGATGGTCGTGAACACCTTGAGCCCCCCCGAGCGCACCTGCTGCGCGCCGTACACCTCGATGAGCTTCTCGCGGACGTACCCGAAGAAGTACGGCTCGCGGATCGCGTCGTAGACCTGCCCGCGCCGCAGCTCAAGCTCCGTCTTGCTCGCGAGCCGGTAGATGCGCTGCGTGATGACACCGGTGTCGAACATCGCGCGCAGTACCTCCTGCCGCCGAGCGCGAGCGCGTGCGAGAGCCGTGAACGGGTCGTAGATCGACGGTGCCTGGGGAAGTCCTGCGAGCAGCGCGGCCTCCGACAGCGTGAGCTCGCTGGCCGGCTTGGAGAAGTACGTCTTCGAGGCGGCCTCGATGCCGTAGGCGCGGTTTCCGTAGAAGCTCTGGTTGAGGTACGAGGTGAGGATTCGCTCCTTCGACCAGACGCGGTCGAGCTTCGTCGCAAGGCACGCCTCTTTCACTTTCCGCTGCACCGTTCGCTCGCGCGAGATGTAGAGGTTGCGTACGAGCTGCTGCGTGATGGTCGAGCCGCCCTCGACGATCTCGCCCTCGCGAAGGTTCGTCACGGCCGCGCGAGCGATGCCCTCCACGTCCACGCCGTCGTGCTCGAAGAACCGTCGGTCCTCGATCGCCACGGTCGCCTTCCGAATCCACAAGGACATGTCGCCGGCACGAACCGGCTCACGATTCCGTTCTGCCGGGATCGACCCCAGGAGGCTCCCGTCGGCGGCGTAGACGAATGTGTTCGCGCCGATATCGACGGACCGCAGCGAGTCGAGGTCGCACGAGGAGCCATATGCAAGGACCGCGGCCGTGCCGCCGACCCCGGCGGCTGCGGCAAGCGCGAGGATCGCGACGACAGCTGCGACCGCGCCGTGCTTCCTCCGACGTCGACGAATGGCCCGCTGATGCCGCCCTCGGGGACGTAGCGTCTCCGGGTCGAGCGGCGTACGCCTGCTGCGAGGCGGGCTCATGTCGAGATGCTAGCCATGGTGCCGCGACCGTTCGTCGGCGGTGCCGGCGCTCCTCGTGCTGGAATCCCTTCGTGTCCGAGGACGTCCTGGCCGTGCGGCACCCGGTGCGCCTCGCTGCATGGGTCGCCTTCGTCCTCGCGCTGACGGCGCTCAACTACGCGGGCCGCTTCGCCGGGGGAGAGACCCCCGACGACATCGCATACCAGTGGACGTCCTCGATCGGGATCCTCGTCCAGTTCGGCCTCATGCTCGGGATCCTCCTCCTCATCGCGAAGGGCCTCTCGAAGCGGGAGTACTTCGCACTTCGCCGACCACGGTCGTGGAAACGAGCGGTCGGGCTCGCCTTCCTCGCTCTCGTCGCGATCTACCTCGCGTCGCTCGCGTACACGGGCTTGCTGACGCTGCTCGGGGACTACGACGCGACCGAGGAGCAAGGACTCGTTCCGGACGAGTGGGATCCCGACCGGGCCGCACCCTTCGTCGCCTTCTTCCTCGCGGTCACGATCCTCGCGCCGATCGTCGAGGAGCTGACGTACCGTGGCCTCGGCTTCTCGCTCGCGCAGCCTTACGGGGTCACGTTCGCGATCCTGCTCACCGGTGTGCTGTTCGGACTGACGCACGGTCTCCTGATCGGCCTGCCAGTTCTCGCGTTCTTCGGGATCGTCGTCGGCTGGCTCCGGGCACGGACCGACAGCGTGTACCCCGGCATGCTCCTGCACGGGACGTTCAACGGGATCGCGTTGCTCGTGTCGGTGGGTGGCTTCGCGTGACGACCTAGCGGTCGTCGTCGTCCTCGAGCAGCTCGTCTTCGGCGTCCTCGAACGTCTCTTCGAGGCTCGAGGCGAACTCCTCGGGCGTCACGGTCTCGATGAACTGCCGGAACTCTTCGGGATCGAGGTCCGCGAGCGTCGAGGCGGTGACGAGGCTGGCCTGCTCGTCCACATCGCCCTGGAACTCGATGCTGGACTCCTCCACGACGTCGTCCGACGCAAAGATCTGGGCCTCGCAGCGGACCGCGAGCGCGATCGCATCCGACGGCCGCGAGTCGATCTCGACCTCCTGCCCGTCCTGGACGATCGTGATCTTCGCGAAGTACGTGTTCTCGCGAAGCTCCGTCACCGTCACGCGGACGACCTCGCCCTTCAGCTCCGTGACGATCTCCGTCAGCAGATCGTGGGTCATGGGCCGCGGCGGGTTCGCACCCTGAAGCTTCATCAGGATCGCGGCGGCTTCGGGATGGCCGATCCAGATGGGAAGGAAGCGATCCTCGTCGAGCGTCTTGAGGAGCACGATCGGCTGTTTGCCGATCGGCTCGAAGCTCACGCCGTAGAGGGTCATCTCACGCATGTCGGCACGCCCATGTTAGTCAGGGCCTGCTGTACAGTTTCGTCCCTCGGGCGATTAGCTCAGTCGGTTAGAGCGCCGCTCTGATAAGGCGGAGGCCCCTGGTTCGAGTCCAGGATCGCCCATGTTCTTTGGCAGGGCGGCGATCCGCAGGAGCGGATCGCCGCCCGCCCACGTCAAAGACGCTCGCTGTGCGGCTCGCGAGCGCGGCGGCCGTACCTCGGCGTCGCACATCAGCGCTGTGCCATGCCTGTAGGTCGTCGCTCAGCTCGGTGTCGCGTCAACCGGCTGCTCAAGCAGCGCGTTCGCCCGCAACGGGCGGGCTGATCGCCTCGAGTGCCTCCACGAGCTCCTCGAGGCCCTTCTCGTCGTCGAAGCGGATCTGCAGCGTGCCTCCTCCGATGCGCGCCGGCATTCCGGCGATGGCCTCGGCAGCACGCCGCGCGCGCTCGGCGAGCGCCGGATCGAGGGTGGAGGTTCTCCGGGGGCGGCGCTTCGCACCACCGTCTCGAGCGGCGCGCTCCGCAGCGCGAACGGTGAGGCCCTCCGACACGATGCGCCGGGCCAGGCGACGGCGGGCTTCGTCGTCGGGCAGCGAGAGGACCGCGCGAGCGTGACCTTCGCTGATGTCCCCGCGCGCGAGCATCCACAGCACCTCTTCGGGCAGGTCGAGGAGCCGGAGTCGGTTCGAGACGGCCGACTTCGAGCGGCCCACCCGCTCGGCGACGTCACCCAGCGGGAGCTCGAACTCGTCGACGAGCGACGCGTAGGCGCGTGCCTCTTCGACGGGTGACAGCTGCTCGCGAGCGACGTTCTCGACCAGGCCGAGGAGGAGCGAGTCACGATCCTCGACGTCGCGCACGACGGCTGGGAGCGTGGCGATCCCCGCGGAGCGCGCCGCGCGCCAGCGTCGCTCGCCCGCGATCAGCTCGAAGCCACCCTCGTCGCGGCGCCTGACGACGATCGGCTGCAGGACACCCTGCAGCCGGATCGAGCTCGCGAGGCCATCCGCCGCCTCGGGTTCGAAGCGCCTACGTGGCTGACGCGGGTTCGGATGTATCGCCTCGACGGGGAGATGCAGGAGCTCTGGCTGGCCCGCCTCGCCAAGCAGCACCTCGAGGCCGCGCCCGAGGCCTCGTCTCTCCTTAGGAACGCTCGACAAGCTCCATCGCCACCTTCCAGTACGCCTGTGCGCCCGCCGAACGGCGGTCGTAGGCGATCGCAGGGACGCCGTGGCTCGGCGCTTCGGCCAGGCGCACGGATCGAGGAATGGTCGTCATGAACACGAGCGACCCGAAATGCCGCCGCAACTCGGACTCGACCTCGGACGCGAGCCGCGTGCGAGCGTCCGCCATCGTCAGCAGGATCCCCGCCACCGCGAGATCGGGGTTGAGCTGCGCCTTGACGAGGTTGATCGTCCCGAGCAGCTGTGAGAGACCCTCGAGCGCGTAGTACTCGGCCTGCACCGGCACGATCGCGCGGCTCGCGGCGGCAAGGGCGTTGACGGTTAGCGGTCCGAACGAGGGCGGGCAGTCGAGGAGAACGTACGAGTACGCGTCGAGCTCGCCGGTAAGGGCTTCGGCAAGGTACCGCTCGCCTCCGGGTCGACTCGAGAGCTCGACGGCGGCGGCTGCGAGGTTGCTCTTCGCCATCACGACGTCGAGGTTCTCGACGGTCGACGCCCTCGCGAGCTTCCCGAGCGGTACGCCGTCCAGCAGATCGTGCGTCGAGGCGCCGTTGGCGCGCATCCCGAGACCCGAGGTGGCATTCGCCTGCGGGTCGAGATCGATCAGCAACACTCGCTCGCCGGCTTCGGCGAGACAGGCGCTGAGGTTCACCGCGGTCGTCGTCTTGCCGACGCCGCCTTTCTGGTTCGCGACTGCGTACACCTTGGCCGGCACGTGGCCAGCCTAGAGAGGGCCCCGGCTAGAGTCGCCGGATGCGCGAGCCTGCCCCGCCGTACGTCGGAGAGGGGCCTCATGCACTGTGGCACGTGAGCGAGGACGCCACGATCCGGCGGTTCGCGCCGCACGTCAGCGCGACGGCTCAAAGTGACGAGCCACGGGTGTGGGCGGTCGACACGCGCCACCTCCCGTTCTTCTGGTTCCCGCGCGAATGTCCGCGGGGCATGTTCTGGGCGGCGCCGGACACGACGCCAGAGGACGCGGAGCTGCTCCTCGGATCGCCTCGAGTGCATGCCGTCGAGGCCGCCTGGCTCGATCGCATTCGTGCGGCTCGTGTCGTGGCGTACCGCCTGCCCGCGGAGACCTTCGCACCGCACACGGAGGTCGGGGGCTACTGGCTGAGCGCAGAGACCGTCGAGCCACTCGCGCTCGTCGAACTCGGCGACCTCCTCGAGCTGCATGCAGGT
>DASUCN010000191.1:0-29168 GCA_036276015.1 Gaiellaceae bacterium | reverse complement strand
GACTTTGCGCGCTTCCGTGATCCACTCGCGAGGATTTCGCGGCTACGGTTGAAGCAGGGACACGGGAGTGCCCCTGGGGGTGTTTGAGCGTTCTCTGCCGGGGGATGCCGGCCCGCGACGCGGCGGTAAGGCGCACCAGGGCGCGAGCTACGATCAGCGGCGCGGGACGCCGTTCCCGCCATCCGTATGGACCCGCCGCCGAACCCCACGCAGACACACACACCCCTCTCCGGGCTCGTCGCCGAGCTCGCGGCGAGCGAGAGCTTTCGTGCGTTCGTCGAAGGCTTTCCCGCGGATGCCCGGGTGTCCGAGCCCGCGCTACCCCTCCTGCTCGCGACGCTGCACTCGACGCTCGAGCGTGCGCTCGTGTGCCTGCTCGCCGAGGACGAAGAGGCGCGTGATCTTGAGGACGCTGTCGGCTGGTTCGTTGATCCGGCGACGGTCGCGCTGCTCCCGAGCCGCGGCGTCACCGTCGGCTCCGGACTCGAGCCGCCGGCCCACCTCGTGGGTGAGCGGGCCCGCGCGCTCGAGGTGCTCGGTGCAGGAGGGCTGGTCTGTACGTCGGCCCGGGCTCTCGCGGAGGGCATGCCGCCTCACGAGCTCCGCGCTGGCGCGATCCACCTGAGCCCGGCGAGCACGCACGACCTCGACACGCTCGTCGAGGAGCTCGTGCAGGCCGGCTACGAACGCGTCGAGAGGGTCGAGGAACGTGGGCAGATCGCCGTTCGCGGCGGACTGGTCGACGTGTTCCCGAGCACCGGTCGCGAGCCGATGCGGGTCGAGTTCTTCGGAGACGAGATCGAGCAGATCCGATCCTTCTCGCCGTTCACGCAGCGGGCGCTTCACGCGGTGGGCGACGCGACGATCTATCCGGCGCGCGAGCGCGCGCAGAGGCGCGCAGACGACGAGGAGAGGCCGGAGCTCGTGCCGATCCTGGACGGAGCGCCCGATCTCGTCTGGCAGATCGACGACGTCGTCTCGGCCTGGGACGAGGAGGGGCTCGCGCATCCGCCTGTCGACGGCGCCGCACGCCTCGACTCGCTCCCGCGTTCGCAGCCCCACGTCTTCGAGGCTCAGCGCCCCGCACTCACAGCACGCGGCCTCGCGGAGGCCGAGAACGAGCTCGCGTCGATGTTGCGCCAGGGCCGACGCGTCGTGGTGGCGTTCCCGCATGCCGGAGAGGCCCTCCGCACGGAGCGTCTCCTGCGCAAGCTCGAGGCGAGCGTCACCGAGCACATCGACGAGCTCGCCCCCGAACCCTCACTCGCGTTCGTCGTCAGCCCGGCACGGCGAGGGTTCGTCTGGCGCGACCTCGGCATCGCGCTCCTTCCCGACGTACAGGTCTTCCGCAAACGGCCACCTCGCGCCGACGCGCGGCTCGGCCGCGCGCTCCAGTCGTTCGCCGACCTCCGCGTCGGCGACTACGTCGTCCACGAGGATCACGGCCTCGGCAAGCTCCTCGGCTTCGAGACGAAGGAGGTCGCCGGTGTCACGCGCGACTACCTCTTCCTCGCGTTCCGAGGCGAGGATCGTCTGTACGTCCCCCACGAGCAGATCGCGAAGGTGTCCCGCTACATCGGCGCCGACGCGAACGCGCCTGCGCTCTCGAAGCTCGGCGGCAAGGCCTGGCAGAACCTCAAGAGCCGAGCGCGCGCGTCGGTGCGCGAGCTCGCGGGCGAGCTCCTCGCCCTCTACGCGCGGCGCCGGCAGGCGGCGGGCCACGCGTTCGATCTCACAGGCGATCTGCTCGAGCGGCTCGAGAGCTCGTTCCCGTACCGCGAGACGGAGGATCAGCTCCAGGCGATCGAGGCCGTGAAGGAGGATCTCGAGTCCGCGCGGCCGATGGATCGTCTCGTCTGCGGCGACGTCGGCTACGGCAAGACCGAGGTCGCGGTACGCGCCGCGTTCGCGGTCGCGGCGAACAGCCGGCAGACGCTCGTCCTCTGCCCGACGACGATTCTCGCCGAGCAGCACTGGAACACGTTCCGCGAGCGTTACCGCGACCTACCCGTTCACGTCGAGATGGTCTCGCGCTTCCGCTCGCGCGCCGATCAGACCCGCGTGTTGAAGGAGTTCCAGGAAGGGAAGGTCGACGTCCTCATCGGCACGCATCGCGTCCTCTCTCGCGACGTGATCCCGAAGAGCCTCGGGCTCGTCGTGCTCGACGAGGAGCAGCGCTTCGGCGTCGCGCAGAAGGAGCTCCTGCGTTCGCTCCGGCTCGAGGTCGACGTCCTCGCTCTGTCAGCCACTCCCATCCCGCGAACGCTCCACATGTCGCTCTCGGGCCTCCGCGACATCTCGATCATCGAGACGCCGCCGAGCGGCCGGAGGCCGGTGCGCACCACCGTCGGCGAATACGACGAGGAGCTCGTGAAGACTGCGCTCGAGCGGGAGCATGCGCGCGGTGGGCAGGCCTTCTACCTGCACAACCGGGTCGAGACGATCGACGAGGCGCGCCAGAAGCTCGAGCAGCTGTGCCCGGGGCTGCGCTTCCTCGTCGCACACGGGCAGATGTCCGAGAGGGAGCTCGAGGAGCGGATGCACGCGTTCCTCGCGGGCGACGCCGACGTGCTCGTGTCCACGACGATCATCGAGTCGGGTATCGACATCCCGCAGGCCAACACGCTCGTCGTCGAGCGCGCGGATGCGCTCGGGCTCGCCCAGCTCTACCAGATCCGCGGTCGCGTTGGTCGCTCCGACGTCCTCGCCTACGCCTACCTCTTCTATCCCGACGCGTCCGAGCTCACGCCGGAGGCGCGCGCCCGGCTCTCGACGCTGGCCGACCACACGGAGCTCGGTGCGGGGTTCCAGATCGCGATGCGCGACCTCGAGATCCGCGGCGCCGGCGATCTCCTCGGGCCGGAGCAGTCGGGCCACGTCGCCGCGCTCGGCTTCGAGCTGTACGTCGAGATGCTCGACGAGGCCGTGGCCGAGCTGACCGGACGCCAGAGGGTCGCGGCGCGACCCGTGCGGGTGGACGTCAGCGTGGACGCCTACGTGCCCGCCTCCTACGTGGCTGCCGAGGCGCTCAAGATCGATCTGCATCGTCGGATCGCGCTGGCCGAGCACGAGGACGAGCTCCGGGAGCTCGTCTCCGCGACGGAGGATCGCTACGGGCCACTTCCGGAGCCGGTCGCCAACCTGTTCGCGATCCAGGAGGCGAAGCTCAAGCTCGCGCGCCTCGGCGCCGACTACCTCGTCTTCCGCGGAGGTCGCGTGACAGTTGGGCCGCTCGCGCTCGGATCGGCGGAGGTTCGTTCGCTCGTCGGGACGGCGCCCACCGTCATCTACTCGACCTCGAAGCGAGAGGTCTCGCTACGTGTCGAGACCCTCAAGGATGCCCTGGATCTGCCCGATGCTATCGTCCAGGCCCGTGCCGCCTAGCCGCGGCCGTTTTTTTCGCGGCGAACCGTTTGCCTGCACCACTCGAACCAGACCGCAACCCGTACCTAACACCCACTGGGCTATAACGATCCGGCTTCGATGACCGCTGCGCGCACCGCACTCGTGACCCTTCTCGCCACGCTGGCGCTCGTTGCGGCTGCCTGCGGAGGCGGCTCGGAGAACGTTCCCGCGGGCGCGATCGCCGTCGTGAACGGCACGGAGATCTCGAAGGAGGATCTCGACAAGCTCGTCGCGCAGGCGAAGCGTGGGTACGAATCGCAGAAGCAGCAGTTCCCCAAGGCGGGTACTCCCGAGTACCAGAACATCCAGCGCCAGTACGTCGCCTATCTCGTCGAGCTCGAGGAGCTCCGACAGGCGGCAGAGGAGATGGGCATCTCCGTCTCGGCGAAGGACGTCGACGCGGCCGAGCAGGAGCTCATCGAGTCGCGCTACGAAGGCAAGCGTGCCGAGTACGAGAAGGCGCTGAAGGAGCAGGGATTCACGCCTGAGGAGTACCGGGAGAACGCCCTCGAGGTATCGGCGCTCGCGAAGAAGATCTTCGACCAGGTCACGAAGGACACGAAGGTGACCGACGAGGAGATCCTCGAGTACTACACGCAGAACCAGTCGCAGTACGGCACGCCCGAGTCCCGCGACGTGCGGCACATCCTCGTTGCCGAGAAGACTGCCGACGGCAAGGTGGACTTCGAGGCGAGCAAGGAGAAGGCCGACTCGATCTACGAGCAGCTCTCGGGTGGCGCCGACTTCGCCGCTCTTGCGAAGCAGTTCTCCGCCGACCCGGGGAGCAAGGACGCGGGCGGCAAGCTCACCATCTCTCGGGGCCAGACCGTCCCCGAGTTCGACAAGGTCTCGTTCGAGCTCGACAAGGGCGAGCTCTCGAAGCCCGTCAAGACCGAGTACGGCTACCACGTGATCGAGGCCGTGTCGGAGGTCCGGAAGGCGACGACGACACCGCTCGACAAGGTGCGCGCGTCCATTCGCACGCAGCTCCTCCAGTCGAAGCGCAACGAGGAGATGCAGGCGTGGATCGAGGACCTGAAGGCCGACTACGAGGGCAAGGTGAGCTACGCGGCCGGCTACGAGCCGCCGGAGCTCCCCGAGGCACCGACCGAGACCGAGTAGCGCAGCGCTGGAAAGCCCGGCTCGCTTACGCGGCGGACTTTCCAGCGAGGGGATCTAGACTCGCCAGACTGTGAGCTCCAGATGAGCCTTTCGGAGGCGCTTCTCGACCTCCAGGATCTGACCAGGCACCTTCGCCGCGAGTGTCCGTGGGACCGCGAGCAGACGGCGCTCACGATCGTGCCGCACACGGTCGAGGAGGCGTACGAGGTCGCCGACGCTGCGCTCGCGCGCGACGACGAGGCGCTGCACGGCGAGCTCGGCGACCTCCTCTTCCAGGTGTACTTCCTCGCCCTTCTCCTCGAGGAGAGGGGCCGCGGAGACCTCGAGTCGGTCACGCGAGCCGTTCACCACAAGCTCGTTCAGCGCCACCCGCACGTCTTCGGCGAGGGTGAGGTCGACAGCGCCGGCGCGGTGCGCCTGCGCTGGGAGGCGCTGAAGACGGAGCAGGAGGGCCGGGAGGGCATCTTCCACGACGTCCCCGAGTCGCTTCCGGCACTCCTCGAGGCGCGTAAGGTGCAGCGGCGCGCCGCTGCCGTCGGGTACGACTGGCCCGACCTCGCAGGGCCGCTCGCGAAACTACGGGAGGAGCTCGCCGAGCTCGAGGACGCGACGGAGCGCGCCGGTGCACCGGCGCCCGAGACCGAGCCGGATCCGGACACGTTCCACGAGGTCGGCGACCTGCTCTTCACGGTCGTCAACGTTGCGCGCCGGCTGAACGTCGACCCGGAACTCGCCCTGCGTGCAACCACGCGTCGCTTCGTGGAGAGAGTCGAAGCGGCTGCCGCGCTCGCGGACGCCGAGGGCGAGGACTGGCGGCGCCTTGCGCTCGACGCCCAGGACGCCTACTACGACCGCGCGAAGGAGAGCCTCAGATGACCGAGATCACAAGCGTCCACGCTCGTCAGCTGCTCGATTCGCGCGGCAACCCGACAGTCGAGGTGGACGTGCGACTGACCTCCGGCGTGCTCGGCCGCGCGATCGTTCCCTCCGGTGCCTCGACGGGGGAGCACGAGGCGGTTGAGCTTCGTGACGGCGATCCCGGCGTCTACCTCGGAAAGGGAGTGGCGCAGGCCGTCGCGAACGTCAACGGCGAGATCGCGCGAGCACTCGTCGGCCTGGACGCGGCTGACCAGCCCGCGCTCGACCGCATGCTGATCGACCTCGACGGCACGCCCACCAAGAGCAGGTTGGGCGCGAACGCCATCCTCGGCTGTTCACTCGCGGCGGCGCGGGCATCCGCGGCGGACGCGGGCCTGCCGCTCTACCGCTGGCTGGGCGGTGAGCGTGCGCAGACGCTGCCGGTGCCGATGATGAACGTCGTCAACGGCGGTGCACACGCCGACAACCGACTCGACCTCCAGGAGTTCATGGTCGTGCCGGCGGGCGCAGAGACCTTCTCCGAGGCGCTGCGGATGGGCGCCGAGGTGTTCCACACGCTGAAGGCCGTGCTTCACGAGGAGGGTCTCGCGACGGGTGTCGGCGACGAAGGCGGCTTCGCGCCCGATCTCGAGTCGACCGAGCGCGCGATCGAGACCATTCTCGAGGCTGCGGAGCGGGCAGGACATCGTGAGCGCATCGCGATCGCCCTCGATCCCGCCTCGAGCGAGGTGTATCGCGACGGGGCGTACCACCTGCCCGGCGAGGGCCGGACGCTCGCGCCGGACGCGATGGTCGAGTTCTACCGCGACCTCGCCGAGCGCTTTCCCGTGGTCTCGATCGAGGACGGTCTCGACGAGAACGCGTGGGGCGACTGGCGCCTGCTCACGGACGCGATCGGCGACCGCGTGCAGCTCGTCGGCGACGACCTCTTCGTCACGAACGTCGAGTTCCTCCAGCGCGGGATCGACGAGGGGGTTGGGAACGCGATCCTCATAAAGGTGAACCAGATCGGGACGCTCACGGAGTCGCTCGCCGTCATCGAGCTTGCCCGCGCGGCCGGCTACGCGACGGTCATCTCGCATCGTTCGGGCGAGACCGAGGACACGACCATCGCCGACCTTGCGGTCGCCGTGAACGCGGGGCAGATAAAGACGGGCGCGCCGTCGCGCACGGATCGGGTCGCCAAGTACAACCAGCTCCTCCGAATCGAGGAAGAGCTCGGTGACGATGCGGTGTACCCGGGCTGGTCCGTGTTCCGCGGGCGTTAGCCTGGGCCGATGCCACCGCCCGACCGCAGCACGAAGATCGTCGCGACGATCGGTCCCGCCTCCAACGACGCGGAGACGCTGGCAGCGCTCGTCGACGCGGGGATGGACGCCGTCCGCCTGAACTTCTCGCACGGCACCCAGGACGACCACGAGCTGAGCGCGCGGCGTGCGCGCGCCGTCCAGGCGGAGGCCGGACGCCCGCTTGCGCTCATCGCCGACCTTCAGGGCCCGAAGATTCGCATCGGCGATCTCGCAGCTCCCGCACTGCTCGAGGCGGGTGAGTCGATCGTCGTCGCCGGCCAGGACGACTGCCGTGCGGACGATCTCCCCGTCGCGCCCGACGTTCTCGGCTCGGTGCTCGAGGCGGGCGACGAGATCCTCATCGACGATGGTCACGTGCGGCTCCGCGTCGACCGGCTCGAGGGGACGCGCGCGGTCTGCGAGGTCGTCACAGGCGGCGTCGTCGAGCCGCACAAGGGCGTGAACGTACCCGGCGTGCCGCTGCCCGTGCCGTCGTTGACGGAGAAGGATCTCTCCGACCTGGACTTCGCGCTCGCGCTCGGGGTCGACTATGTCGCGCTCTCGTTCGTCCGCACCCACACGGACGTCGCCGCCCTCAAGTCCCGGATCGAGGCTGCCGGCTCGCCGGCGTGGGTGATCTCGAAGATCGAGCTCAAGGAGGCGGTACTCCAGCTCGAGTCGATCCTCGACGTCTCGGACGCGGTGATGATCGCGCGCGGTGACCTCGGTGTGGAGATCGGTGCGGCCGAGGTACCGCTTCTGCAGAAGCAGATCATCCTCGGGGCGCTCGACCGCGGGAAGCCCGCGATCACGGCGACGCAGATGCTCGAGACGATGATCCACCGGCCGGAGCCGACACGCGCCGAGGCCTCGGACGTGGCCAACGCGATCCTCGACGGTTCGTCAGCGCTGATGCTGTCTGCCGAGACCGCGGTCGGCGATTACCCGGTCGAGTCGGTCGCGACCATGGCACGCATCGCGCGAGCCGTCGAGCCGAGCCTCGGATACCGCCACCAGCTGCCGTCCGCGCTCGAAGAGCCGACGGTCGGTCGCGCGATGTCGAATGCCGCCTGCGATCTCGCCGAGGCGCTCGGCGCGAAAGCGATCCTCGTCCCGACGTTCACCGGGCGGACGGCGTCCGCCGTCGCGCGGCTGCGTCCGCGCCGGCCCGTCGTCGCACTCACCCACGTTGCCGCCTCGCTGCAGCACATGGCGCTCGAATGGGGCGTCACGCCCCTCGAGATTCCGGAGGTGACGGACGTCGAGGAGCTCTGGAATCTCTCGATCTCAGCCGCTCGCGACGCCGGCATCGTCCAGTCGGGCGACCGGGTCGTTCTCACCGCCGGGACCGCGGTGAACATCCCGGGCTCGACGAACGTCATCAAGGTCGACGTCGCCTGAGCGATTAGTCGGTGCGGACGGACGCGCTCGTGCTCGTCAGGTAGCACGGCCCTGCCTGGCTCGCCGGGAGCACCGCGCGAAGGAGCGTCCCCTTGGGGAGGCGGGCGCTGAGCTCTCCCGACGTCCAGACGAACTCGCCCGGCGCGTTCTGCTTCGTGAGCACGACGCGTCGGTAGCGCCGCCACTGGGATCGGCGGGCGTCGAACCGCTCGACCACGATGTGCCTTCGCCAGAACTGCGCCCGCGCGACCACGCTCACGACGAAGCGCGTACGGTCCGACGCCTTGGGCGCGAATCGGAGCATGGCGCGCTGGAACACCTTGACTGCGCGGCTCTTCCGACCCTTCCAGACTGCGCGGACCTCGGTTGTGATGCCGGGAAAGAACTCGGACGACCACGTTCCTCCGGCGTCCGTGTGGGTCGCCGCAAACCCGCGGAAGAAGGTCTGGCCGCAGTCTCTGGTCTCGATCTCGACGGTCTCGCCGGGCCTGCGGCTCCGCACCGAGCCATAGAGCGTGATCGGATGGTCGGCGCCCACGACCGACGGTCGCGCGGCGATCGTCACGTCGTCTGCCTTCCGTCCGGTCGGGGCGGCGAGCGCGGACCCCAGTGCGACGCACGCCACGAGGGCGGCGACGAGGACGCCCGACCACGAACGGCCCGCTCGAGTACGCATCCAAGCTCTATTGGCGTTCGAACGGCCGAAAAGTTTGCAGTGCGCGAGGGGTACGGAGGCGGCCGCCGAACCAGACCTCGTGGCCAGGAGGGCGGAACGTGGGAGACGCAAGCGTCGGCTGCGCATCGGTCGGCGGCGGTTGCGGCTGCTCTGGGTGCTGGGAATCCTCGGGATCGCCGTGTACCTCTACTACCGGCCGATCGCCTCGTATGTCGAGACGCGAAACGACCTCGCCGAGCGGCGCGCGGATGTCGAGTCGCTTCGGCTCGTCCAGGCCGAGCTCGAGCTGCGGCTCGTGAGCTCGACGAGCGTCGAGTCGCTCGAGCGTGAGGCGCGGCGCATCAACTACGTCAGACCGGGCGAGCGGCTGTTCGTGGTGAAGGGCATTCCCGCCTGGCGGAAGGCGCGCAGCACCGACAGCGAGCGGCCGTAGGCTGCGTTCATGGACGATCGTGAGGTCGTCGAACGGCAGCTCGGACGCGCTCCGCGCGCGTTCCACCGCGTCGTCGTCCGCTGCCCCTACGGCGCGCCCGCGGTGACGGAGCAGCTGCCCTACGACCGCGACGGACGGCCGTTTCCGACCACGTACTACCTGACCTGCCCGCACCTCGTCGCGGCCGTCGCTCGCCTCGAGGCAGCGCGTGGGGTCGAGCGGTGGAGCGCGGCCGTGCAGGAGGACGGCGAGCTCGCAGCCTCGCTCGAGCGCGCCACGGAGGAGCAGCGGCACGTGCGACACGAGCTCGCCGGCGAGGGGTCGGGGGAGGACGATCGGGTTTCGCTCGACCTCGGGATCGGCGGCTCGCGGAGCCCGGCGCACCTGAAGTGCCTCCACGCCCACGTCGCCTTCGCCCTCGCCCGTCCTGGCTACGAGCTCGGCGAGCGCATCCTGGCGGAGGTCGCGGAGCCGTGGCCCGGGGATCGGTGTTGCTCGGAGTCGCTCCGCGGTCTCATCTAGTCTCGTCCGTCGTGTCGGCCGACCTCGAGAGCGCGCGGCTGGAGTGGGAGCACGCCTATCGTGACCTCGAGACGGTGGCGAGTGATCCTGCGCTGGAGGCGCCGATCGAGGCCCAGCTCGAGACGGTCTACGCGGAGCTTCGCCGGCGTCTCGGCGGGACGTTCACGTTGCGGGAGCTCGCCGACGAGTACGCGCGCGCGGATGCGTGGGCTCGCGCCGCGCTCGCAGAGCGGAATGCTCCGGGCTGGCCGCGCACGCTGGCGCTCGTCGAGGGCGCGGCCTTCCATCTCTACGCGCGCGGCGCCGTGGACTACGCGCCGTGAACGTCCTGGATCGACCTCGCAGCCGTCCTCCAAGTCGGCGTAGCCGCCGCGAGACGATCGGGCGTGTCGTCCTCGTCCTCGTCGGCCTGGCTCTCGCGTTCCTCCTCGGCATCGCGTTCGCGCGAACGCTGGACGAGCGTCCGCGCGGCAGCGGTGCGGAGACGATCGTGCGAACGCTCGAGCCGCTTCCGCAGAACGCGCCGACGCGCACGGTCACCGTGACGGTGACGACGCCCTAGGGCGGGACGAGCTCGCCTACAGCTCGTCCGAGGCTTCGAGGAGGCCGGCGAGGATGATCCCGACCGCGCAGACGAGGCTGATCCAGATGCCTGCCCCGCGGCTCGCGAAGAAGAAGTCGTCCGGGATGGAGATGATCCGTACCAGGACGAGGATGGTCGCGAGCGAGCCGATGGCGATGGCGACGAGGCTCTCGGGGATCGAGGCAGGCATGTTCACTCCCACCTCTCGAAGCACGACGAGGAGCACGGCGGCGAGGCCGAGGAAGAACACCACCTTCCCGATCGTCCCCGTGTGCCAGCCGATGACGGAGACGGTCGTCCCGTTCCCTTCGCCCGTGTACCAGCCGGTCAGCGCGGACATCGCGAGCAGAAGCCCGAAGAGGAACGTGAGGCGGCCACCGAGGCCGGCCGCATCGCCCGCACCGGGAAACCGGCGTCCACGCAGACCTGAGCCCTGCATCGCGGGTAAGCATATGACCTCGTCCCGACGGGACGTCCTGCACACGAGGCGATTGCGTTCCTAGAATTTCCCTGTGGCACATCCAGCGCAGACGACCGCACCGCCGGCACCGGTCCTCGAGGAGGAGCCACCGCTCGATCCCGAGGCGGTATCCCGTGCGTATCGCGTCCACCGTGCGCGGCGCGAGGCGAAGAAGAAACGGCACCGGGAGAAGCGCTGGGCGGGGATTCGATTCTGGCTCGTGCTGGTGCTCGTCATCGTGGTGACCGCTGTGCTCGCCGCCCGCACGCTGGGCGAGATCGAACGCGTCTTCGGTCTCTAGTCGTGAAGTCCGACACGGCCGGGGAACGCCCCGGGAGTGCCGCGCTCGGCGCGCTCGTGTTCGGTGCGGGCATCGGCGCGCTCGCGACGGAGATCACGGCGTCGCGACTGCTCGCGCCGTACTTCGGCTCCTCGACGATCGTCTGGGCTAACCTCATCGGGATCGTCCTGGGCGCGCTGGCGCTCGGGTACTGGCTCGGCGGTCGGCTCGCCGACCGCCGGCCCGAGCCACGGCTGCTCGGCCTCATCGTCCTCGCGGCATCGATCTGCGTCGCCGTGATCCCGTTCGCGGCGAAGCCGTTCCTCGACTTCACGGTCGAGGGGCTCGACACCGCCTCCGCGGGCGCGGTCGTCGGGAGCTTCCTCGCTGTCCTCCTGCTGTGCGCGCCGGCTGTCGTACTTCTCGGAATGGTCTCGCCGTTCGCGATCCGGCTCGCCGTGTCGTCGATCGCGACGGCAGGTGCAGTCGCGGGGCGTCTGTACGCGCTGTCGACGGCCGGTTCGCTCCTCGGTGTCTTCCTCCCGGCGCTCGTGCTCATTCCCGCGGTGGGGACGCAGAGGACCTTCCTCGTCATCGCTGCGCTGCTCGCTGCCTCGTCCTGCTTCCTGCTCGGTGCGCGGTACCTTCTCGTGGCCGCGCTCCTCGCGGCGCTGCTCGTGGTGCCGCCCGGCGCGATCAAGGCGGAGGAGGGGCTCATCCACGAGGAGACCTCGTTCCACCAGTACATCGGCGTCGTGGAGCGTCCCGACGGTCGACGTCTGCTCCATCTCAACGAAGGTGTCGCGGTGCACTCGGTCTGGCGACCCGACTCCGTGCTGACGGGCGGCGTCTGGGACGCCTTCCTCGCGCTTCCCCCGCTTCTCGGCAGACCGCTCGAGCGGGTCGCGATCCTGGGGAACGCAGGCGGGACGACCGCGCGCGCGCTCGGCGTCTACTACCCCGAGGCCGAGATCGATGGTGTCGAGCTCGACCCGGCAGTCAGTCGCGTCGGGCGGCGGTACTTCGGGATGGACGACAACCCACGCCTCACGGTGCACGACACCGATGCACGGCCTTTCCTTCGTGCGAGCGACGAGCGCTACGACCTCGTCGTCGTGGACGCGTCCCGCCAGCCGTACGTCCCGTTCTACCTCGCGACGCGGGAGTTCTTCGCGCTCGTGCGCGGGCACCTGCGGCCGGGCGGGATCGTGGCGCTGAACGTCGCGGCTGTGCCCGACGACAAGCGGCTCGTGCGTGCGGTGGGTACGACGCTCGCTGCCGAGCTTCCGCAGGTGCTCGAATGGCCCGCGCTTCGCTTCAACACGATCGTGCTCGGACTCGTCGACCCGCTGTCGGAGGCGGAGCTCGGGCGGAGGCTCGCCAACGGTCCCTCCGATCTCGCACCGCTGCGGGAGCTGCTCGCGCGAGACGTCCGCCCCGTGGAGGTCTCCGGGCGGCCGTGGACGGACGATCGCGCTCCCGTCGAGTGGCTGACGGACCGGATGATCGTTTCCTACGCAGCCGAGGGCGGACGGCTGGAGGAGGACTACCTCCCGACGAGGCCCGAGCCGTGATCGCGCTCGAGCGCCGGAACGGGCGCCCGCTGCGCATCGGGCACCGGGGGGCGAAGGCCCTCGCTCCGGAGAACACCCTGGAGTCGTTCCACGCGGCGATCGAGGTCGGTGTCGACCTCGTCGAGTTCGACGTGATCGCTGGTACGGACGGGTCTCTCCTGGTCGCGCACGGTTTGGAGGACGTCGGCGACCAGACCCCGACGCTCGACGAGGCGCTGCGGTTCTTCGTGGACGAGGCGCCGACGACCGGGATCCATCTCGATCTCAAGCTGACACGGCGTGAGCGCGACGTCGTGGAGGCGGTTCGACGGCTCGACCTTGCGAACCGCTCGTTCGTGAGCTCGTACTACTTCGGGACCGCCCGTGCTGTCGCGTCCCATGACGGCGAGGTCCGAACGGGCTTCACCGTGCCGCGCCGCGTCTTTCGGATCTCGGAGACGGGTCGGAGCGCACCGCTCGCGCGCGTCGGGCTGCGAGTCCTCCGCTGGGTGACGCCGCGTGCCGTCCGGCCGCTCCTGTCGGCGACGCGAGCGACGGCGGTCGTTCTCCATCACTCGCTCGTGAGCACGGCGAGCGTGCGCGCGGCCCACCGTCGGGGCGCAGCGGTGGTCACCTGGACGGTGGACGATGCAGCCGTGCTCGCGCGTGTCGACGCCGCGGGAGTCGACGCCGTCGTGTCGAACGATCCCAGACTATTCCTGCCGAACTGACGTCTACACTGGCGACGTGACGCCGTCCGCTCGCACCTTCGGAGCGGGACTCCTCGTGATCCTCGCTCTCGCCGGTCTCGCAGCCGCTTTCGGCCTGTCGGCCACTGCCGGCGCGGGGACGGAGCAGACGACCGATCCCCCGACGACGACCGAGCCGCCACCGCCCACCGAGCCACCGATCGAGCCGCCGCCCTCGACTCCCGCGCCCATCGCCTTCGGCGTGACAGTGGGCGGAGTGAAGGTCGGCGGCCTGATGCCGTACCAGGCCTCGAAGGCGGTGTCGAAGGCCTACGCGCGGCCGCTCGTCCTCGTGGTCGACGAGACCCGGCGGATCGAGCTGGAGCCCGACGACCTCGGCGCGACGGCCAACGTCCCGAAGGCGGTTCGCCGCGCCCGTCTCGCACGGCCGGGCGCCCTCGTCCCGCTCGACGTCGAGGTCTCGCAGGCGCGCGTCAGGAGGTTCGTGACGCGTCTCGGCAAGAGCGTCGACCGCAAGCCCGTCGACGCGCGGATCGTGCTCACAGGTCTCAAGCCGCGGGCCGTCGAGGCCCAGGAGGGCCGGATCCTCAAGAAGCTCGCAACGGGACGTGCCATCCGCACCGCGTTCGCGACGAACAGCCGTACGCCGATCCGCCTCGCGTTCGAGGTGCAGAAGCCGAAGGTGGAGACCGCGGAGCTCGACGAGGCCGTCGTCATCCTCCGGGGCTCCAACCGGCTCCTCTTCTTCGACGACGCGAAGCTCGTGCGCTGGTTCGGCGTCGCGACGGGCCAGGCGGCGTACCCGACCCCGCTCGGCAACTACGAAATCGTGAACATGCAGCGCGACCCGTGGTGGTATCCGCCGCCCTCAGGGTGGGCCAAGGACTCCGATCCGGTGCCGCCGGGGCCGGGGAACCCGCTGGGGACCCGCTGGATGGGGATCTCGTCGCCGTACGTCGGCATCCACGGCACACCCGACGCGGCCTCGATCGGCTACTCGGCTTCGCACGGATGCATCCGCATGCGGATCCCGGACGCCGAGTGGCTGTTCCGCCACGTCGAGATCGGCACGCCGGTCTTCATCGTCGCGAGATAGCGGATGGCGAGACGCGCGCGGCTCGTCGGCCAGGGGGTGGCCATCGGACTCGTGGCGCTGCTCTTCGTCCTGCTCGCCTGGTCGCTCCTGCGCGAGGAAGGAAGCGGGCTCAAGTCCGCCGCGGCCCGCGGCGAGCGGCCGGCTGCGCCGGACTTCACGCTGGAGCGGCTCGACGCGGACGGGCAGCTCACCCTCTCGTCGCTTCGGGGCAAGGCAGTCGTGCTGAACGTGTGGGCATCGTGGTGCATCCCGTGCAAGGAGGAAGCACCCTTCCTTCAGGACCTGTGGCAGAAGAACCGGAGCCGCGACCTCGCTGTCGTCGGGCTCGACGCTCGTGACTTCAGGGCTGACGCGCGCGCGTTCGCGAAGCGGTTCGGGCTCACGTTCCCGCTCGTCTACGACGGGCCGGGGGATACGCTGGACGACTATGGGGTGACCGGCTTCCCGGAGACGTTTGTCGTCGACCGCCGGGGACGTGTCGTCGAGGCGTTCGCCGGTGCGGTGGACGGGGAAGACGTCCGGCCGCGGTTCCTCGCAGCCGTCGAGCGAGCGCTCGACACGTGATCCGGCTCGGGCTGCTCGTGCTCTCGCTCGCGTCGGTGATCGTTGCGGGAGCCGCAGCCGCGCCGCCGAGCGCCGCCGACCTCGAGGCGGAGCTCGTCTGCCCCGTCTGCGAGACGACCCTCGACCAGTCGAACGCACCCGTCGCGCAGCGCATGAAGCTGTTCATCCGCACGCGCATCGCAGCCGGGGACAGCGAGCAGGAGATCAAGGACAAGCTCGTCGCCGAGTTCGGCCCGGGCGTCATCGCCGAGCCGCCCGAGGGCGGTTTCGGCCTTCTCGCCTGGCTGTTGCCGCTCGTCGGGATGGCCGTGGGTCTCGTCGCGGTCGGCCTGCTCGTCCGCGCGTGGAGTCGACGAGGGCCGCCACCCGGGGACGAAGGCGAGCTCGATCCCGAGCTCGACCGGCTCGTCGACGAGGAGCTCGCGCGATTCGACGGCTAGCCCGGTGAGCTGGACCTCGGTTCCCGTCGCGTTCCTCGCGGGGATGGTCTCGTTCCTCGCCCCGTGTGTGCTGCCGCTCGTCCCGGCCTACCTCTCGGCGGTGTCCGCCGTCGACGCCGACCAGCTGGGGAAGCCGGGGACCGCGACGCGCGTCATCCGCGGCAGCGTCCCCTTCGTCCTCGGGTTCACGGCGTTCTTCGTCCTCCTCGGGATCGGCGCCGCACTCGTCGGCGGCCGGATCTTCGGCGACCAGTTCCTGCTCGAGCGCATCGCCGGGTTCGTCCTCGTCGTGTTCGGGCTGGCGTTCATGGGGCTGCTGCCGTGGCCGGAACGACTCGTCGGCGCCAGGTTGCTCCAGGAGGCACGTGGGCGCGGGTCGCGCGTCCTCCTCGGGGGAGCCTTCGCAGTCTGCGCCGCCCCGTGCATCGGCCCGGTGCTCGCGGCGATCCTCGTGCTCGCAGGCTCCTCCGACACGGTCCTCCAGGGGGCGGCGCTCCTCGGTGTCTACTCACTGGGCCTGGCGGTGCCGTTCGTACTCGCGGCCGCCCTCTTCACGCGCGCGATGTCGGCGTTCCGGTGGCTCCGCGACCACTACCGCGTGATCCAGGTCGCCGGTGGGGCGATCATGGTCGCGCTCGGACTGCTTCTCTTCTTCGAGCGCTTCTACGTCCTGCGCGTGTACCTCAACCGCTTCCTCGAGTGGCTCGGGATCGAGCCGGCGTTCTAGACGCGCGGCGTCGGGAGCTCCAGCGATCCGCCGCTGATCGTCGCCCGTGCGCTTTCGACGTCCGCCAGGACGATCTCGACGTCGACGCCGCGATGGCTCGGTCGGTAGGCGGCGAGCCGGCGCTCGGCCTTCGCGAGCTGACGCTCGCAGCCGTTGCGGTTGCCGCGCTCGGCATGGAGCCACGCGACGGCGACGTGCACGAGTCCCTGGAGGAAGTCGCGCTCTGCGGCAGGCGCCTCCCGCCACTCGTCCTCGAGCGCCTCGTGCGCGTCGAAGTACGCGCCAGCGCGGATCAGACGGAGTCCGTCGGCGAGGCTCATCGCGGCCGATTATCGGCGTCCGTTCGCAGTGCTACCTTCGCGGGGTGGCAACGATCCTGCTCGTTGGGGTCGACCTGTTCTTCCGTGGGAAGCTCGAGGGCCTCCTTCCAGGACATCGGCTCGTGACGAGCGACAGCGTCGACGCCCCTGATCTCGTCATCGCGGACATCGCCCGCGTCGAGCCCGAGGAGGTCGTCGACGCGTGGCCTGACGTGCCGATCCTCGGGTACACGAATCACACCGACAAGTCGGGGCTGCAGCGTGCCCACACGGCCGGGTTCGACCAGGTGATCGTGAAGTCCGCACTCGTCGAGCGTGCTCCCGAGCTCGTCGCGGAGCTCACCGGCTCGGACGCCAACTCAGGGTGAGTTGCTGCAACGACCGCGACGGCGAAGCCGTCACCTTCAGGGATCTTCCCGCGCAAGGCTCAGGCTAGACTCGCCCGCGTGACGTACATCATCGCCGAGCCCTGTATCGACATCAAAGACCGCTCGTGTGTCGACGTCTGCCCGGTCGACTGCATCCACGAGTTCGAGCGGATCCTGATCATCGATCCGGAGGAATGCATCGACTGCTTCGCACCGACCGAGCAGCTCGTCACCGAGCACGGGCTGCGGACGTTCGCGGAGCTCGAAGATCATTCGTGCCGCGTTCTCACGGACTCCGGCTTCAAGCCGGCAGTCGTGAGGCGCTTCCGTCGCCGCCCGCTCGTCAAGCTCGAGTTCGCGCCGGCGTTCGAGGAGCGTGACCGCTACGGCGGCACGCGTCTCACGACGCGGAACATCTCGCGCTTCCGGCGGACGATCTGGGCGACCCCGTCGCACGGCTGGGTACTCGCGGACGGACAGAAGACGAACGCGCTGTCGGTAGGGCAGTTCGTTCCGGCCGTGCGCTCGACGCCGAGGCGCGACGGCGAGACGTACCGGCTTGGCGTGCTCCACGGGCTCGTTTACGGCGACGGGTCGTGGAACAAGGTCGAGATCCGCTCTGGCGAGCATCTCCACTACGTCCAGCTGTACGGCGACCGCGTCGCTCGCTTCCGCGACTTCTTCGACCAGGTGAACTTCTCACCGTCGCTCGACGTGCACCCCGGCTATGCGGGAACCGGCGTCGTCCGTTCGTGCGTGAACCTCAAGAGGCTCCTGCCTGAGACCGCTGACGCGGAGTACATCGCCGGGTTCGTGGACGGATGGCTCGCTGCGGATGGGGATCCTGTGAAGGCAGGCTCGTGGAGGCTTCGCTCCATCGACCACGAGGCACTCGAGTGGCTCGAGCGGGTGGCGCCGCTCGCCGGCTACGTCGCGGTGGGAGCAGGCGAGGAGGCCTCCCGGGAGACGAACTTCGGCGTCCGCAGCCGACCGATCCGGTGGCTGTACCTCGCCACGCGTGAGTCGCACTGGCGCGTGATGAGCATCGAGCCACGCGAGACCGACGACGATGAGACGTTCTGCGCAGTCGTCCCCGGCAAGCACGAGTTCACGCTGGCGGGCGGCATCGCGACGCGCAATTGCGGCGCGTGCGAACCGGAGTGCCCGGTCGAGGCGATCTTCCCGGAGGACGCACTTCCGGACAAGTGGAACGCGTTCGTCGAGATCAACTACGCCTTCCCGGATCCGGCGAAGATCAACACCCTCGTCGACACGTACGCCACCGAGCACAACGTCCAGAACGAGCCGCTCGAGTAGCTCGAGTACGACTGTCTACGCGAAGCGAACGATGCGGCGAGCATCTTTGAATCTCGCGGTCGGAATCCGCGTATGCGGATTCTGACCTGCGAACTCAGCGCGGCCGTAGGACTGTCTACGCGAAGGGAACGATGCGGCGAGCGTCTTTGACTCTCGCGGTCGGAATCCGCGTATGCGGATTCTGACCTGCGAACTCACACGGGCTGGAGGTACGCGCAGGGACGCGGGTCGCCGGGGAGTGGCGACGGTGCGACCTTCGTGACGACGTACCGATTCTCGCCGTCCTCGACCTCGGTACCGGGGCGCGGCGGATCGCCGTCCCGCTCGACGAGGGTGTAACCGGAGGTCGACCAGACGAAGAAGAGGAACCCGCTCCGACCGTTCCTGCTCACGCCGCCGATCCTAGCGATGGGCTGCTGCGGGAGGGAGATCGACGCGGAGGGTAGACCCGCGTGGGTACCGCACCTCCGACGAGAAGCGTCCGTTGAGCGTCGCAGCGCGCTCGGCGAGGGCTTCGAGCACGGCGGCGCGTCGCTCCGGTGGGCCGTCGTCGATCACGACGAGCTCGATGCCGTCGCTCTCGCTCGGCCGGAGCGTGACCTCGATCTTGGAGAGCGGCCCGCGGCGGACGGCCTGCTCCATTGCCTCACGGAGCAGCTGGTAGAGGGCCACCGCCGCGTTCTCCCCGAGCTCGTCGCCGTGGGCGACGTCGAGCTCGACCTCGACGTGATGCCGCGAGGAGATCCGGCGCGCCAGCGCCCCGACCGCCGAGGCGAAGCCGAGCTGATGGAGGATGCTCGGCTCGAGGTCGTCGCACAGCCCACGCACGTCGCGCGCGGCCTCGCGCGCGAGCTCGAGGCTGCGGGTGACGACCTCCACGGCGCGCTCGGCGTCGCCCTTCTGGAGATCCGTGACGGCGGTGTCGAGCATCTGGGCGATCGCGGAGAGCTGCTGAACGGGCCCATCGTGGAGCGCCTCGGCCAGCCGCCGGCGCTCTTCTTGCTCTGCCAGCATGCGCTCGGCGAGGAGCGCTCGCTCCGTCTCCTCCACGGTCTAGTCGATCATGGCCTCGCGGAGCGCGATCGCCACGGCCTGTGTGCGCGTGTCGGCTTCGAGCTTCGCGAGGATGTGACGCACGTGGCTCTTCACGGTCTCCTGGCTGATGAAGAGCTTCGTGGCGACGTCCGCGTTGGACATCCCGTCGGCGAGCAGCTGGAGGATCTCGCGCTCTCGCGGGGTGAGGACGTCGGATTGCCCCTGTCCTGCGACGAACTCCGCCATCAGCCCCGGATCGACGAACGTCTCGCCGGCGGCGACCTTCTCGATCGCGCGGAGCAGCGTCTCGTGTGGCGCCTCCTTCAGGATGTACCCGCGTGCCCCGGATTCGAGGCCGCGCTGGAGAAGCGAGCGCTCACCGTACGCCGTGAAGATGAGCACCCCCGTGTCCGGAGCCTTCGCGAGCAGCTGTTCGGTCGCTTCGAGCCCATCCATGTCGGGCATGCGGAGGTCCATGATCACGACGTCCGGTCGACGTCGCTCGCCGAGCGCCACTGCCGACGCTCCGTCGGTTGCCTCGCCGATCACGCGGATGCGGGGCGAGCGCGAGAGCGCGAGGCGCAGGCCCTCGCGCACGACCTCGTGGTCGTCGGCGATGAGGCAGGTGATCTCGTCGGCCACGGGGCGATTCTACGGTGCCGCTGCGGATGCTCCTCCTTCCGTGGGTCGAGGAGGTTCGCGCGGACTCCTTCGATCGCGAGATCTCCGACGTGCGCTCACTTGTGCGAACGCGGTCGACCTGTCTACACGGCGAGGGCGAGCTGGCGTGGCTCCGGCCGGACCGGCCGCTCGAGGCGCGCGTAGCGGAGCGAGACCTTCGCCGTGCGAGCGGGCTCGGTGATCGCGCTCGCAACGCTCGCAGGCAGGTAGGCGCGCGTGGCGAAGAGCGCTTCGTAGCGCTCGACGTGCTCGGGCCAGTCGCGCGCCAGCGCCTCCAGGAAGTGCTCACGGACACCAGGCCGGAGGTGGACGACACTCGCCCAGATCGAGCGTGCGCCCGCAGCCCGTGCTGCCCGCACGGTGGCTTCGAGCCCGGCCGGATCGTCGGAGAGCCCCGGGAGGATCGGCGCCATGCCGACGCCCACGTCGATCCCGGCCGTGGCGAGCATTCGGATCGCACGCAGCCGGCTTGCCGGTGGGGCCGTGCCGGGCTCGGTCGTCTGCCAGACGCGCGCGTCGAGCGTCGGAAGCGAGACGTAGACCCGCACGTCGACCTCGCGTGCAGCCGCGACCAGGACGTCGACGTCCCGAACGATCAGCGGCCCGCGCGTGACGATCGAGAACGGCGTCCCGGACGATGCCAGCTCGCCGATGCATGCTCGGGTGAGGCGGAAGCGGCCCTCTGCCGGCTGGTACGGATCCGTCGCCGTCCCCAGCGCCACCTCGTCGCGGTGCCACGACGGACGGGCGAGCTCGCGCCGCAGCACGTCCGCGACGTTCGGCTTCACGCGGATCGAGCGTCCGTAACGGTCGTCCGAGGGCCGGTCGGCGCGCTGCTCGAAGTGGCGCACGTAACAGAACGTGCAGCGGTGAGCACACCCCATGTACGGGTTGAGCGACCAGCGAAACGGCATGCCCTTCACCTGTGTTAGCGCCGAGCGGCACGGCTCGATCCGGTACTCGACCTGCATCGGTCGAGGATAGAACATACGTTCGATCAGGACAAGGGCAGCCCGTCGAAGCGGAGCTCGTAGAGGACGTTCTCGTGCACGCGCGCAAAGCGCGCTCGCATGGCCTCGCGATCGTCTCCGACGTAGTGCGCGAACATCCGGACCGGACGGATCCCGTCCTCGGTGATCGGGAACAGGTCGCGAAGTCCCTCGTCGAGCTCGACGTAGACGTTGAGGTACGAGTAGACGATCTCGAAGCCTCGTCCCTCGTACCACGCACGCGTCGCCTCGTCGTCTCGTGTCCAGGCCTCGAAGCGCTGGACTCCACGGCCGCGCGAAAGGTCTTCCGCCTTGCGAAGAAGCCGGGTCGCGATCCCACGCCGCTGGTGGTCGGGGTGGACGGCGAGGTGCCAGATCATCCCACCGAGCCCCGGCCGGTCCTCGCAGACCGTTCCGGGCTCCGTCTCGCATTCGACGTCGATCAGTCCGACGATCTCGCCGTCGTGCTCGGCCACGAGCTCGATCGCCGGATGCTCGTACCGTTCCTTGGTTCGCCGCACGTCGTCGTGGTAGGCGGTGTCGAGGAATGACAGCACCCGGCAGACGACCCAGCCACGCTCGTCCTGGTCGGAATACGGCCGGATCAGGCTCGTGTCGCCCACCCGTCCATGCTACGAGGGCGCCGCTAGAGTCGCGCGATGGACGAGCTGGACGGCGGAATCCGTCGCGTCACGTTGCCGCTGCCCACGCGGCCCGGCCACGTGCACGCGTACCTCCTTCCCGGTGATTCCGGATGGTGGACGCTCGTCGACACGGGCCTCGGGCTGCCCGATGCGAAGGAGACGTGGGCTTCGGAGCTCGAGCAGGCGGGCGGTCGGGTGTCGACGGTCTTCGTCACGCACTTCCACCCCGACCACGTGGGTGCCGCGGCGGATCTCCACGAGCTGACGGGCGCGCCGGTCGTCCAGGGCGCGCTGGACTACGCGCAGTGCGAGCTCGTCTGGGGCAACCCGGCCTGGTCGGAACGGCTCGTGGAGTGGTTCCATCTCCACGGAGCTCCGTCCGGCGTCACGGAGGAGCTCGTCGGGCAGAGCTCGATCTACCGGCCGTTCATCCGCTACCGCCGCGACCCGATCCTCGTGGAGGCTGGCGAGCACGTGAACGGCTGGGAGCTCGTCGCAGCGGCGGGCCACGCGGACGGTCAGCTCTGTCTTCTGCGCGACGGTGTCCTCATCGCGGCCGACCACCTCCTCGGGAGGATCACACCGACCGTGGGGCTGTGGCCTGCGAGCCGCCCCGACCCGCTCGGCGACTACCTCACCGCACTCGACCGGACGATCGAGCTGGCGCCGCGGCTCGCATTTCCGGGCCACGGCGATCCGATCGCCGACCCCGTCGGCCGCGCGCAGGAGCTCAAGGAGCACCACCGACTTCGGCTGGAAGAGGCGGTCGCAGCCCTC
This sequence comes from Gaiellaceae bacterium, assembly GCA_036276015.1. Classification (GTDB taxonomy): domain Bacteria; phylum Actinomycetota; class Thermoleophilia; order Gaiellales; family Gaiellaceae; genus GMQP-bins7. The sequence goes on along the minus strand of DASUCN010000191.1, from coordinate 6,897 downwards.
TCGGCTGAGCCCCAGACGGCGTACGAGCTGTCGTTCGCGCTCTTCGGCGCCGAGCTCGCACCAGCCGGACGACGCTTCGCCATCGCCGAGACGCTGTCGCACTACGAGCGGCTCGTGCACGAGGGCCGCGCCGCGCGTGACGAGGACGGCGGGGCCGTTACCTATACTGCCGCCTGATCATCGTGGGCGACGAAATCCCGCCGAGTACCGGCGCCCCTGACGGGGCCGCGTGAGTACGAGCCTTCGACTCCTCATCGTGTTCCTCCTCGTCCTGGGGAACGCGATATTCGTGGCGGCCGAGTACGCCCTCATCACGGGGCGGCGGTCGCGCCTCGAGGAGCGCGCGGATCGTGGAAGCCGGGGCGCGAAGACCGCGCTGCGGTTGATGGACGACCCGGTTCGCTTCATCTCCACCGTCCAGGTCGGGATCACGATCTTCGCGATCCTCCTCGGTGCCATCGGCGAGCCGCTCCTGTCGGGCCTCATGGAGCCGCCGCTCTCGAACACGGTCGCCTTCCTCATTTCGTTCGCGATCCTCACGTACCTCTCGGTCGTGCTCGGCGAGCTCGTGCCGAAGGCGGTCGCGCTGCAGAAGGCCGAGCCGCTCGCGGTGGTGCTCGCCATCCCCCTCGACTGGCTCGCGCGGTTCTCGTACCCGCTCGTCTGGGTGCTGGAGAAGTCGTCGAACGGCGTGCTTCGCCTTCTCCGTGTGAGGCCCGCGCCGGCCGGGATGATCGCGTACACCCGGGAGGACATCCGCCACTCCGTGGCCGCCGCCGAGGACGTGGGCGAGCTCCAGGAGGCCGAGGAGGAGATGCTCTACAAGGTCTTCGACTTCGCGTCGAAGGAGGTCTCGGCGGTGCTGGTGCCGAGGCCCGAGGTCGTCGCCATCTCGGCCGACATGCCTCCCGAAGAGGCGCTCCGAGCGGTCGTCGACTCGCCGTACACGCGCTACCCGGTCTATCGCGGCTCGCTCGACGACGTCATCGGCGTCCTGCACGTCCGCGACCTCTTCGGGGCGATCCACGACCTCGGTATCGCCTCCGTCGAGCTGGAGGCGATCGTCCGGCCCGCGTACGTCGTCCCCGAGACGAAGGATCTCGCCGCGCTCCTCGCCGACTTCCGGCGCGAGAAGCAGCACATGGCCATCGTCATCGACGAGTACGGAGACATGGAAGGGATCGTCACGCTCGAGGACGTCATCGAGGAGATCGTCGGCGACATCGAAGACGAGTTCGACTTGCCGGACACGTCGGTCGAGCGGATCGACGAGACGCACATCCGCATCGAGGGGACGTACACGATCGACGACTTCAACGAGGAGTTCGACACCGAGCTCGAGCAGGAGGACTACAACACGATGGCCGGGCTCGTGTTCGGTGAGCTCGGCCGCGCGCCCGAGGTGGGCGACGAGGTTCGCGTCGACGGGCTCTACCTGCGTGTCCTCGAGGTCGACGGCTCGCGGATCATGAAGATCGAGGTCGAGTTCGGCGTGGGGGACGAGACGCCGAGCGATGAGCCCGCCGCAGCCTAGACGTAGGTTCCCGTCATGAGCCAGTCCGCTCGATCCGCGCTGCGGCATCGCGACTTCACGCTGCTCCTCGGGGCGATGGTCACCGAGGCGTTCGCGCTCCAGATGTCGTTCGTCGCGATCGGCTGGCAGGTCTACTCGATCAGCGGGAACGCGCTCGATCTCGGCCTGCTCGGTCTCGCGGAGTTCCTGCCGCTGCTCCTCCTCGCGCTGCCGGCGGGTCAGCTCGCGGATCGCGTTCCGCGGCGGCGTCTGCTCGCGATCATGATGGCGTCGAATCTCGTCGTGCTCGGTGGGCTCCTCGCGGTCACGGTTGCCGACACGGGACGCGTGTGGCCGTTCTTCGGACTTGCGTTCCTCCAGGGGGTCGGCAGTGCGATCGGGGCACCGGCGGGGCGGGCTCTGACGCCGTCGCTCGTGCCGGAGGAGATCCTCGTGAGCGCGCTCGCACAGCGCTCGATCGCCTTCCAGCTGTCGGCGGTGATCGGGCCCTTCGTGGGTGGGATCCTGCTCGCGATTCAGGCCGAGCTCGTCTACGCGGTGGGGATCGCGCTCTCCGTGGTCGCGCTCGGGGCCGTGCTCGCGTTGCAAAGCGGTCGTCTGCCGGCCGTCGAAGGTGCGGCGGGACTGGGCGAGGTGATGGCGGGGGTCCGGCTGATTCGCCGTACGAACGTCCTCCTCGGAGCCATCTCGCTCGACCTGTTCGCGGTGCTCCTGGGCGGTGCGGTCGCGCTGCTTCCGATCTTCGCGAAGGACATCCTCGAGGTCGGGCCGACAGGCCTCGGCCTTCTACGGGCCGCGCCCGCCGTCGGCGCGCTCGTCGCGGCGCTACTGATCGCCCGCTTCCCGATTCGGCGGCACGCCGGACCCACGCTGTTCGCGGTCGTCGCTGGATTCGGGCTCTGCATGGTCGCGTTCGGTCTCTCGCGCCAGCTGTGGCTGTCGATGCTTGCGCTCGCCCTCGGATCCGGTCTCGACATGGTGAGCGTGGTGCTGCGTCAGGCGATCCTCCCACTCGTTACGCCGGACGAGCTGCGCGGCCGCGTCAACGCCGTCGAGATGGTGTTCATCAGTGCGTCGAACGAGCTCGGCGCGTTCGAGTCCGGAGTGGCCGCAGCCCTTATCGGCGCCGTGCCCGCAGTCGTGCTCGGCGGGATCGCCACCATCGTGGTCGCGGGCGTGTGGTGGAAGCTCTTCCCGACGCTCGCCCGGGTCGACCGGCTCGACGACCTGCGGCCGGTCGCAGCCGAGACCGGCTAGACAGCCGGGGCGAGGCCGCGCGCCTTGCGGCTCGCGGCCGTCTGCCGCCTCTGGGCCGAGAGCTCGATCTTGCGCAGCCGGATGTCGCTCGGCGTCACCTCGACGCACTCGTCCTCGCGGATGTACTCGAGCGCCTGGTCGAGCGAGAGCGGGCGCGGCGGGATGATCCTCACGGTCGCATCGGCCGACGCGGCGCGCGTGTTCGTGAGCTTCTTCTCCTTCGTCGCGTTCACGTCGAGGTCCTCGGCCCGCGCGTTCTCGCCGACGATCATCCCCTCGTAGACCTCGACGCCCGGCTCGATGAAGAGCGACCCGCGCTCCTGGAGGCTCAGGATCGCGTTCGACGTTGCTTTCCCGCGGCGGTCGGCGACGAGGGCGCCGGTCGGCCGCGTGCGGAGCTCGCCAAACCACGGCTCGAAGCGCTCGAAGACGTGGTGGATGATCCCGGTGCCGCGCGTCTCCGTGAGGAACTCGGTGCGGAAGCCGATGAGCCCGCGTGCGGGAACGACGACGTCCATGCGGATCCAGCCCGAGCCGTGGTTCACGAGCGCTTCGGTGCGGCCCTTGCGCAGCGCGAAGAGCTGCGTCAGGACGCCCAGGTACTCCTCGGGGGCGTCGACCGAGACCCGCTCGACGGGCTCGTGGACGACACCGTCGATCTCGCGCGTGACCACCTGCGGCTTGCCGACGGTCAGCTCGAATCCCTCGCGGCGCATCTGCTCGACGAGCACGGCGAGCTGCAGCTCGCCGCGGCCCTGCACCTCCCACGCGTCGGGCGACTCCGTCGGCAGGACGCGCAGGGAGACGTTGCCGATCAGCTCGGTGCGGAGGCGGGCCTCGACGAGGCTCGCCGTGAGCTTGTCGCCGGAGAGCCCGGCGAGCGGCGACGTGTTGATGCCGATCGTCATCGAGAGCGACGGCTCGTCGACGGCGATCACGGGGAGCGGGCGTGGGTCGTCCGGATCGGCGAGTGTCTCCCCGATCGTCACCTCGGCGATGCCGGCGACGGCGATGATCTCGCCTGGCCCGGCCTCGTCGGCTTCGACGCGGTCGAGCGCCTCCGTCACGTAGAGCTCCGTCACCTTGGCGCGCTCGATCGTTCCGTTTGCCCGGCACCAGGCGATCTGCTGACCGCGCCTGATCGTCCCCTGCTCGACGCGGCAGAGTGCGAGTCGGCCGACGTACTGCGAGGCATCGAGGTTCGTGACGAGCGCCTGCAGCGGGTGGCCTTCCTCGTAGCTCGGCGGTGGAATGCGCGCGAGGACGAGGTCGAGCAGTGGCCGGAGATCCGGCTCGAGCGCATCGGGGTCGGGTGTGAGCGACGCGCGTCCTGCCTTGGCGTTGCAGTAGACGATCGGGAACTCGATCTGGCTCTCGTCGGCGTCGAGGTCGAGGAAGAGCTCGTACACCTCGTTCACGACCGCCTCGATGCGGGCGTCCGGCCGGTCCACCTTGTTCACGACGAGGATCACTGGAAGCCGCGCCTCGAGCGCCTTGCGCAGGACGAAGCGGGTCTGCGGGAGGGGCCCCTCGCTGGCGTCGACGAGCAAGAGCACGCCGTCGACCATCGTCAGCCCGCGCTCGACCTCGCCGCCGAAGTCGGCGTGTCCGGGCGTGTCGACGATGTTGATCTTCACGCCGGCGTAGCGAACGGCGGTGTTCTTGGCGAGGATCGTGATGCCCTTCTCGCGCTCGAGATCCATCGTGTCGAGCACGCGCTCGGCGACGTCCTGGTTCTCGCGGAACGCGCCGGACTCCCAGAGGAGCGCGTCCACCAGCGTCGTCTTGCCGTGGTCCACGTGCGCGACGATGGCGACGTTGCGGATCTCGGACCGGGCCTGCACCGGCCGAGGGTATCGGCAGCGACGTCAGCTGGAGGCGACGCCGCTCTCGTACGCGAGCACGACGGCCTGCACGCGGTCGCGGAGATCGAGCTTGCGAAGGACGTGCGCGACGTGCGTCTTCACGGTGTGCTCGCTGACCACGAGCGTCGCCGCGATCTCGGCGTTCGAGAGTCCGCGGGCGACGAGCCGGAGCACCTCGAGCTCACGTGGCGTGAGCTCGTTGAGCGACGGCCGCGTGGCCGCGCGTGCCCCGGCGAACCGTTCGATCAGGCGGCGCGTCACGGTCGGTGCGAACAGCGAGCCCCCGGCTGCGACGATGCGGATGCCCGCGACGAGCTGCTCTTCCGGCGCATCCTTCAAGAGGAACCCGCTCGCGCCCGCCCTCAGCGCCTCGTAGACGTACTCGTCGAGGTCGAACGTGGTGAGCACGAGGACTCGCGGCGCTTCCTCTCCCGTGACGATCGAGCGTGTGGCCTCGATGCCGTCCATGGTCGGCATCCGCACGTCCATGAGGACCACGTCGGGCTCGAGCTCGGTGGCGAGGCGAGTCGCTTCCCTACCGTCGCCTGCCTCACCGACGACCTCGATGCCGTTCTCGCCCTTCAGGATCATCCTGAAGCCGGCGCGGACGAGCGCCTGGTCGTCCGCGAGCAAGACGCGGATCATCGCTCGCTCGCGTACGGGAGGCGTGCGCGGACGACGTAGCCGCCCTCCGGTCGGCGGCCGGCCTCGACGTCGCCGCCGAACACCGCGACTCGCTCGCGGATGCCGACGAGGCCGTGTCCACCGCCGTCGCCGTTCGTGTCACCGGCTCCGTCGTCGGTGATCTCGAGGTCGAGCTCGCCGTCCCCGTAGCGGACGGTCACGCGTGCTGTCGCCGGCCCCGCGTGCTTCAGGGCGTTCGTGAGCGCCTCCTGGACGATGCGGTAGGCAGAGAGGTCGACACCGGGTGGAAGGGTGGTCGGCTCGCCGACCACCGCGAGCTCAACGGGGAGCCCCGCCTCGCGGACGCGGGCGACCAGCTCGTCGACACGTGTGAGCGTGGGCTGTGGCGTGAGCGCGAGCTCCTCGTCGCTCTCACGAAGGAGGCCGAGGAGCCGGCGCATCTCGTCGAGAGCTTGCGTCGCCGTGTGCTCGATCGCGTCGAGCGCCTGCCGCGCTTCGTCCGGCTCGGTCTCGAGGACCTTCCGCCCGCCGCGTGCTTGCAGCACGATGACGCTGATCGCGTGCGCGACGACGTCGTGGAGCTCGCGCGCGATGCGACTCCGCTCCTCGACGATCGCGGCTTCGGCCTCGGCCTTCTCGCGCTCGAGCTGCTGTTCGCGGAGACGCCGATGCCGGACGGCTCGCCCCGCGACCCACGGGATGCCGACGAACATCCCGAAGAACAGCATCCCGCCGAGGTACACGCCTTCGGGATCCGTGATGAGCGCTCCCCACGCGAGCGCGAACGCGAGCGCCCCCCCGACCCACATGCGCGCGCCGTCGGTGTGCGCGGCGGCGGTGTACACGGCGATGACGAGAACGAGCCCGAAGACCTCACCGTCACCGGCCTCGCCCGCGAGCGGCTCGAGGAGCGGACCGAGGCAGACCGCGATGAGCGGGAGCAACGGGTAGCGGCGGCGCACGGCCAGGAGCGCGCCGAGGATGCAGATTGCCGTGACGCCGTAGAGCTTCTCCGACTCCGAGAGCCCGTCGTCCGCAAGGGTCTGCACGAGCCCGAGCGCGACCACCGCGAGGGCGAGGAGAAGATCTCCGTGGCTCTGGATCAGCGAGCGGAGCCGCACGGTGCGCAACGCTACTCCGCCCGTCGCGCGTCGTCATCAGCCTCGAGCACGAGTGCGAATCGCTCTTCGGAGCGACGGGGAATCGCTCGGCCTTCCGACGACGAGGCCGCGTGCCGAGCGCAGGCTGTCAGGCGTCAACGACCAAGGGAGGATCGATGGACAGCACGACCACGATTGACGCTCGGCCGGCCACCCGTTCGACCGCGCTCGTCTGCGCCGTGCTCGGCGTCGCGCTTGCGGCAGCGCTCGCAGCATGGGGGACGTTCGGTGAAGCGGGCGTCGAGCACAGCCTGACGGACTATCTCGTCGTGCTCGGCATCATCGGAGTCGGCGCGGCGATCGTCTTCGGCTGGATCGTCCCGCGCGGGCTGCGCAAGGAGTCGGCGGGCGGTACGGCTGTCGCGCTCTCCGTGCTGGCGGTGCTCAGTATCGCCGTGTTCTGGTCGGGCCTGCCGCCCGTGCTCGCGGCCGGCGC
>DASUCN010000190.1:0-4472 GCA_036276015.1 Gaiellaceae bacterium | reverse complement strand
AGCGCGTGGTCGGCCGTCCCCGTGTACATCTGCTGGGCCGAGCGCGGATGGAGCGTGAGCGAGGCGGCGCCGGCCTCGACGAGCCGGGGGCCGAGCTCGAGCGCCGCGCGCGAGCCGTTCTCGACGCCGCGGCGCAGCTTGACGCTGATCGGGATCTCGACGGCGCTCGCGATCGCCTCGACGATGCGGCAGGCCCGGTCGCGGTCCTCGAGGAGGTGTGCCCCGGCGCCGGTCTTCGTGACCGTCTTGACAGGGCAGCCGAAGTTGACGTCGACGATGTCCGCGCCGACCGCCTCCACCATCCGGGCCGCGTCCGCCATCGGGCGCGGGTCCGATCCGAAGAGCTGGATCGCGAGCGGGTGCTCGTCCGAGGCGACGCGGAGGTAGCCGAGCGTCTTCTCGTTGCGGTGCTCGATGCCCGCGCAGCTGACCATTTCGGAGCACACGAGGCCCGCGCCGTAGCGGCGCCCCTGGCGCCGGAAGGCCTGCACGCTGACCCCCGCCATCGGTGCGAGGACGAGGCGCGTGGGCACCTCGACGGGGCCGATTCGCCAGCTCTGGCGGAGGTCGATCACGGCCCTCGGATGGTACTCACGAGCCGTTTGACGCTCGTCGACGGGGGTAGCTACCATTCCGCGCTGTTGTCGGGGCCGGGTGGCCCCGCAATCTCGTCTCTGGAGGCGTTTCGTGAAGGACGTGATCCTCACTCCCGAGGGCTACAAGCAGCTGACGGCCGAGCTGGACGTGCTGCGCACGACGAGGCGGAGGGAGATCGCGGAACGCATCGCCGCCGCCCGCGAGTTCGGCGAGATCGCCGAGAACGCGGAGTACGACGACGCGAAGAACGAGCAGATGATGCTCGAGCACCGCATCGCGCAGCTCGAGGAGCGCCTCGCGAACGCGCAGGTCATCGACAAGAAGCGCGTGGACACGAGCGTCGTGTCGGTCGGCGCGGTCGTCCGGCTTCGCGACGTCGACGCCAAGGAGACGACCGAGTACTTCATCGTCGGCTCCGCTGAGGCGAATCCCGCCGAGAACAAGCTCTCGAACGAGTCGCCCGTCGGCAAGGCGATCATGGGCCGCAAGAAGGGCGAGACGGTCGAGGTCGTCACGCCGCGCGGCTCGAAGGTGAAGTTCAAGATCATGGAGATCAAGGCCGCGTAGATCCCTCGAGCGGCCGGGATAGGCTGCTCGACATGGCCGATCCGAAGCGGTTCCCCGACCGAGACGCGGTCGCCGACGTACGTGCCGCGACCGGCGCGATCGAAGCCGGGGCCGAGCTTGCCGAGACGCGCCGCCTCGCCGGCCGCGTCATGGCGCGCCGCGAGATGGGGAAGCTCGTCTTCTGCGACCTCGTCGATCGTTCAGGGCGCATCCAGCTGATGTGCGACACGGGTCGCATCGGCGCCGTCGACGTCCACCTCGGCGACGTCGTCGGGGTCGTCGGGAAGCCCGCGAAGTCGCGCCGCGGGGAGCCCTCGCTCGCGGTGGACGAGCTCGTCGTCCTCGCGCGCAATCGCAGCCCGCTGCCCGACACCTTTCACGGCCTCACCGACGTCGAGACGCGCTACCGGAAGCGCTACCTCGATCTCCTCATGAACGAGGACTCGCGCGAGCTCTTCCTCCTGCGCACCAAGGTGGTTGCCGCGATCCGCCGCTACCTGGACGAGGAGGGATTCGTCGAGGTCGAGACCCCGGTGCTGCAGCCGCGCTACGGGGGAGCCTTCGCGCATCCGTTCGTCACCCACTCGAACGAGCTCGAGACGGACCTCTATCTGCGCATCGCGACCGAGCTCTATCTCAAGCGGCTCATCGTGGGCGGGCTCGAGCGCGTGTACGAGATCGGCAAGGACTTCCGCAACGAGAGCGTCTCCTACAAGCATCAGCCCGAGTTCACGATGCTCGAGTGGTACGAGGCCTACGCCGACTTCCGCGACACCATGGATCGGATCGAGGAGATGCTCGAGCAGGTCGCCCTCGAGGCGAGCGGGACGACGATCGCGACTCTTCGCGGACACTCCATCGATCTGAAGCGGCCGTGGAGGCGGATCGGGTTCGTCGAGGCGCTCGAGGCGCAGGAGCTGTGGACGCGCGACGAGGCGGAGCTGCGCGCATGGCTGACCGAGCGCGGCGTGGACACGGAGGCCGACAGGGACTGGCCGCAGCTGGTCGACCACGCCTTCGGGCACTTCGTCGAGCCGAGCCTGATCGAGCCGACGATCGTCTGGGGCCATCCGGTCGAGCTCTCACCGTTCGCGCGCGTCACGGACGACGACGACACGATCACCGAGCGCTTCGAGTACTTCGCCGCCGGGATGGAGCTCGGCAACGCGTACACGGAGATCAACGACGCGGAGGAGCAGCAGCGCCGGTTCGACGAGCAGTCGGAGCACGTCGAGGGCGTGCGCGGAGACCCGGACTACGTCGAGGCGCTCTCGTACGGGATGCCGCCCACCGGAGGCCTCGGCCTCGGAATCGACCGGCTCGTCATGCTCCTCTCGGGCCGGGAGACGATCCGGGACGTGATCCTGTTTCCCGCGCTGCGCTCGGCCGATCCGTAGACGCGATCGTCAGGCGGTCGCGGTCTTCCAGACCGCTCCGGCCTCGGGCGAGGAGCCCTCGTGGTCGGCCGTCACCGGAACATCCTCCTCCGGGTGCGCCGCGCGATGCTCGCGGAACCAGTCGACGGCGCGCGCGATGCCCTCGTCCAGCGGCACCTTCGGCGTGTAGCCGAGCAGGCCGCGCGCCTTGGAGAGATCCGCCACGTAGTGCGTGACCTCCCCCAGCAGGGAAGGGGCGAGCGTCATGTCCGGCGTGGTCCCGAGCTCGTGCGCGATGAGCTCGGCGCAGCGGACGAGCGTGTTGCCCTGGCCGTACGCCAGGTTGATCGTCTGATTGACGACGCGGCCCGAGGCGAGCGCGTCGATCCCGGCGGCGATCCCGTCGATGCAGTCGTCGACGTACGTGAAGTCGAGCGTCTTGTCGTTGCCGCCGTAGATCGTGATCGGCTCGCCGCGCAGCATCGAGTGGATGAAGAGGGGAATGACGCGCACCATCCGCTGGAGGTCGTTGTCGAACCGGCCGTAGACGTTCGAGAAGCGGAAGACGAGGTAGGGGAGCCCGTAGCAGCGCGCGTACGAGTAGACGAACGCCTCGCCCGAGATCTTCGACGCGGAGTACGTGCTCTCCGCGTAGGCGAAGTCGGCGACCTGCTCGCCGTATTCCTCGAAGCGGTGCACGTCGCCGTACACCTCCCGGCTCGACGAGAACACGATCGGGACGTGCCGCAGCCTGGCGTACTCGAGCACGTTGAACGTCATGACCGTGTTCTCCAGAGCCCGGTGCGGCTGGCGGACGAGCTGATGCACCTTCGCGTGGGCCGCGAGGTGGACGACGAGGTCGACCTCGGGGTACTCGACGCCGTTGATGCCCCCGCGAAAAGCCGAATAGTGGCCCGCGAGGTCCTGCAGCAGGTACGGGAACCCGTCCGTCCAGGTGTTCTGGCGCTTGTCGACGCCGAACACCTCGTGCCCGTCGGACTGGAGCCGCAGCGCGAGGTTCGTGCCGATCTGGCCGGACGACCCCGTGACGAGGATCTTCATCCGCGCACGCCGATTAAGGCTTGGTTGCCCAACGGCCGAGAAGGGTACCGAGCACACCGGGCGAACCCGGCGTGTGAGACTCGGCACGAGACCGGTCGGCTACGATCCGTCAGTCCCTTCGACCCGGGGGAGCCAGGCGGGCTCCCGGCAAGCGAACCGAAAGGAACGAGGGAGTTGTTCGAGCGATTCACCGAGCGGGCCCGGCAGGTCGTGGTTCTCGCCCAGGACGAGGCGCGAGCCTTGAAGCACAACTACATCGGCACCGAGCACATCCTGCTCGGCCTCCTCCGCGAGGAGGAAGGCCTCGCCGCCCGCGTCCTCGAGTCGCTCGACATCACGGTGGAAGAGGTGCGCGCCCAGGTCGCGCGCATCGTCGGCCAGGGTGACGAGGTCACCACCGGGCAGATCCCGTTCACGCCGCGCGCCAAGAAGGTCCTCGAGCTGGCGCTGCGCGAGGCGCTCTCCCTCGGCCACAACTACATCGGCACCGAGCACATCCTGCTCGGCCTCGTCCGCGAGAACGAGGGCGTGGCCGCCCGCATCCTGCTCGACTTCGACGCGGATGCGGAGAAGATCCGCAACGAGATCATCCGGATGCTCTCGGGGCCGGGCCGCCGCCAGTCCGGCGCGAGCGTCGCACCGGGCGAGAAGACGAAGAGCTCGAAGCTCCTCGACCAGTTCGGCCGGAACCTGACGAAGGCCGCGGTCGAGGGCAAGCTCGACCCCGTGGTGGGCCGCCAGACCGAGATCGAGCGCGTCATGCAGATCCTCTCGCGCCGCCAGAAGAACAACCCCGTGCTCATCGGCGAGCCCGGGGTCGGCAAGACGGCCGTCGTCGAGGGCCTCGCCTCGCGCATCTCCTCGAGCCAG
>DASUCN010000189.1:0-4196 GCA_036276015.1 Gaiellaceae bacterium | reverse complement strand
CCACCTGTTCGAGGAGCTCGGCGCGGACGTCTCGGTGTTCCGCAACGACGCGATCACGGTCGACGAGGCGGCGGCGCTCGCGCCCGACCGGCTCGTCGTCTCGCCGGGACCGGGCCGCCCCGAGGACGCCGGCGTCTCCGTCGAGCTGATCCGCCGCCTCGGCCCGACGGTGCCGACGCTCGGCGTCTGCCTCGGGCACCAGGCGATCGTCGAGGCCTTCGGCGGCCGCGTCGGGCACGCGCAGGCCCTCCTGCACGGCAAGTCGAGCCTCGTCCGCCACGACGGCTTGAGCGTGTACTCGGGGCTTCCGGAAACGATCGAGGCCGGGCGCTACCACTCGCTCGCCGCAACCGAAGTGCCCGATGAGCTCCTCGTCACCGCGACGACGGAGGACGGCGAGGTGATGGGCGTGCGGCACCGGTCGTACCCGATCGAGGGCGTCCAGTTCCACCCGGAGAGCGTCCTCACCCCGAGCGGGCCCGAGCTCGCCGCGAACTTCCTCCGCGGCACTCCACAGTCGTAGGGGTACCGTTTCGCGATGGCTCAGACGCTGTTCGACCGGATCTGGGAGAGCCACGTCGTCCACGACGAGCCGGGCGAGCCCACGCTCCTCTACATCGACCTCCACCTCATCCACGAGGTGACCTCGCCGCAGGCGTTCGACGGGCTGCGGCTCGCCGGCCGCACGGTGCGCCGCCCCGACCTCTCGATCGCGACGATGGATCACAACGTCCCGACGCTTCCCGGGCCGATCTCGGATCCGCTCGCGCGCGCCCAGCTCGACGCGTTGCGCGCGAACTGCGAGGAGTTCGGGATCCCGCTGTACGCGACGGGCAGCGGGCGGGAGGGGATCGTCCACGTCATCGGCCCCGAGCTCGGCCTCTCCCAGCCTGGCCTGACGATCGTCTGCGGCGACAGCCACACCTCTACGCACGGCGCCTTCGGAGCGCTCGCATTCGGCATCGGGACGTCGGAGGTCGAGCACGTGCTCGCGACGCAGACCTTGCCGCGGTCGCGCCCCAGGACGATGCGAGTCCTTTACACCGGCGAGCTGCCGTTCGGGGTCACGCCGAAGGACATGATCCTCGGCACGATCGGGCGCATCGGCGTCGGCGGCGCGGTCGGACACGTCCTCGAGTACGCCGGCGAGCCGATCGAGGCGCTCTCGATGGAGGGCCGCCTCACGATCTGCAACATGTCGATCGAGGGTGGCGCGCGGGCCGGGATGATCGCTCCCGACGACACGACGTTCGCCTACCTCGAGGGCCGACCGGCTGCCCCCACGGGTGCCGACTGGGAGCGCGCTCTGGATCGCTGGCGCGCGCTGCGGACCGACGACGACGCCGTCTTCGACACCGACGTGGAGATCGACGTCGGCGAGCTGGAGCCGCAGGTCACCTGGGGGACGAATCCGGGCATGGTCGCCCCCGTGAGCGGCGCCGTGCCCGATCCCTCCGTGCTGGAGGATCCCGACGAGCGTGCAGCCACGGAGCGCGCACTCGTGTACATGGGCCTCGAGCCGGGAACGCCGCTGCAGGACATCCGCATCGACCGCGTGTTCATCGGCTCGTGCACCAACGCGCGGATCGAGGACCTGCGGGAAGCCGCACGCGTGGTCGACGGGCAGCGCGTCGCGGACACGGTCCGCGCGATGGTCGTCCCAGGCTCGGCCTCGGTGAAGCGCCAGGCCGAGGAAGAGGGGCTCGACCGCGTCTTCGAACGGGCCGGGTTCGAGTGGCGCAACGCAGGCTGCTCGATGTGCCTCGGGATGAACCCCGACATCCTTGCGCCAGGCGAGCGCTGCGCCTCGACCTCGAATCGGAACTTCGAAGGACGGCAGGGCGCAGGCGGCCGCACCCACCTGGTCAGCCCGGCGATGGCCGCCGCAGCCGCGCTCGCGGGACACTTCGTCGACGTCCGCGAATCCGTGGGGGCGCGAGCGTGAGGGCGTTCCGCTCGGTCACGGCGAAGGCGGTCGTCCTCGACCGGCCCGACGTCGACACCGACCAGATCATCCCCAAGCAGTTCCTCAAGCGCATCGAGCGCACGGGCTACGGCGAGTTCCTCTTCTTCGACTGGCGCCAGGATCCCGACTTCGAGCTGAACCGGCCGGGCTGCGACGGCGCGAGGATCCTCGTGACCGGGCCGAACTTCGGCTGCGGCTCGTCACGCGAGCACGCGGCGTGGGCGTTGCAGGACTACGGGTTCGACGTCGTCATCGCGCCGTCGTTCGGGGACATCTTCTTCACGAACTCGACGCAGATCGGACTGCTCCCGATCGTGCTCCCGGCGGAGGACGTGAAGGCCCTGATGGCCACGATCGGCGAAGGCGACGCAGTCACCGTCGACCTCGAAGCCCAGACGGTCATCGATCCGGCCGGGCGCGTGCTCGAGTTCGACATCGACCCTTTCATCCGCCACTGCCTGCTGAACGGCCTGGACACGATCGGCCTCACGCTCCGGCACGAGGACGCGATCGCCGCGTTCGAGGCGCGCTCGCCGTCGCCGGTGAGCACCGCCTCCCTCTAGCGCTCGAGCTCACGCTTCGAGAGGTCGAGCAGGTACGTGTAGAGCTCGCGGACGCCGTCCGCCGACAGCGGGCCCGCGTTCGCGGCGGTGAGCGCGTCGATGAGCTTTCGCTCGCGGTCGGGGTCGACGAACGGAATGCCGTTCTCGGCCTTGTACTCGCGGATCCGCGCGACGAGGTCGATGCGCGCGTTGACGTCGGAGAGGATCGCGCGGTCGATCGCCGCGATCTCCTCACGCAGCTCCTGAACGGTCGGGTCGACGCGATCGGTCATTCGCGTTCCTCCGCAGGGTACGAGCCGAACAGGCGGAGCTGCCGGGTCTTCGCGCGGATCTCCTGCAGCGTCTCGCGCACGACCGGGTCGAGCGGGTGCCCTGCGAGGACCGCGTCGAAGCGGTAGCGCCAGGGCGTTTGCGGGATCGGCCGCGAGACGAGCTGGAGGAGGTCGATGCTGTGGCGTGCGAACGGCTCGATCGCGCGGTGCAGTGCACCGGGCTGGTGGTCGGTCACGAACGAGAACGCGGTCCGCCATGGCTTCCCGTTGATGTCGAGGCGCACGAACGTCGCGACCGAGACGAAGCGCGTATAGGCCTCGGGGTGGTCACCGACGTCGGCTGCGAGGACGGTGAGGCCGTGCAGCGCCGCGGCGCGCTCGCTCGCGATCGCCGCCTCGGCGGGATCGCCGTGCTGCGCAACCTGCGCGGCGGCGTCGCCGGTGGTCGGCGCGGCGATCGCGGTCGCCCACGGCATCTCCGCCAGGAGCTTCCGGCACTGGTCGAGCGCGACCGGATGCGAGCGCACGACCGTGATCTCCTCGTGCGGCACGTCGGCGACGCCGACCAAGCAATGCCGGATGGGCAGCACCGTCTCGGCCGTGATCGCGAGCGGCGAGCCGTAGAGCAGGTCGTGCGTCTCGGCGACCGGGCCGGCGAGCGAGCTCTCGATCGGGAGAACGCCGAAGGCGACGTCTCCGTCGGCGGTCGCTTCGACGACCGCGTGGAAGCTCGGCAAGGCGACGAGCTCCGCTTCGGGGAAGAGCCGGTCGCACGCGGCGGCGCTGTGCGCCCCGTCGCGGCCCGGATAGCCGACGCGTGCGCCTGGATCGGTTGTGGGTGCGTGGGGAGACATGAGGATTCCGTTCGGAGAGAGGTAGTTCCGCCTTGTGAGGGGCTAGCCGGCGGCGGCGGAGCGCGGATCGCCGACTAGCGCACGAAGATGCGCGCCGTAAAGCCGAAGAAGGTGAAGGTCTCGCCGGCGCGCGTCATGAGCTCACAGGCTAGGGGCATGCACGACCATTCGTCAACACCCGTCAGGAGAGCTCCGCAACGACGGCGTCGGCGAACTGATCCGTCGTCGCATCTCCGCCGAGGTCGGGCGTCGGGTGGGCAATGAGCGCAGCGTCGACGGCCGACTCGAGCGCTCGCGCGTCGTCCGACCTCCCGAATGCGAGCTCGAGCATGAGCGCGGTCGAGCGGAGCATGGCCGTCGGGTTCGCGATGCCCCGGCCGGCGATGTCCGGGGCCGAGCCGTGGACGGGCTCGAAGATCCCAGGCCCCGCATCTCCGAGACTCGCCGAGGGCGCCAGCCCGAGCCCGCCCGTCATTGCCGCCGCGAGGTCGGAGAGGATGTCGCCGAACATGTTCTCGGTCACGATCACGTCGAACTGCTG
>DASUCN010000188.1:0-13525 GCA_036276015.1 Gaiellaceae bacterium | reverse complement strand
CTCAAGAAGAACGCGCCCGAGACGTACGACGCAGTCGCGACGGACAAGGCGCTCCTGACGAAGGTCCTCACGTACCACGTTCTCGCCAAGCGCGTTCCCAGCACGGCGGCCGTCGCTGCGGCGAAGAAGAACGCCTCGGTGAAGACCGTCCAGGGCGAGAAGATCGCACTCTCGCTCAAGGGCGGGAAGCTGTTCCTGAACGGCTCGTCGCGGGTGGTCGTCGCCGACGTCAAGGCGTCGAACGGCGTCATCCACGCCATCAACGCGGTGATCGTGCCGCCGAGCGTGTCATAGCGGCGAAAGCTGAGTGTTGGCGAGAGGCCGGGTACTGCCCGGCCTCTCGCGTTTCCTACCGGCCGGGGCTCGCCGGCTCTGCCGGCGTCTCGCCCGGAGCTCTGCAAAAGCGCGCGTCCTCGCCCGGCGGAACGACGCGCGGCGTGTCCTGGGCGTGGGGGATCGCGGCGCCGCCGATGAGGATCCCCAGCACGAGCAGCCAGAGCGCAGCCGTCACGCGCGCCCAGAACGGGTAGGGGCGGTGGTCGCGGCGCGAGCTCGACGTCGCAGGCGGAGTCGGCCGTGCGAACCGTGGAGCCGGCGCGGGATCGGCCAGCACCGCACGGGCGTGCGCTGCCAGCTCGGGATCGACGAGCGCGAGCTCGGGGCTGAGCGGCTCCGGTGTCATGTGTGACCAGATTCTCGCTGACTCTCCCCAACCCTCGCCGTCAGCGGCGCTTCCGCTCACGGCGCTCGAGCCGCTCGGCGAGCTCCGCAACCTCTGCTTCGAGCGCGAGGTAGCCCTCGAGCCGGGCTCGTGGCAGGTCTCCTCGCTCGACCGCCGCGCGCACCGCACACCCGGGCTCGGCCCGGTGGCTGCAGTCCGAGAACCGGCACGCCCCTGCCAGCGCCGCGATGTCGTCGAAGGCATCGGTGAGGTCGCCGTCGCCGATCCAGAGATGGACCTCGCGCATCCCGGGGTTGTCGATGACGAGACCGCCGCTCGGCAGCAGGACGAGCTCGCGGCGGGTCGTCGTGTGCCGGCCGGCACCGTCGGCGGCGACCACGCCGGTCGCAAGTCGCGACTCGTCGCCGACGAGCGCGTTCACGAGCGTGGACTTCCCGACGCCAGAAGGTCCGAGCAGCACACCCGTCGAGCCTGGCCCGAGCACGTCGGCGACCGCGTCGAGACCGAGGCCCGTTCGCGTGGAGACCGTCAGGATGCGCACTGCGCCGCTCACGGCTCGTACCTCGTCGGCGACACCCAGGGGATCGTCCTCGAGGTCGGCCTTGCTGAGGACGACCACGGGCTCGGCGCCACTCTCGAGCGCGAGTGCGAGGTAGCGCTCGAGCAGGCGGCGGTCGAGCTCCTGCCCCAGGGCCTGTACGACCAGCGCGACGTCCACGTTGGCGGCGATCACCTGCTCGCGCGACACGCCGGAGGCCGGTTCGTGCGCGGCCCGGCGCGAGATCGTCGTTCGCCGCGGCAGCACTGCGGCGATCGCACCCGCCTCGTCGAGCATCACCCAGTCGCCCACGACGGGTAGTTCGCTCCGAGGCGACTCTCGTCGGAGCCGGCTGGTGATCCGCGTGCGCGTCGTCCCCGACGCGGTCAGCACGTCGTACTCGCCGCGGTGCTGGACTGCGATGCGCCCCGGGGTACCGCCCGGGGCCGCGGATTCGCTCGCGGCGCGCCACGCGTCGTCCCAGCCCAGCGTCGAGAGTTCGGTCACGCCCGCATTGTCGACGACGTGTGAGCGACCGGCGTCCAGGCCGCCAGGCGCCTTCACTTCGGGAACGATCGGGAGTAGAGTCGCGTCGGTTGCGACGTCAGGGAGGGGAGAGGACGATGACACGAACGACCACCTCGGTGTGGGTGCTCGGAGCGCTCGGAATCGCGCTCGCAATGGTCGTAGCGGTTGGCGGAGGAAGCGCGAGCGCTGCGAACGACGCGCAGTGGCCGCTTACGAAGAAGGTCATCCTGTTCGCGGCCGACGGCATGCGGCCCGATCTGGTGGACAAGTACGCGGCGCAGGGGTCGATGGACACCATGGCCGAGCTCATGGCCGAGGGTGTGAAGGGTCAGAACGGCCTGTTACAGGGCTTCCCGCCCAACACGGGCGTCGGCTGGAGCACTCTGGCCACCGGAGCGTGGCCGGGGGTACACGGGTCGACGAACAACACGTTCTTCCGGCAGGGCGACTCGAGCTTCAACAACTCGACGTCGTTCGCCGCGACCGGCATCGTCCAGGCAGATCACATCGCCCAGGCCGCCGAGCGCGCCGGGAAGAAGGTCGTCTCGCTCGAGTGGGTGGCGAGCCGCTCGCTGACGCCTGCGCTGCAGGGACCGGTGGTCGACTTCCGCAGTTTCTTCGGACGCCGCGGGGTGATGCTCAACTTCGACATCCCGGGCCAGCTCTCCACTGCGTTCGGCGTCGAGTATCAGAAGCGTGCTCTGGAGACGGCGGCCGGCTGGACAAACGTCCCAGCCTCGTCGAGTCCCGCGATGCAGACGTTCTTCAGCCACGTCAACGCTCCCATCGCGAACAACCAGTGGGACGTCTACGTCTACGACTCGACGAACGACGGCACCGTGAACTACGACCGCGCGCTGATCGTGAACGGGGCGGACGCGAAGGACGGGAGCAAGGCCGTCGCAACGTTGCGCGCCGGGCAGTGGGCGGACGTGAAATGGAAGCTGAACGACGGCAGGACGGCCGGCTTCCTCGTCAAGTCCGTCGACCTGGCCGGCGACCTCTCGAAGTTCCGCCTCTACTTCACGTCGCTCCAGCGGGCGAATGCGACCTACAACCAGCTCGGCTCGGCCGGCTCGGCGGCCTTCGAGGAGACGCTCAACCGTGACTTCCCGACCTCGACGGCGGCCGACTTCGCGCCGCTCGAAGCCCTCATCGTCGACGAGGACACGTACATCGAGCAAGGCTTGAAGTGGGCCGATGCCCACTGGGCCTACCTCGAGTACATCATCGACGACCTCGACGTGAAGCCCGACCTGCTGCTCATGGGCAACCCCGTCACGGACGAGTTCCAGCATCAGTTCATGGGTCTCGTCACGCCGACGGACATGGACGGCAACGCGAACCCGTACTTCGACAACGTCGACGGCGCAGGCGCGTCCGACGGACGCACCGCGATCCGCGAGGGGTACATCCGCTCGGCGTACGAGGAGGCGGACGCGACACTCGCGCTGGGCCGCGAGCTGATGGGAGACGACGCAACGGTGTTCGCGTCCTCCGATCACGGGTTCGCGCCTCAGTGGTACGCGGTGAACGTGAGCAAGGTGCTCAAGGACTCGGGCGTCGTCACGTCCGAGCAGCTGAACGCCGCAGGCCTGCTCCAGAACTGCCGTGTGCCGATCACCGGGCCGCCCAACGCGAAGGAGTGCCACGCGGGTGGCACGGCTCAGATCTACATCAACCCGACGCTCTCGGCCGGGCTCACCTACGAGGGTGTGCGGAACACGATCATCGACGCATTCGAGAACCTCGACGACCCGAACCTCCCCGGACAGCAGAAAGTTGTCGAGGCCGTCTTCAAGAAGGAGGAGCTGCGCGACGTCGACGGCTCCGACTCGCTGCATCCGAACCGCTCCGGTGACGTCGTCGTCGTCTTCCGTCCCCCGTACCAGACGGACGCTGCGACGCCTGGCCAGACCGTCGCGTTCTCGCAGTTCTTCGGGCAGCACGGCTACCTGCCGGACATGGTCGACCTCGCGCACAACGTGAACATGCACGGGTCGTTCATCGCGGCCGGGCCGGGCATCAGGAAGCAGGGAGCGGTGGCGAACGTCCGCGCGATCGACATCGCCCCGACGGTCGCGTTCCTCATGGGAATCCCCGGGCCGCAGAACGCGAGCGGGAAGATCCTTTACGGGCTCACCGCCGCGCAGGGGAAGTACAAGGAGATCACCCTCCTCGACATCTCCGACTACCACGGCCAGCTCGTCCCTCTCACCGAGGCAGCGGACAGCTTCGCCGGCCCCACGTTCCCGATCGGCGGAGCGGCATTCCTCGATAGCTGGTTCGATCGCTTCCGCACGGAGGCGGGCAAGGATCACTTCACGGTCGCCGCCGGCGACTCGGTCGGCGCGACGCCACCGATCTCGGCGTTCTTCGACGACAAGCCGACGATCGAGCTCATGAACCTCATGGGCTTCTCGGCCGACGGCCTCGGGAACCACAACTTCGACAAGGGACAGGCGTTCCTCCGGAGCACGCTCATCCCGCTCGCGAAGTTCCCCTACGTGTCGGCGAACGTCGTCGGGGCGAACGGGAAGACTCCGAAGGAGTGGTCGCCGTCCGTGACGTTCAACGTCGAGGGCGGCAAGCTGGGTCTCGTCGGCTTCACGAACGAGGACGCGCCGTCGCTCGTGTTCCCGAATGCGTTCAGCCCGTTCTCGGTCGTGACGCGAGCACCGAAGGTGCAGGCAGAGGTCGACGCGCTTCGTGCCAAGGGAGCCAAGGTGATCGTCGTGATGGGGCACGACGGCGCGACTGCGGGCACGCTGACGGCGCCGACGGGACCGCTCATCGAGCTCGCCGACCAGCTGAAGGGCGTCGACGTCGTGATGGGCGACCATACGGACTTCCAAGTCCTCACGACGCGGCCCAACGGCACGCTCGTGATCGAGAATCGCTCGAAGGGCCTCCGCTTCACGCGCGTCAGGCTCGTCCTCGATACGAGCGCGGGCAAGGTCGTGTACAAGACCGCCGACTTCCACAAGCCGTGGAACATCGGGATGACGCCCGATCCCACGATCCAGGCTCGGATCGACGACCTGAACAGGCAGCTCACGCCGATCCTCGGCCGGCTCATCGGCAGCTCGACGGTCGAGATCCTCCGCTCCGACGTCTGCGGGCGGGCGGACGGCCGGCTCTGCGAGTCGCTCGTCGGCGACGTGACCACCGATGCGATGCGCAGGGCGTATGCCCCCATCGGCGTGGAGTTCGCGATCACGAACTCCGGCGGTCTTCGCGATCGGCTCACCTGTCCGGCTGCCGGCGGCGGCACGGGTCTGTGCCCACCGTCGACTCCACCGCCGCACGTCATCAGCCGCGGGCAGGTCCTGGCCGTGCTGCCGTTCGGCAACGTCGTGGTGACCCTGCAGGTCAACGGCGCCGAGCTGAAGACGATGCTCGAGAACGGGGTGTCTCAGATGCCCGGCGCGAACGGACGCTTCCCGCAGGTCTCGGGTCTCTGCTTCACCTACAACATCGAGGCCGCGGTCGGGAGCCGTGTGACCGGGGCCGTGCGGCAAGCGCAGGACGGAACCTGTACCGGAGCGCCGATCGATCTCACGTCGGCGTCGACGTACAAGATCGCCGAGAACGACTTCATGGCGAACGGCGGTGACTCGTACCCGAACTTCGCGAGCCGGATGACGACGCAGGGGATCATGGACCAGGTGCTCGCCGACTACGTGGCGGCCAACTCGCCGCTCAGCCCGGCGATCCAGGGCCGGATCAAGTGCGTCGACCCGAATCCGGGTGCGGGCAACAACTGCCCGGCTGGATCGCCCTGAGGGAGCACGCGCGGGCCGGCCTTCGGGCCGGCCCGCCGCTCGTCGCTCTCGCCGCGCTCCTGTGGGCGCCGCAGGCAGCCGCGCACGCCCCGGCCACGGCGATCGGACGCGCGGTCGAAGCCTTCGAGAGCGTGCCCGTCTCCTACGAGCCCGGCGCTGCGGTCAGCGAGGTCGAGGCGGGCGGATTCCCGAGCATCGTCGGCGACAACGCGAGAGTCGCGTTCATGCCCGAGTCTGCAGCCGGCGAGCTCGCCGGAGCCCCGAGCGCCATCGCCGAGGAGATCGCGCGCGAAGCGAAGCTCGACGGAACGCTCGTCGTGCTCGTCGGGTCGAGCCTCGGTGCGTGGAGCAGCGACATCTCGGCCGAGCGGCTCGACGTACTGGTCCGCGAGGCGCAGGGGATGGGCGGCTCAGCTGTGGCGAGGACCGAGACCCTCGTGCGCAACGTGCAGGCCGAGCCGGCAGGTCGCGAACGCGGGGGCGTCGCATTCGTCGCCGTCGTCGGCGTGCTTGCGCTGGCGGGACTCGTCGCCCTTGCGCGGCACCGTCGTCGGCGACATCGCGTGGGCGCGTAGCCTCCGGATCAGCTGCCGAGCGTCTGCTCGAGCGCGGTATCGAGCGTCGGCGCCGAGAACTCGAAGCCCTTGTCGAGCAGCCGGGCCGGCAGTACGCGCTGTCCGCCGAGCAGCATCGTCTCGCCCATCTCGCCGAACAGCGCGCGAGCCGCGAATCCCGGGACGGGCACGACGGTCGGGCGCCCAAGCGCCTTGCCGAGTGCCTTCGTGAACTGCTCGTTGGTCACCGGGTTCGGGGCCGTCGCGTTGACGACACCGGCGACGTCGGTCGTGAGTGCGTCCATGTACGCAGCGACGAGATCCCGCATGCCGATCCAGCTCCACCACTGCTTTCCGCTGCCCAGGCGGCCGCCGGCTCCGAGTCTGAAGGGCAGCAGCATCGGCTTGAGAGCTCCGCCTTCCTTCGCGATCACGATGCCCTGGCGAAGGTGGACGACCCGGACGCCTGCGGCGCGCGCGGGATCGGCCGCTGCCTCCCACTGCCGGACGACGTCCGTGAGGAAGCCCGATCCCCCTGCGGACTCCTCGGTGAGCACCTCGTCTCCGCGGTCGCCGTAGAACCCGACGGCGGAGGCGACGACAACCGCGGGCTTCGGGTCGGCAGCAGCAGCCGCGATGCGCGCGACGAGCTCGGTCGAGTGGACGCGCGAGTCGAGGATCTCGCGCTTGCGCGCGGCAGTCCAGCGCTTGCCGAGGTTCTCGCCGCTGAGATTGACGAACGCGTCGACGCCTGCGAGATGTTCGCTGTCGATCTCGCCGGTGGCAGGGTCCCAGCGCACCTCGACGTCCGAGGCGGGATCGCGCCGCACGAGCCGGAGGACCTCGTGTCCGTCACGCTCGAGCGCCGGCACGAGGGCGCTCCCGATCAGCCCGGAGGCTCCGCTCACGACGATCTTCACGCTCCGATTGTGGCAACGAGTGCCAGGCCCTTGCTGTCTAAGGTTGCCCGGTGAGCAGCGCGGCAGGCGAGTCGAGGCCGACCATTCGCGACGGTATTCGAGCGGCCGTCCCCCTTGCGCCGAGTCCGATCCTCTTCGGCCTCTCTTTCGGCGTGCTCGCCGACGCGACCGGCTTCGGCGCAGCCGGAGCCGTCGCAATGTCGGCCACGACGTTCGCGGGGGCCTCCCAGTTCGCGGCCGTTTCCGTTCTCGACGCCGGTGGGACGATTGCGGCGGCCGTCCTCGCTGCGATCTTCCTCAATGCGCGCTACATGGCGATCAGCCTGACGGTGGCGTCGATCTTCCCCGGCGGGCGGGTCCGGCGGCTGGTCGAGTCGCAGGCGATCGTCGACGAGTCCTGGGCGCTCGCAGGCCGTAGCGGTCGTTTCGAATGGCCGATCCTCGTCGGGTCAGGGGTCGTGTTCTACGTGCTGTGGGTGGGGAGCACGGCGGCCGGGACGTTCGTCGGCGGCGTGCTCGACGATCCGAACGCGCTCGGACTCGATGCCGCGTTCGCGGCCCTGTTCCTCGCGCTCGCCGTTCCGTATCTCAGGGCCCGTCGGGCACGACAGGCCGCCGCGCTCGCCGCAGCCATCACCATCGTCCTCATTCCCTTCGCGCCCGCCGGCGTGCCGATCATCGCGGCGGCTGCGGCCTGCCTCATCGGGCTGCGGCGATGACGACCACCTGGGTCGTCGTTGCGCTCGTGGGCATCGCGACGGTTGCGTTCAAGGCGGCCGGGCCGGTCCTCATCGGCCGGCGAGGGCTGCCCCCGAGGGTTCAGGCGCTCGTCGATCTGCTCGCGCCGGGCATGCTGATCGCGCTGGTCGTGACCCAGACGTTCGGCGGCGACGAGGAGATCACGGTCGACGCGCGCGTGGTGGGGGTCGGAGCCGCGCTGGTTGCGATCCTCCTGCGGGCGCACGTCATCGTGGCGATGGCGATCGCCGCCCTGGTGACCGCGGTGCTCCGCACAGTGGCGTAGCCGCAGTGGCTCGGGCTAGGAGCGCCGGAGCGGCGCGCCGCCGCGCCAGAACACGGCCGCGGCCGCGGCCGCTTCGGCCAGGAGGCTGGCGAGCCCGATCACGAGGAGCCAACGTCGAAAGTGCCGCATACGACGCCTGATCGGCGGCTTCAGCGCTGGGCTTGAGGCGCGCGTGTCACAAAGTGCCTGGCACGGAGATGTCGCAGTTCGGCGCCAATGCGTCCACAGGCCGGCGTCTCACACCGGAGGTCGCAGGACGGCGAACTGATCGGTCACCTCGAGCCGCCGCTCGCGGAAGCGGAAGAGCTCGGCTGGTCTACCTCCCGCCGGCCCGTGAGCGCGCCGTGTCCCCACCGACTCGATCGCACCGCGCCGGACGAGCACGCGTTTGAGGTTCGTCGCGGACACCTCGTAGCCGAGCGCAGCCTCGTAGACGTCGCGCAGCTCCGCGAGCGTGAACGTCTGCGGAGCGAGCCCGAATCCGATGTTCGAGTACGACAGCTTTCCGCGCAGCCGGTCCCGGCCCGCGAGGACGATCGCCCCGTGGTCGAATGCCATGTCCGGGAGGGCGTCCACCTCGTGCCACGCCGTGTCGGTCGGCACTCGCGGGTCGACGCCGAGTGGGACGAGCCCGAGGAACGCCGTCGCGAGCTCCCAGCGGTCCGGGTGGCGCGCCGGGTCGCTCCACGTTCCGAGCTGCTCGAGGTGGGCCACCTCCCGGACGTCCACCTTCGTCGTCAGGTGCCGCTGGATCGTGCTCTCCAGCGACTCCTCGGCGACCAGCGTCCCGCCCGGGAGCGACCAGGCGCCCGAGTACGGATCCCGCGCGCGCTCCCAGAGCAGGACGCACAGCATGCCGTTGCGTACCTGGAAGACGGTTGCGAGCGCGACGTGCGCAGGGGCTTCGGTTGGGGTGGTAAACTCAGCCACGAGGTTATCGACTCAGAGGCGAAAACTACCATGACGATCTTCGAGACAGAAGGCCGCGACACCGAGCTCGCTCTCGTCGTCGTCGGCGGCGGCGTCGCCGGCTTGTTCGCCGCGCTGTGCGCCGCGGCCGAGGGCGACGTCCTCGTGCTCACGAAGGGCCCTCTGCTCTCCTCGACGAGTCTGCTCGCGCAAGGCGGGATCGCGGCGGCTGTGGGGGAGGACGACAACACGGCATTGCATGCCGAGGACACGCTGCGAACGGGACGCGGCCTCTGCCGCCCGAGCGCCGTGTCCGTCCTCACCGACGAGGCGCCGGCGCGGATCCGCGACCTCGTGGAGCTCGGTGTCGAGTTCGACGAGGGGCTCGGGCTCGAGGGCGGGCACAGCCGTCGCCGCGTCGTCCATGCCGGCGGCGCCGCGACCGGCGACCGCGTCGCGCGCAAGCTCGCCGAGCGCGTGCTCGCGCACCCGCGGATCACCGTCGCCGAGGGCGAGCGAATGCTCTCGATCTGGCGTGGCGGCGAGCGCTGCGTGGGCGTCGTCACCGATCGCCGCGCGGTCGCGGCTCGCGCGACGCTGCTCTCGACGGGGGGCGCCGCCGCGCTGTGGGAGCGCACGACGAATCCCGCAGGAGCCGTGGGGGAGGGGATGGCGGCCGCGTATCGCGCAGGAGCGGCGCTCGCCGACCTCGAGTTCGTCCAGTTCCACCCGACGACGCTCGTCGACTCGTCGCTCCTCCTCTCGGAGGCACTCCGCGGTGAGGGCGCGCTCCTGCTCGACGAGCAGGGCAACCGGTTCACGGACGAGCTCGCGCCGCGCGACGTCGTCGCGCGCGAGATCGCGGCTCGTGGCACCGTGCTCCTCGACCTGCGGCCTATCGACCGCGCCCGCTTCCCGTCCCTCATGGGCAGCCTGCTCGAGGAGGGTTACGACCCCTCGCAGGCGCCGATTCCCGTCGCGCCCGCAGCCCACTACACGGTCGGCGGAGTGGTCACGGATCTCGACGGCCGGAGCGAGCTCCCAGGTCTCTACGCCGCCGGCGAGTGTGCGGCGACGGGTGTCCACGGGGCCAACCGCCTCGCCTCTAACTCGCTGCTGGAGTGCCTGGTGTTCGGTCGCCGTGCGGCGCTGTCGGCGCTCGCCGAGCCGGCCCTCCCCGCGCGCATGCCGGACGTCCCGGCCCATCCCGAGCCCGACCTCGTCACGCCCGAGCTCCGCTCGGCGCTCTGGCGCGACTGCGGCCTCATCCGCGACGCCGCCGGCCTCTCGACCCTCGTCGACGCGCCGCATCTTCTCACGCGCCTCATCGCCGAGAGCGCGCTCGCCCGGGAGGAGAGTCGCGGCTCGCACTTCCGGGTCGACTTCCCGTCCGAGCACGAGGCCTTCGAGCGCCACGTCGTCCTGCGACCTAGCCACGCGCCAGCTCTCGAGTCATGGCAGTAGCGACGGACACCGTCGAGCGGATCGTCCACGCCGCTCTCGCCGAGGACATCGGCGCGGGTGATGTGACGACGGAGGCGACTGTCGCTCCCGACGCGGTGGGCACGGCCGAGCTCCTGGTGAAGGAGTGGGGTGTGGTGTGTGGCCTGCGCGTCGCCGAGGCGACGTTCCGCGCCCTCGACCCGGATGTCCACTTCGAGGCGCTCATGAGCGACGGCGACGTCGTCGACGCGCCGGCCGTCGTCGCCCGCATCAGCGGCTCCGAGCGGGCGCTCCTCACCGGCGAGCGCGTTGCGCTCAATTTCGTGGGCCGCCTCTCCGGGATCGCGACGCTCACGCGACGCCACGTCGACGCTGTCGAGGGCACCGGCGTTTCCGTCCTCGACACGCGCAAGACGACGCCCGGTCTTCGCGCCCTGGAGAAGTACGCGGTCGCCGCAGGGGGCGGGACGAACCATCGCTTCGGCCTCGACGACGCAGTGTTGATCAAGGACAACCACATCCGTGCCGCAGGGTCGCTCGCCGCTGCGGTCGAGCTCGTCCGCGCAGCCACCGATCTTCCGATCGAGGTCGAGTGCGAGACGCTCGCCCAGGTCGGCGAGGCGCTCGAGATCGGCGTCGACGCGATCCTCCTCGACAACATGACGCTCGACGAGCTGCGCGCCGCCGTCGCGCTCACCCGCGGGCGGGCGCGACTCGAAGCCTCGGGCGGCGTCAATCTCGACACCATCCGCGCGATCGCCGAGACCGGCGTCGACGAGATCTCCGTCGGCGCGCTCACACACTCCGCACGCTCTCTCGACGTCTCTCTGGAGCTGACATGACGCTGACGCTGACACCGAACGAGATCTCGACCATGCAGGAGGAGATCCGCGCCCTGGCCGCCGAGCGCGGCGCGGTCATCCTCGCCCACAACTACCAGGTGCCCGAGGTGCAGGACGTCGCGGACTTCGTCGGCGACTCGCTGGGGCTCTCGCGCGAGGCAGCTGCGACCGAAGCGGAGGCGATCGTCTTCTGCGGCGTCCACTTCATGGCCGAGACGGCCGCGATCCTGAGCCCGCAGAAGACCGTGCTCATCCCAGATCTGGACGCGGGCTGCTCGCTTGCAGCGTCGATCTCGGCTGATCAGCTCCGCGCGTGGAAGGCGGAGAATCCCGGGGCGGTCGTCGTGTCGTACGTCAACACGACCGCCGAGGTGAAGGCCGAGAGCGACTACTGCTGCACGTCCGGCAACGCGAAGGGCGTGATCGAGGCCATCCCCGAGGACACGGAGATCCTGTTCCTCCCGGACATGTTCCTCGGGCTCTGGCTCGAGCGGGTCACGGGGCGGAAGCTGCGAATCTGGATGGGCGAGTGCCACGTCCACGCGGGGATCCGCCCGCAGGACATCAAGCGCATGCAGGACGAGAACCCGGACGCCGAGTTCCTCGTGCACCCGGAGTGCGGCTGCGCGAGCCAGTGCATGGCCTTCGGCGGCGAGAACACCCACATCCTCTCGACCGAGGGGATGATCAACTTCGCCAAGGCCTCTCCGAAGGATCGCTTCCTCGTCGCGACCGAGACCGGGATCCTCCACCGCCTGAAGAAGGAGGCGCCCGAGAAGCGTTTCGAGGCGGTCTCCGAGCGGGCGATCTGCCGCTACATGAAGATGATCACGCTGCCGAAGCTGCGCGATTCGCTGCGTGACTGGAAGTACGAGGTCACCGTGCCTCCGGAGATCGCCAAGCGGGCGCGCGGCGCGATCGACCGGATGGTCGCGATCTCGTGAAGAAGCTCACGCCGGCACAGCGCGCGTTCCTCGAGAACCCGTTTATCGCCGTCGTGACGACCCTTCGTCCGGACGGCTCGCCGCATTCGACCCCGGTCTGGGTGGACGTGGACGACGAGGGGGTCTCCTTCAATACCGCCCGGCCGCGGACGAAGCCGAGCAACCTCGCCGAGGATCGTCGCCTGTCGCTCGTCGTGGTCGACCCCGGCGATCCGTATCGGTGGATCGCGATCACGGGCACGGGGACGCTCGTCGACGAGGGCGCGAACGCCCAGATCGATCGCCTGGCGAAGAAGTACACTGGCAGGGAGCGCTACGCGTCCCATCGCGAGGGTGAGACGCGCGTCTCCGTGCGCATCTCCCCGACCTTCATCGAGTCGCGCGGGCTCGAGCCGTAGGGGCCGGGCATGCCCGGCCCGGGCGAGGCATGCCCGGCCCCTACGCAGCCGCGCGCACCGAGTGCACCGGGGGCAGCTTGGTCGCGGCCGTGAACCACGTCTGGCCGGCGTCGCGCGAGCCGAAGACGTCCCCGGACGTGGCCCCGAAGTACAGCCCCATGGCCGGGCCGGAGCCCTCGCCGCAGAACGCCTGGCGCAGGATCGTGAGATACGCGTTCTCGGACGGCAGGCCCTCGCCGCGCGCCGTCCAGCTCGCGCCCGCGTCACGCGTCTCGTAGACACGCACCTTGCCTTCGGGCGTCGTACGATCCAGGTCGGCGACGAGCGGGATGACGTAAGCCGAGTCCGGGTCGTCAGGGTCGACCACCATCGGGAACCCGAAGTCCGAGGGCAGGCCGTCTGCGATCGAAACCCACGTCTCGCCGGCGTCGTCGGAGCGGTACACGCCGCCGTGGAACTGCATGAAGAGCCGCTCGGGTCGCTTCGGCGCGCGGTGCATGTTGTGGACGCACAGGGTGAGCGTGTCCTCGCGCGCCTCCTCGGGCATGTAGCGCGGGTACAGGTTCTTGTTGCCGTTCCGCCACGTCGTGCCCCCGTCGTCGGTCAACCAGACGCCGACCGCCGAGATCGCGAGCGCGACACGCTTCGGGTCGCCCGGCCACGTCGCGATCGAGTGCATGCACATGCCTCCCGCGCCGGGGCTCCACTCCGGCCGCGTCGGCTGCTCCCAGAACGACTGGTTGAGGGCCCAGCTCGCGCCGCCGTCGTGACTCTCGAAGAGCACGCCGGGCGCACCTCCCGCGTAGAGGTGGTCGTCGTCCTCGGCCGGGACGATCGTCCAGAGACGCTCGAGCGGCTTCTCGGCGTCCTCGGGAAGCTCGACACCGGTCGCCTGCTCCCACTCGCCCGAGAGATCGTCCGAGTAGAAGATCTTCGGCCCGTAGAAGGCCGACGTCAC
>DASUCN010000187.1:0-2692 GCA_036276015.1 Gaiellaceae bacterium | reverse complement strand
AGGAAGATCATCAGCGTCGCGTGCACCGACACGAGCCCGTTGAAGGTCTGCGAGTCGACGAACTGGAGCCCCGGCTGCGCCAGCTCGGCGCGGAAGAACATCGCCATGAGCCCGCCGATCGTGAAGAAGACGAACGTCGTGACGAGGTACTGGATCCCGATGACCTTGTGGTCGGTGTTGACGCGGAAGTAGTCCTGCCACTTGGTCGCGCCGTGGCCCGAGTGGTCCTCGGGCCGCGTGGGCCGTCCGGAGAGATAGTGGAGCCAGTAGTCGAAGGAGCCGATGCCGGCGAGGAAGCCGATCGGCGCCATGACCATCGCGCCGACGACGAGCACGATCTCCGTGTCCCAGACGGGATCCCAGCCCCACCAGGCCCGTAGCACGGAGACGAGGAGCGCGCCGAGCGCGAACCCGGCGAGCGTCATCCAGGCGCCGCGCACGAGCCCCGGCCCGAAGACGGTGCGGTGGAACGTGCCGCGCGGCGGCTCGAAGTGCGCCGGATACTCGTGCAGCCCGGGCTCGTGCTGGGTCGCGGTCACGCGTTCTGCTCCTCGATCCAGGCGTCGAACTCCTCCTCGGTCACCACGCGCGCCTTGGCGCGCATGGTCGCGTGCCCGAGCCCGCAGAGCTCGGCGCAGACCACGGCGAACTCACCCGTCCTCGTCGGGGTGACGAGGATCGTCGTCTGGATCCCCGGCACCGCGTCCATCTTCTGGCCGAACTGGGGCACCCAGAAGGAGTGGATCACGTCGACGGCCTCCATCGTGAACTTCGCCTGACGGTTCACGGGCAGGACGAGCTCGCCCGTCGTGAACTCGCCGAGCTCCGGGTACTCGAACTTCCAGGCGAACTGCTGGCCGGTGGCGGTGACCTGGAGCTGGTTGTCCTTCGCCTGGCCGTTCTCGGAGAGGACGATCGCGCTCACGATCCCGAGCGCGACGACGAGGATCGCGGGAATCGCCGTCCAGACGATCTCGAGCCCCGTGTGCCCGTGGATGGGCGGGCCCTCGGCGTCGTCGTCCGGCGGCACGCGCCACTTCCACACGGAGTAAACGACGACCGCAGAGACGAGCGCGAAGATGACGATCGACATGATCGTCGCGAACCAGTAGATGTCCTGAATCCGGTCGAACTCCTCGCTCGCCGAGGTCGGGAGCCACTGGAAGAGGACAGCGACGAGCGTGACGGCAACGCCGATCACGACGCCGATCGCGACCAGCTGCACGATCCCCTTGCGCACCGGCTCCGAGCCTACTCCAACGGTTGGCGGTCGTGGGAGCCGAACCGTCGCCGCCCTTCCGCCGAATCAGGACGTCCACACACCGACCCAGGAGGACGACCCGATGAAGAAGACGACGATCGGCGCGACGGCCCTGTCCGCCCTCGCCCTGCTCGTGTTCGCGGTCACCGCCACGGCGGGCTCGACCACGCTCACCCGCGCCGCCACGCCGTACGACCACTCCTCGCACGCGCACGCGACGCAGGGGCTCACGCAGTCCGATCTCCGCGCCTTGCTCGGCCGCCAGCTCGGCGAGCACGCGGCGCTGGCGATGAACGCGACGAATCTCGGCGTCACGGGCTCGAAGGCGTTCCCCGCAGCCGCGAAGGCGCTCGACCGCAACTCGGTCGCGCTCTCGAAGTCGATCGCCACCGTGTACGGCAAGGGCGCCGGCACCGCGTTCCTGAACGGCAGGTTCCAGTGGCGCGACCACATCCGCTTCTTCGTCGACTACACGGTCGCCGTGGCGAAGAAGGACCGGGCAGGCCAGAACAAGGCCGTCGCCAACCTCAAGCGCTACACGGTCGAGCACGGGAAGCTGCTCGGCGGCGCGACGGGGCTCGCGCCCAAGGCCGTCCAGGCCGACCTGCTCCAGCACGTGCTCGAGCTCAAGGCACAGCTGGACGCGTACGCGAAGGGTCAGTACACGAGGGCGGCCAACCTCTACCAGGACGCCTACGCGCACATGTTCATGACGGCCGACCTGCTCGCAGACGCGATCGCGAAGCAGAAGGACCTCCCGAAGTAGCTCCGGACACGCGGCTATCGTGGAGCGACCCGCCCTCCTCGGTCGCTCCACGATGCCGCGCCTTTTCGTCCTCGCTCTCGCCCTCGCGCTCGCCACGCTCGCCGCGTTCGCCGTGACCGGCGCGGCTGCGCAGCGGCCCGCGAAGGGGCCGGTCGTCCTCGCCTTCGGAGGCGACGTCCACTTCGAGGAGCCGATCGCGAGCGAGCTGCGCACCTCGCCGAAGCTCGTCCTGGCGTCGATCTCGCGCGTGCTGAAGCCGGCCGACCTCGCCGTCGTGAACCTCGAGACCGCGATCACCGACCGGGGAGCCGCCTCCTCGAAGGCCTTCGTCTTCCGCGCTCCCGGCACTGCCTTCGCCGCCCTGCGCGCCGGCGGCGTCGACGTCGCGTCCATGGCGAACAACCACGGTCTCGACTTCGGGATCGACGGCCTGCGCGACTCGCTGGCCGCCGCGAGGCGCTACCGCTTCTCGGTGATCGGGATCGGCCTGAACGACGGGCAGGCCTATCGACCGTACCGGGCGGCGATCGACGGCCAGCGGATTGCCGTGATCGGGGCGACGCAGGTCCTCGACGACCATCTCATCGCGTCCTGGACCGCCGGGCCGGGGAAGCCGGGCCTCGCCTCGGCGAAGGACGTCCCACGCCTCCTCCGCTCGGTCCGAG
>DASUCN010000186.1:0-6524 GCA_036276015.1 Gaiellaceae bacterium | reverse complement strand
CCGCTCGAGGAGCTGTACGACGGGTGCCGCGTCGCGCGCGAGATCCTGACCGGGCGGCACGCGGTAGGTCGCGTCATCGCACGCCCGTTCGTCGGTGAGCCGGGGAACTACGAGCGAACGCCTAACCGGCACGACTTCTCGCTCGAGCCGCGGCGCCCGAACTACCTGACGTCCATGCGCGACGCCGGCAACGCGGTGTACGGCGTCGGCAAGATCTCGGACATCTTCGCCGGCTGCGACGTCGACGACTCGTTCCCGACGAAGTCGAACGTGGACGGCATCAACCGCACGATCGAGCTGCTCGAGAACATCGAGGGCGGGCTCGTCTTCGTGAACCTCGTCGAGACGGACATGCTCTGGGGGCATCGCAACGATCCCGTGAACTTCCATCGGTGCCTCCAGGACTTCGATCGGCGGCTCCCGGACATCCTCGAGACGCTCCATGCGGGTGACCTCCTCGTCATCACGTCGGACCACGGCTGCGACCCGACGACGGAGTCGACGGATCACTCCCGCGAGCACGCGCTGCTCCTCGCCTACGCGGCCGGTCGCAACGCGGCAGGTCGGATCCACGAGGAGGGCGAGTTCGCCGACGTCGGCGCGACCGTGAACGCGTGGTTGGGCGGGAAGTCACCCGGAAAGCGACTTCCCGGCCGCGTCATCGAGCTGTGAGTCTCAACGACCCGGAGCACGTCCGGGAGGAGTATGCGAGCGAGGCCGGGCTGCTCGGCCGCCGCGCTGCGTATCGGTGGGCGACGGGCCCGGACGCGCTGGAGGTTCTGTTCGAGACGATCGAGAGCTCACAGCCGCGCGTCTTGCTCGAGGTCGGGTGCGGACCGGGAGAGCTCGCGGAGCGCATCCAGCGTGAACTCGGTGCCTCCGTCGTTCCGCTCGACATCTCGCCGCGGATGGTCGAGCTTGCGCGCGAGCGCGGTGTCGATGCGCGCCTCGGCGACGTTCAGGAGCTGCCTTTCGACGATGGGTCGTTCGACTGCGTGGTCGCAGCGTGGATGCTGTACCACGTTCCGGACGTCGACTGCGCGCTCGGCGAACTGGCCCGCGTGCTTCGGCCCGGAGGCGGCCTGGTTGCTGTGACGAACTACCTGGATCACCTCCAGGAGCTGCGCGCACTTGCTACGGGATTCCCAAGACCGGAGTCGGCCTTCAGCGGTGACAACGGTAGAGAGCTACTCGCGCGTCACTTCGCAACGATCGAAGAGCGCGACGTCGGCGGGACGATCCACTTTCCCGACCGAGACGCGGTGGTGAGCTACCTTCGTGCGTCGATCACGTTGAAAGGAGCCGAGGCGCGCCTACCGGACTTCGACCCACCGTTCGTCGTTCGACGACATCCGACGATCTTCGTCGCGCACAAGGCGTGACCGAATCGTGACGCTCTCGGTGCGGGATCGAGTTACCCTGTTCTCGTGGAGCGAACTGCCTGGACCGATGAGCGCCTCGACGATCTCGCGAACCGCATGGATGCAGGGTTCGCGCGCGTCGATGCAGACATTCGCGAACTCCGAGCCGAGCTTCGGATGGAGATCGGCGGCCTGCGCCTCACTCTCCTCCGCGTCGGCGGAGGGATCATGATCGGCCTCGTGGGCGTGATCGCCGCGATCCTCGTCAGTCCGACGAGCTGACACCAGGCTCATCCGAGTAGCCTCCGGGGCGTGATTCGCGCAGCCGATCTCATCGAGCGCAAGCGCAACGGCGAGGAGCTCTCCGACGCGGAGATCGAGGAGCTCGTCCTCGGCTTCACACGCGGCGACGTGCCCGACTACCAGATGGCCGCGTGGTGCATGGCCGTCTACTTCAAGGGGCTCTCGGGGCGTGAGACCTTCGCCTTGACGGACTCGATGATCCGCTCCGGCGAGACGCTCGACCTCGCCACACGGCTCGGGCGACGCGTCGTCGACAAGCACTCGACCGGCGGGGTGGGGGACAAGACGTCGCTCGCCGTTGGACCGATCGTGGCTGCCTGCGGCGTCCCGCTCGGGAAGATGTCGGGGCGCGGGCTCGGGCATACGGGCGGGACGCTCGACAAGCTCGAATCGATCCCAGGGTTCCGCGTGGAGCTCACCATCGACGAGTTCATCGAGCAGGTGCGCGAGATCGGCGTCGCGATCATCGGACAGACGGGCGATCTCGTCCCCGCCGACAAGAAGCTCTACGCACTTCGCGACGTGACGGCGACGGTCGACATCGTTCCACTCATCGCCTCGTCGATCATGTCGAAGAAGCTCGCCGCCGGTGCCGAGGCGATGGTGCTCGACGTGAAGGTCGGCGACGGAGCGTTCATGAAGACGCTCGACGACGCGCGGATCCTCGCCGAGCAGATGGTCGACCTCGGGCGCCGTGCGGGCCGCACGGTCGTGTGCCTTCTGACGGACATGGATCAGCCGCTCGGCGCAGCGGTCGGGAACGCGCTCGAGGTGCGCGAGGCCGCCGAGACGGTGGCTGGCGAGGGCCCGCCGGACTTCACCGAGCTCGTGCTCGACGCCTGTGCACGGCTGCTCGCTCTCTCCGATCTCGAGATCGACCTCGTCGAGGGACGAGACCGAGCGCAACAGGCGATGACCGACGGTTCGGCGCGCGCGGTCTACGAGCGTTGGATCCGTGCGCAGGGCGGAGACCCGGATCTCGACGCGCTGCCGCGCGCCCCGGTCGTGCGCGAGGTGCTCGCTCCGCGCGCCGGCGTCGTCACGCGTCTCGCGGCACTCCCGGTCGGTATCGCCAGCCTGGAGCTCGGCGGTGGGCGCCGGACGAAGGAGGACACGATCGACCACGCCGTCGGCGTCGTGTGCAGCGCGAAGCGCGGGCAGACGGTCGAGGCCGGTCAGGTGCTCGCCGATGTGCACGCGCGAGACGGTGCGTCGGCCGAGGACGCGGCAGCCGCCGTGCTCGCGGCTTATGAGATCGGAGACGAGCCGCCGCCCGTCCAGGGCATCCTGCTCGACGTCGTCGAGTGAAGCCTTGAGGGGTTGATGCCGAGCGGGATCCGCGTGAACGGATCACGCTCGTGCAAAGTGGACGGATGCCCGAGCTCCCCGAGGTCGAGACCATCCGCGCGCAGCTTGCGCCGCGGCTCGAGGGGCGCACACTCGCGCGCGTCGAGATCCTCGATCCGCGCCTGACACGGCCGTACGACCTCTTCGAGGTCGCGGAGGAACTCGAGGGGGAGCGCGTGCTGGCCGTGGAGCGCCGGGGCAAGTACCTGCTGCTGCGGCTCGAGGGCGGGATCGACCTGCTCGTCCACCTCCGAATGACCGGGGGCTTCCACTGGAGCCCCGTCTCGCACGAGCGCGCGATCCTGGAGCTCGACGACGGCACGAGGCTCGCCTACCGCGACGTGCGCAGGTTCGGCACGTGGCTCGTTCTCGAAGGCACCGATCTCGATCCGTACCTGTCGGCGAAGAACGGGCCCGAGCCGCTCGGACCGCGCTTCACCGCACGCTGGCTGCACGCGCAGCTCGCCCGGAGACGCGGCCCTTTGAAAGCCGTCCTCCTCGACCAACGCGTCGTCGCGGGCCTCGGAAACATCTACGCGGACGAGGCGCTCTGGCGAGCGCGCCTGAATCCGCTCCGCCCGGCGAACGGACTCGAGGCCGAGGAGATCGCCAGGCTCACCCGCGCGATCCGCGCGGCGCTCCGTGCGGGTATCGAGCGCCAGGGCTCGACGCTCCGCGACTACGCGGCTCCCGATGGCGCGTCCGGGTCCATGCAGGACGAGTTTCGCGTCTACGGCCGCGACGGCCTCCCGTGCCCGAGATGTCGCACCACGATCACGAAGACGCGCGTCGGCGGCCGCGGAACGTGGTTCTGCCCGCGCTGCCAGCCCGGGTAGCGCCGTACCCGGGCCTACACTGGCTCCGTGGGGCGCGTGGCGAAGACGGAGGCGGTCGTACTGCGGTCGTTCCGGTTCGGTGAGGCCGACCGGGTGCTGCACCTGTACACCGCCGAGCGAGGCCGCATCGGAGCGATTGCAAAGGGCGTCCGCAAGACGAAGTCGCGCTTCGGAGGGAGGCTCGAGCCGTTCTCGCACGTCGAGCTCATGCTCCATCAGGGCTCCGGCGAGCTGTACACCGTCACCGGCGTCTCGCTCGTCGACGCCCACCGCGCGGCGCGCGAGGACCCCTACCGTCTGTCGGTGGGACTCGTAGGTGCCGAGGCGATGCTCCGCCTCTTCGTCGAGGAGGAGCGCAACGAGCGCGCGTTCGAGGCGCTGACGCGGTTCCTTGCTGCGGTGGATGCCATCGCAGCAGGGGCCCGAGGTCGCGCAGCCCTGGATCCTGTCGCGCTCGCGTTCCAGCTCAAGCTCCTGTGGCTCTCGGGGTACGTGCCACACCTGGAGAGCTGTGTCGAATGCGGCGAGACGAGCGCCCTCATCGGGTACCTCCCGCGAGCCGGAGGTGCCGTCTGCTCGCCGTGCGCGCCCGACGAGACTGTCTTTCTGTCGCCCGACGGATTTCGGGGCATGCACGCGCTGATCTGGAGCTCGCTCGCAGACGCCGGAAGTCTCGGGCTCGGCGAGCGGGCGCTGCGCGACGCCTTGGCGGTCGTGGTCGCCTCGTACGAGTTCCACGGCGGCTTCCGGCTCCGCACGCTTGCCGTATGAGGCGCAGCCTCGACGACGGCTACGAGCTGGACGACGATCCGTCTCGCATCGACCGCGAGGCGGTGCACGCGTACCTGACGAGCTCGTACTGGGCGGAAGGCCGTTCGCGCGATGTGCAGGACGCGCTGATCGACAGTGCCGCACGTGTCGTCGGCCTCTACCACGAGGACACGCAGGTGGGATTCACGCGGACGATCTCGGACGGCCACACGCAGTCGTACCTCGCCGACGTCTACGTCCTGGAGGAACACCGAGGTCGCGGGCTGGGAGTCGAGCTCGTGCGCTTCTCGGTCGACGATGGGCCGCTGGCCGCGACGAAGTGGTTCCTGCATACGCGCGACGCCCACGACCTGTACCGCAAGTTCGGCTTCGTCGAGCCGAGTGAGCGCGCGCTCGAACGCGCGGCCGGAACCTCGCGCGGCGACGCGGTGTAGACGCGTCGTGAAGCGACTCGCGCTCGTTCTCGTCCTCGTGCTCGCGACGGTCGCACCGTCCGCCGCGTCTCGGCCGCCCGCGTCGGTCGCGTGCGACAGCATCATCTACCCGGTCGGCGACATCGTCTGGACACCGAAACGCGTCGTGCTCGGCGTGGTCGCCGTGCCTCCCAAGCACCTCCCGCAGACGGTCGAGACGGGCGACCGCCATTGGCCCTGGTGGAGCAAGTCGGGACTCGTCGTGCGGGCCAACTCACCGCCGGTTCTGGTCAGCGTGCCCCCGCGCTGGCGCACGCGCGCCGCAATCGGGTGGGGTCAGGTTCCCGTCACGAGCAGCCTTCGCATCGAGACCTGCCCGCCGCTGAGCCGGCCGGAAGGCTGGAATCCGTACTCCGGCGGCTTCTCCCTCCGCACGAAGGCGGCGTGTGTGCCGCTCACGTTCACGGTCGCCGGACGGTCGGCGACGGTGCGGTTCGGCGTCGGCAAGCGCTGCGCATAGCCTTTCCCGCATGCGTGCGGTCGTGTACTCCGCAGCGGGAGGGCCGGAGGTACTTCGTGTCGTCGACCGGCCGGGCCCGGTGCCGGGGCCCGGCGAAGTCCGCGTGCGGATCCACGTCTCCGGAGTCAACCCGACCGACTGGAAGGCGCGACGCCGCGGGCCTGGCTGGCAGTCGCCCGACGCGGGTGAGGTCGTCCCGAACCAGGATGGAGCGGGCGTCGTCGACGCCGTCGGTGACGGAGTCGACCCGGACCGCGTCGGCGAGCGCGTGTGGGTCTGGGAGGCCGCCTGGCGGCGCGCGGGTGGCACTGCCCAGGAGTTCGTCGTCCTGCCCTCGCGCCAGGCCGTACAGCTGCCGGACGACGCATCCTTCGACCTCGGCGCCTCGCTCGGCATTCCGGCGCTCACGGCACACCGCTGCCTCACGGTCGCGGATGGAGGCCCGCGGAGGCTCGTGCCGGGGGCGCTGTCGGGCACGACGGTTCTCGTGGCGGGTGGAGCGGGAGCCGTCGGCCATGCCGCGATCCAGCTCGCGCGCTGGGCGGGTGCCGACGTCATCGCCACCACGAGCGGCGACGAGAAGGCGGCGCTGGCGCGGGCCGCAGGAGCCGCACAGGTCGTCAACTACCGGACGGAAGACGCCGCGGCCGAGATTCGATCGCATGCGCCCGCCGGTGTCGATGTGATCGTCGAGGTTGCTCCAGGCATGAACGCGGATCTCGACGCGGTCGTGCTCGCCCCGAACGGCACCGTGGCGGTGTACGCAGTCGACGGTGGAGCGCAGCTCCCCGTCTCCTGGCCGCTCATGCGAAACAACGTCGCGTACAAGTTCGTCCTCGTCTACACGGTGCCCGCAGCTGCGAAAAACGCGGCAGTCGCCGACGTCTCCGCGGCGGTCGCCGACGGCGCCCTTCCGGTCGGTGAGGAGGCGGGGCTCCCTCTCCATCGCTTCCCGCTCGAGCAAGCCAGCGAT
>DASUCN010000185.1:0-12331 GCA_036276015.1 Gaiellaceae bacterium | reverse complement strand
GTCAGCGTGGCCACCAGACAGAGGCCGAGAGCCGCCGCCAGGCGCCCTCGCGACGGCCGCTCGAGCGAGCGTGCGATCAGCCACAGCGCCAGCGTCGAGACGGGGTAGGCGAGCGGCTCCTCGACCAGGAAGGGCGAGTAGGCGAGCGCCGGAACCGCGACCGAGGCGCCGGCTGCCGCGAGCGCGTGCCACTTCGGCACGACCATCCGCGCCAGTCCGTAGGCCGGGAACACGGTGGCGGTCATGCCGAGGACGAGGATGAGCTTCGCGGCCGCCCAGGACGCGGTCGCCGAGCCGAGCCACCACACGGGCGCGAGAACGTACGCGACGAGCGAGGCGACGCCCTCGTACGGAACGCCGCGCCGCGCCGGCTCTCCGGTCTCCGCGATCGCGCGCGCGAGCTGCGTGAGCTCGAGCTCGTCGGTGAAGATCGTCGGCACGGGCCGTCGCGACGCCTGCCACGCGTACAGCGCTGCGAGCGCGAAGTAGAGGACGAGGAGCGGCACGACTGCGAGGAAGCGCGCCAGGAAGTCCGGGCGGTGCTCGCCGCCCGCCCGCGTCGTCGTGCTCACGTGCGAGCGACCTCGGCCTGGTCGCGCGCCGTCACCTCGACGTGGCGCCTGACGGTCCGGCACGGGATGCCTGCCGCTGCGGCCGCACGAGTGACGAGCTCGAGGCGCTCCGCGGGTGCAGCCGGGATCGTGACGAGCAGCTCCTCGGCGCGCGTGTTCGCGATCGCGCGGTCGGCCTCGTCGAGGCTGCCCACGACGCTGATCCCGAGGATGCGCCTCCGGCGCACGCGTGGGTTGTCGTCGAGGAACCCGACGACGCGCTCGTCGTGGCCCTCCCGGAGGTCGCGCGCAAGTCCCCGCCCCGCCCGCCCCGCGCCCACGACGAGCACGCGTCTTCGCTCCCCGCGATGCGCCAGAGTCTCTGGAAGGAGCCGGAGGGCGAGGCGCGAGGCACCGACGAGCACCGTGCACAGGACGGCGTCGATGACGAAGATCTGGACGGCCGGGAACGATCCGATCGGTCGGAGCGCGACGAGCACGACGTACGCCGCGATCGCTGAGCCGAAGCAGCCCACCACGATCGGAACGACGTCGCGAGCTGTCGCGTAGCGCCAGACGCGCCGGTAGACGCCGAGCCCGACGAAGAAGACGTACCGCGCCGCCAGCAGGATCGGGAGCGCCGAGAGGTAGACCGAGCGCTCGTACTCCGTGCCCGTCCCGCCGATGGCAAGCAGGTACGCCGCGAGGAAGGATGCGCAGATGAGGACGAAGTCGACGAACACCTCGAGCAGGCGACGAGGCTCGAAGATCAAGGCACGCCAGAGAGGCGGCTCGGGCCCCTCGACGCCACGGCGCGAACGCTCCTCGAGGTCGGTGAGGAAGCTCCCGAACTGCACGAGGACGACGAACGTGACGAGCACGCCGATGGCGGTCAGGCGCCCGTTGTCTAGGACGTTGTACGCGAGCGCCGTCGCGCCGATCGCGGACGCGACGATCGCGAGCAGCAGTACCGCCTTCGTCTCCGAGAGCCCGTAGTAGACGAGCCGGTGGGACGTGTGGTCACGGCCGCCCTGCGTCACCGGTCGCTTCTCCACGAGCCGCGCGATCGTCACCAGTGTCGTGTCGAGGATCGGGATTGCGAGCACGAGCAGCGGCAGGAGGATCGTCGCGACGGTCGTTCCCGCGACGGTCCAGCTCGCGGCGAGCGCGAGCGAGGCCAGCGTGAACCCGATCACGAGACTCCCCGAGTCGCCCATGAACACCGCAGCCCCGCGCCGCGGACGGAGGTTGAACGGGAGGAACCCCGCGCACGCCAGGCCGAGCGCGAGAGCGAGCGCCAGGACCGTGTCGTTCTCGTGTTCCGTGACCGCGTCGATCGCGAAGTAGGCGCAGGACACGATCGCGAGCGTCGCCGCGAGTCCGTCCATGTTGTCGAGGAGGTTGAAGGCGTTCGTGATGCCGACCAACCACACGAGCCCGATCGCCCACGCGAGCAGGTCGTTGCCGACGATCTCCACGTTGAGCCCGCTCGCGAGCACGACGACTGCCGCGAGGATCTGCGCGGCGAGCTTCGCGACGGGGGTGAGACCACGAAGGTCGTCGACGAGCCCTGCGACGAAGACGATGGCGACACCCGCGAGGATCCCACCGAGCTCACCCGACCACTCGACGGCTCCGGTCGCGAAAGCGAGCAGGACACCGGCGCTGAACCCGGCGAAGATCCCGACGCCGCCGAACGTCGGCGTCGGCTGCTCGTGCCAGCGCTCGTCCGACGGAACGGCGACGAGTCGCGCACCGGCCGGCGAGCGGAGGAGGAGCCAGAGAACCGCGGAGGCGATGACGAACGCGGCGATCGGCACGATCGCGATCACAATCGCGAAAGGGTAGTCGAGCGCCCCGTCGACCTAGACTGCTCGCGATGTCCGTTTACGCCGACGTAATTCGCTACCGCGAGCTGTTCGGAAGCCTCTTCCGGCGCGATCTGCGGGCGAAGTACCGGGGCTCCGTGCTCGGGCTCGGCTGGTCGCTCCTGCACCCGCTCGTCCTCATGCTCGTCTACCTC
This sequence comes from Gaiellaceae bacterium, assembly GCA_036276015.1. GTDB lineage: Bacteria > Actinomycetota > Thermoleophilia > Gaiellales > Gaiellaceae > GMQP-bins7. The sequence goes on along the minus strand of DASUCN010000185.1, from coordinate 9,757 downwards.
CTCGTCTTCTCGGTCCTCTGGCGCGTGGCGGAGGTGGGGAGCGACGACTACTGGCTCTTTCTCCTCTGCGGGTTGCCCGCCTGGGTGTTCTTCGCGACTGCGTCGCAGGCCGCCTCGCGCAGCCTGCTCGAGAACGCGAACCTCATCCGGAAGGTCCGCTTCCCACGCCAGCTCGTGCCGCTCTCGATCGTGGGTACGAACCTCGTGAGCTTCGCGGTGATGCTCGCCCTCGTCATGGCGCTGAGCCTGTGGCAGATCCCCGAGGCGCGCGAGACGGTCTGGCTTGCCATCCCCCTCGGCGTGCTGTTCGCATGCATCGTCGCCGGATTCGCGCTCGCGGTTGCGTCGCTCAACGCGCTGTACCGGGACGTCGAGCACCTGCTGCAGGCGCTTCTCCTGCCGTGGTTCTTCCTGACTCCGATCCTGTACAGCCTCGGCGACCTGCCCGGTGTGGACGACTACCCCCTCGCCGACTTCTTCCTGCACTGGGTCAACTTCCTCACGCCGCCGATCGAGGCGATGCGGGCGGTCCTGTTCTACGGCGACGCGCCGGGCGCGGCCGACACGATCTACACCGTGGTGGCAGCGGCGGTTGCGCTCGGCTTCGGCGCTCTCGCGTTCAGCCGCTCGGACGATCGGATCGCGACCGAAGTCTGACCACGGCGCGGCCCTCGAACAGCCGGTCAGGACCGGCGTAGGCGGGCATCCCTTCGTGCTCGAGTGGCTGGATGCCCGCGAGCAGCGACGGCAGCAGGAGCGGCTCATCGAAGCGAGGATTGCGCCCTCCCCCGGGCGCCCAGGGGGCGAGTCGCTTTCGATCTGCACGGGAGCCGGCCTGGATGGCCGGGCCGACGGCCGCGTACCCCTCCGCGTGTGCGTCGAGCAGGAGGCGCGACCAGTCGGGTGCCGGCGCGACGCCGGGCAGGAGGTGGGCGACCGCGACGGCGTCCTCGGTCACGAGCGGCTCTTCCTGGAGGGCCAGTGCAGCCTCGAGCTCGGCGTCCGGCGTGCCATGGACGCGCACGCCGAGGCGACGCTCCGCGATCCGCGACTCGACCTCGACCGGGATGTCGAGCGTCACCGAGCCAAGCTCTGCGAACCAGAAGCGGAACTCCTCCACGAGGTCGAACGCGAGGCGGTACGAACCCGGAGGTCGCGGCGCGCGAATCGTCGTCTCGAGCTCGACCTCTTCGCCGGGCGACACGACCCGTGGGAAGGCGGCGCGATTCCCGTCCCAGACGATCGCGTTTCCGAGCGGATCGAGCCAGTGGTAGGCGAGCTGTACGCCCTCACGTCCGCGCGAGCGCCACGGCGCGGATCCGGCGTTCTGGAGCCGCACCCGGGCATCCGTGACGACACCGGCACGTTGCTCGGCGATCTCGTAGCCGAGCCAGCGAACCGCGAGCGGGCCCGCGGGAACCGGGTGCTCGCCGACTCGCAGCATCGCGCTCTACGCCCGCCATCCGCAGACCGGAATCCGTCGAGTGGCAGATCTCGGTCGCGGGAAGATCTCTGAAGGCGTCCGCTGCGCGGCTGCATCGCGTTGCTCCATGCGCCTCTACTCTAAGTCGCATGGAAGTCGGGCAGATCGCCGTCGACGGCGTCTCGCGCTCCTTCCGCGTGCATGGTCGTGAGGCCCGAACGCTCAAGGATCTCTTCGTGCAGCGCGGACAAACGGAGGCGACGGACGTCTGGGCGCTCCGTGACGTGAGCGCCGACATCGGACGCGGCGAGGCCGTCGGGCTCATCGGACGAAACGGCTCGGGCAAGACGACCTTGCTCCGCGTCATCGCGGGCATCATCCAGCCCACCGCAGGCAGCGTCCGCGCGGAAGGGCGCATCGGCTCGCTGCTCGAGCTCGGCGCCGGGTTCCACATGGACTTCACGGGGCGCGAGAACGTGTTCCTGAACGGCGCGATCCAGGGCCTGCGGCGCGCGGACATCAAGGAGCGCTTCGACGAGATCGTCGCCTTCGCCGAGCTGGAGAGCGCGATCGACCGGCCCGTCCGCACGTACTCCTCGGGAATGACGATGCGGCTCGGGTTCGCCATCGCCGCCTTCCTCGACGCCGACATCCTGCTCCTCGACGAGGTGTTCGCGGTCGGCGACGAGGCGTTCCAGCGGAAGTGCTTCGCGCGCATCTTCGGCTTCAAGGAGCGCGGTGGAACGATCGTGTTCGTCTCTCACGACGCCGCGGCGGTGGAGCGGCTCTGCGAGCGCTCGATCCTCCTCGAGGGCGGGCGGGTCACCTACGACGGTCCGACGCGCGAGGCGGTCGTTCGCTACAGGCGCTCGCTCGCCGGCGACGCGAGCCCTGCCGAGCGCGGCGCCGGCCTGCGCGAGTGGGGGTCGGGCGAGGCGTCGATCGCGTCGGCTGTCCTCATTGGTCAGGAGGGGAGCGACCGGCTCCAGTTCCTCTCGGGCGAGCCCTTCGAGCTGCGCGTCGAGATCGCCGCGGCGGACGTCCCGCCGCCGCGTCTCCAGCTCGAGCTCCGCGACGACGCCGGCGGCCTCGTCGCGGGACATGCGATCGACCTGAAGACCATCGGCTGGTCGAGCCTCAACGGCGCTCGCCACGTCAGCTTCCGCATCGACTCGCTACCCCTCGCCGACGGCCGCTTCCACCTCCGGCTCGGCCTCACGGACGAGGCCGGCGACCACGTCTACCACTGGCTGGACGACGCGCTCGTGTTCGTGGTCTACCCGGGGGACGACTCGCGTGGTGTCATGCGCTTTGAAGGGACATGGGCGCTCGAGGAGAAATCACCCGTCCGATGACGGCGCGCACCTGCCCCGACTGGCCCGAGCTCATGGAGCTCGATCCCGACCTCCAGTTCAAGCACTACACCGTGACCGAGGCGCAGCTGCCCGCGGAGGCGCTCGCCCGGATCTCCCATGCGTCGCTCGGCGACGTCGAGATCTGCTGCGACCTCGAGCACCACGTCTTCAACCCGGGGCATACGGACACTGACGTCGCCGAGGCGCTGCGGGGCACGCACTGGTTCGACGTCCGCGAGTGGGCGACCTCGGGGCCCGGCGCGAACGGCGCATCGAACGCCGCGTAACCTTCGCCGAGTGCCGGCGGTCGTCATCCCCTACCGCGGCGACGCAAAACGCCGGCTGCCGTCGTCGCTGCGCGCCGCCGTCGCGATAGCGATGCTCGGAGACGTCGTCGAGGTCGCGCTCGCCGTCGGACGCGTGATCGTCGTGACGGACGATCCGGCGGTCGTGCCGGCGCAGGCCGAGATCGTGAGGGATCCGGACGCCGGCCTCGGAGCGGCGGTGGCTGCAGGCCTCGCGCACGCCGACGGGCATGTACTCGTCGTCAACGCGGACCTTCCCGCGGCGACGGCCCAATCGTTGCGGCGCCTTGCCGATGCTGGTCTCGCGCTCGTCGAGGCGCCTGACGGTACAACGAACGCGCTCTCGCTCCCGGATCCAGCGCTGTATGCACCGCTCCACGGCGCGGGAAGCGCGGAGCGTTTCCGTGCGCACGCGCCGTTCGCGACGGCCTCCATCCCAGAGCTCGAGCTCGACGTCGACTCGGACAGCGATCTGGAGCGAATCGCCGCACGTGTGGGTCCGCGGACCCGCGCGCTCCTCGCCGTTCCCGCGTGAGGATCGTCCTCCTCTCGGGCGGAGGGGGCGGCGCACGCTTCGCGCGAGGTCTCGCGGGCGTACTCGAGCCGGGTGAGCTCACCGTCGTCGGCAACGTGGGTGACGACGTCGAGATCCTCGGGCTGCACGTCTCACCGGATCTCGACACCCTGCTCTACACCCTTGCCGGGCTCGTGGACGACGAGCGAGGGTGGGGTCGCTCGGGTGAGACCTGGAACGCGCTCGAGGCTGCAGCGAGCTTCGGCGGCGAGGACTGGTTCCGGCTCGGCGATCACGACATCGGGCTCCACCTCGTGCGGACACGCGCCCTCCGCGAGGGTGTCGCTCTCTCCGCCGTCACGGCCGAGCTCGCACGGCGTGTTGGTGTCGAGACCCATCTCGTTCCCGCGACCGACGATCGCCTCCGCACCCACGTTCAGACGCCTGCCGGACGCTTTCCCTTCCAGGAGTGGTACGTCGGCCGCCGCCACGCCGACGAGGTCGACGCTGTCGCCTACGACGGCGCCGAGGTCGCGACTGCCGCACCAGAAGTCCTCGAGGCTCTTGCGGCCGCCGACGCGATCCTGCTCGCACCGAGTAACCCGTACCTCTCGATCGGCCCGATCGTCGCGGTGCCCGAGATCCGGTTCGCGCTCGAGCAGCGGCGTGTCCGGTGCATCGCGGTCAGCCCACTCGTCCGAGGAGCGGCGGTCACGGGCCCTCTCGCCCATATGCTCCGGCGCATGGCAGGCGGGACTACGCCAGCGCACGTGACGCAATGTTATGCGGGTCTCATCGACGCGCTCGTCGTCGACGAATCCGACGCGCCGGCCGACGCGGGCGTCGAGCTCATCGTCATGCGAACGCTCATGCGCGACCGAGAGCACGAGCGCCGGCTCGCAGCAGACGTCCTGGAGGCCGCGTGCGCGTAGCGATCGTCGGTGGAACGGGACCCTTCGGAAGGGCACTCGCCGCGCGCCTGAACGCGTCGGGCGTCGAGGTGATCGTCGGCTCGCGTGATCCCGAGCGCGCAGCCGCCGCCGCGCTCGAGCTCGACTGTGCAGGCGAGACCAACGGAGCCGCCTGTGCCGGCGCCGACTTCGTCGTGCTCGCCGTGAACGCGGAGGGCGCGCTCGCGACCGCGCGTGAGCTCCGCGAGGAGATCGGAACGACTCCTGTGCTCTCGGTCGCCTCGGAGCTCCGCTTCTCGAAGGACGGCGTCTTTCCCAGCGAGGACGCCGTCTCGCTCGCCGAGCGGATCCAGGCAGAGCTCGAGGGGCCTGTCGTCGCGGGTCTCCATTCGCTCGCGGCCTCGAGCCTCGGAGCCGAGGAGCCCCCAAACGAGGATGCATTCGTCTGCGGTGACGACGCGAACGCGAAGGCCACTGCGCTGGACCTCGCCGCGCGTCTGACCTCTGGACGTGCACTCGATGCAGGCCCGCTCGCCAGCGCGCGTGCGCTCGAAGGGCTCACGGCGATCATCGTGAACATGAATCGTCGGTACAAGGGCCACGCGGGAATCCGCGTCACCGGACTCGGTTGACAGACGGACTGCGCGTCGTTCCGCTCCGTGGCCTGCCGGAGCTCGAGGAGGGAGACGACCTGGCGGCGCTTCTTCTCGAGGCGGCGGCTCGCGATGCCGGCGGCTTCCAGGACGGCGACGTCGTCGTCGTGGCTCAGAAGGCCATCTCGAAGGTCGAAGGTCGTGTCGTTCGGCTCGACGACGTCGAGCCGTCCGATCGCGCGCGCGAGCTCGCCGGCGACACCGATCCACGGCGCCTCGAGGTGATCCTTCGCGAGGCGCGGGAGATCGTTCGCGCTCGTCCGCCGCTCGTCATCGCGGAGACCCGCCACGGCTTCGTCTGTGCCTCCGCGGGAGTCGACGCGTCGAACGCAAAGGGCCAGGGCACGCTCGTGCTCCTGCCGCTCGACCCCGATGCGTCCGCCACCACGCTTCGCGATGCACTTCGTGCGCGAGCGGGAGTCGACGTGGGCGTGGTCGTCTCCGACTCCTTCGGCCGCGCCTGGCGCCGGGGCACGACCGACGTCGCTCTCGGTGTGGCCGGCGTTCAGGCCCTCGTGAACCTCTCGGGCCAGCTCGATGCCGCCGGATACGAGCTCCATGCGACCGAGATCGCGGTCGCCGACGAGCTCGCCGGCGCGGCACAGCTCGTGATGGGCAAGACGGATGGCGTTCCCGCTGCGGTGGTACGGGGCCTCGAGCTCGCAGGCGACGGCCGTGGAACCGACCTCGTCATGCCCCGCGAGCGCGACCTCTTCCGTTAGCCGGACGGTTACACTCGAGCCGTGCGGAAGTACGCAATCTGGGGCACGGCGACCTCTTCCGAGCACGAGGCGTGGGTACGTGCGGTCGGCGAGCGGTTCGAAGCCGACGGCTTCCTGCGAGTTGACGACGTCGCGGACGCGGATTTCGTGCTCAACATGTTCGACCCGAACGAGCCGAAGGCGTTCCGGCGTGCTTCGCGCGGCACCTACTCCGCCGCGTTCTACGAGCTTCCGGAAGCGCCGGACGACGCGCTGAAGGCGAGCTATCCGATGCTCGTCCGCACGCTCTCCAACGTCGTTCTCCTGCGCGTGCCTGGGCAGGGCGTGTGGTTCACCACGATGGAGCAGGGCACGTACCACGTCTCCGAGGATCCAGCTGCGATCTATGAGCGGCTCGAACCTCTCGCGACGTCGCGCCTCGTGATCGACAACGAATGGATTCCCGATCTCGAGCCGGAGCTCTGGGACGGCGACGAAGTCACCGCCGACATCAGCGAGTCGGGTCGTCGGCTGGATGAGCTCGACCTCCTGCCGTCGCCCTTCCCGGTCGAGGAGTACCTCTCGGGCCGTGACTTGCGCCACGTCATGCGGCTGTACTCGGTCGGCGGGCTCTCGTACGGCAACCTGTCCGCGCGCAAGGACGAGACGCGCTTCTGGATGAGCGCGAGCGGCGTCGACAAGTCGAAGCTCGAGTCCATCGGACGCGACATCCTCATGGTCAAGGACTTCGACGACGAGCGCGGTGTCATCGTCCTCAGCGTTCCACCCGGGATCGAGCCACGGCGCGTGTCGGTCGACGCGATCGAGCACTGGATGATCTACCAGGCCCATCCCGAGGTCGGCGCGATCCTCCACATCCACGCCTGGATGGACGGCATCGCCGCGACCGACGTGAACTATCCGTGCGGCACGCAGCAGTTGGCTGTCGCCGTCGCCGACCTGGTCGCCCGAGAGCCGGATCCGGCGCACGCCGTGATCGGCCTGCGCAACCACGGCCTCACCTGCACCGGCGACAGTCTTTCGGAGATCCTCGACCGCGTCGCGCCGAAGGTCCTCCGCCAGGTCCCTATGACCTGAGCCGGAGGGCTGTCAGCACCGCCAGTAGGGGCGCGAGAACAACGTCGTTGACCATGCACCACACGCAGATCGCGTCGATCACGAAGAGCTGCAGGGTCACGAGGTACACGCTGAAGAGCAGTCCGAAGAGTGCGAGCGCCGCCGCGCCCAGGCGCGCCGGGGGTGAGTCCCACGCGATCAGTCCGAGGATCAGGACCCAGAACCCGAGCCCGAGAAGCGCGACCGGAACACCAGCGACTTCGGCGTACTCGGACTGCTGTACCGTCTCGCAGCCACCACCGGCCACGCAGACGAGCGCTGCATCGTCGAAGTGCACCCACGTGAGGTATCCGGCGACCCCGATGCCGGCGAGCGCCACGATCGCCGCCGCGCTGCGCAGCGTGCGATCGCTCACCCGGACAGCGCGTCGTCCAGCGCGGCCCGCAGCTGATCGACGTTCGCGACCTCGATGCGATACGGCTGCTGGTCTCCGATGCGAATGAGGAGTGTGGGTGTGCCGACGATCCCAGCCGCCTGAGCCTCCCCTTCCGCCCCGCTGGCCTCGGCGACGATGTCCTCGCGCTCGGCATCCGCGAACAACCGATCCACGTCCAGCCCGTCGATCTCGGACGCCAGCTCGCGAAGGAGGTCGTCCGTGACCCAGCCGTCGTTCTCAGCGCCCTGGTTGCGGTACAGCGCCTCCTGGAGCTCCCAGAGCTTGCCTTGCTCGCCCGCGGCGAGCAGGAAGCGGTACGCCGTGACCGAGTCCTCGCCGATGAACGGGAACCCGCGGAACTCCGCGTTTACCTTGCCCGGGCGGACGTACTCGTCGACCACCGTCGGGAGGAACTCCTCGGCGTAGGTCCGGCACGCGGGACACTGCAGGTCGGCCCACTCGATGAGCGTGACGGTTGCGTCCGCCGATCCGAGAACACGACCGGCCTGCGGAATGCCGCTGAAATCGACGCCAGGAGTCACAGTCGGCGACTTGCTCGAACCGGTGCTGCCGATCACCGCTATCGCAACGAGTGCAGCTGCAGCGGTGATCGCGATCGCGAACGCCAGGACGACGGTCTTGCCCGACGGACGGTTGTTCGCGCTTGGAGCGGCAGCCATGGCCTGCGAAGTGTGCCGACCGCGCGGCCGACGACGCGGTGTCGGTGCGCTCGTCCTACGCGACACGCGTTCGTGCTCGCAGCTCCGGATGCACGGAGATCACGCCGGGAACCCGCGACACGAAGATCGGGAGCATCTCGGCGTCCGCCTCGGTCTCGACCTCGCCTGTCAGCGTCACTCTTCCGTCGTCAACCGTCACGCTGACGCTTCCGGGCTCGACCCAGAACGTGCGACGGAGGATGTCGTCGCGAATCTCGGCCGCGAGCTCCGCGTCGCCTCGCGTGAATGCGCGCACGATGTCGGCTCGCGTGAGGATGCCGACGAGTTTCCCGTCCTCGACCACCGGGAGCCGGTTGACGCCGTCCGAGATCATCCTCCGCGCCGCCTCGTGAATCGGGCGCGTGGGCGCGATCGTCACGGCAGGCGACGACATCGCCTCGCCGGCGGTTCGCGCCGCGACCTTGTCCTCACCGATCTCGGGGTCGAAGAGCCACGACAGCAGTCCTGCGTGCCCCGTCCCGCCGCTCGCCTTGGCGACGATGTCCGCCTCCGAGAGCACGCCGACGACTTCTCCGGTCGCGGAGACGACGGGAAGCCCCGATACGCGATTCTCGGTCAGGAACCTCGCAGCCTCGCGCAGCGGAGCATCCGGCTGCACGAAGACGACGTTCTCGGTCATCAGCTCACGTACCTTCATCGGTCCTCCCTTCGGGTCGGACGCATCGTCTCCGCGGCGGAGCTGTGCGGCATCGGGCGGACTGCGGACGCCTACTTCGGGTTTTCCGCGGCATCGACCGTCTAAGGTGGCGCGCGCCGGTGGACTCCGCTAACGCACTCACCGTCTTCGTCGCCGCTTTGCTGACCGCGCTCGCGACCGGGCTCGGCGCGCTCCCACTGCTGTTCGCCGGACGTGCCGACGACCGGACACTGGGCTTGGCGAACGCGATCGCCAGCGGAGTCATGGCGGCGGCGAGCGTGAGCCTGCTCCTCGAAGCCGGCGACCGCGACGTGCCCCGCACCGTCGTCGGAACGGTCCTCGGCGTCGTCTTCATCGTCCTCGTTTCGACCTTCCTGCACGCTCCGCACGCGGCCCACACCTTTGGGTCGCTCCGCGGAGACGACGCGATCAAGGCGCTCCTCATCGTCGGCGTGATGACCGTGCACTCCGTGGCCGAAGGAGTCGGAATCGGAGCCGCCTTCGGCGGTGGTGAGACTCTGGGCCTCCTCATCGCACTTGCGATCGCCGTTCACAACATCCCCGAGGGACTCGCGATCAGCCTCGTGCTCGTTCCGCGCGGCGTGTCCGTGCGCGCAGCAGCCGGCTGGAGTGTGTTCTCGAGCCTGCCCCAGCCACTGCTCGCCGTTCCGGCCTTCCTCTTCGTCGAGGCGTTCGCCGGAGTACTCCCCGTCGCGCTCGGCTTCGCAGCGGGCGCGATGCTTTGGATGGTCGCTCGCGAGTTGCTCCCTGAAGCGTTCGCACGCGCCCCCACCCGCCAGGTGCTCGTCGCGACTGGCGCGTCGTTCGTCGCGATGCTCACTTTCCAGGCACTCCTCCTCTGACGAGCCGGGTTACACCGCCCGTTACACCCCCGAGTGAATGGTTGTCCCTCGAACGAGTGAGTAGCTTCGGGGCCATGATGGAACTGGCCACGGAGCGAAGGGCGACTCCGATCACCGATCGGCAACGCGAGGTTGTCGCTCT
>DASUCN010000184.1:0-3463 GCA_036276015.1 Gaiellaceae bacterium | reverse complement strand
GGGGAGACCCCCGCGTCGGTCTGATGCTCGACGGCAAGCGGGTCGCGGTCGTCGTCCCCGCGTACGACGAGGAGCGTCTCGTCGCGGGCACGCTTCGCGGCATCCCGGACTTCGTCGACCGGGTGTTCGTCGTGGACGACGGGTCGCGCGACGGCACGGCTGCGGCGGCCGAGGGCGTCGGCGACCCGCGGGTGGTCATCCTCCGCCATGAGCGGAACGCCGGTGTCGGCACCGCCATCGCGACCGGCTACCGGCACGCGCGCGACGAGGCGATCGACGTCACCTGCGTGATGGCGGCCGACAACCAGATGGATCCCGGCGAGCTGCGCTCGCTCGTCGAGCCGGTCGCGCGCGGCGAGGTCGACTACGCGAAGGCGAACCGGCTCGTGTCCGGGGAGGCGTGGAAGGTCATTCCGCGCACGCGCTACCTCGGCAACGCGGTGCTCTCCCTCCTCACGAAGATCGCGTCCGGGTACTGGCACGTCGCCGACTCCCAGGCGGGCTACACCGCGGTGTCGCTCGAAGCGCTTCGCGGCCTCGATCTGGACGCGCTGTATCCCCGCTACGGGTTTCCGAACGACATGCTCGTCCACCTGAACGTGCAGAACGCGCGCGTGCGCGACGTTCCCTCGCGGCCGATCTACGACGTGGGCGAGCAGTCCGGGATCAGGCTGCGCTCGGTCGTCCCGCGGATCTCCTGGCTCCTGTTAAAGGGCTTCTGGTGGCGGATGGGGCAGAAGTACGTCATCCGCGACTTCCATCCCCTCGTGTTCTTCTACGTGTTCGGGCTCGTCATGCTCGCCGCCGGCTTCGTCCTGGGCCTCGTGGAGCTCGTCCTGAGGCTCGCCGGCAACGCCATCACGCCGGCCTCGATCGTGCTCGTGGCGGTTCTCCTGATCGCCGGGCTGCAGATGACCCTGTTCGCGATGTGGTTCGACATGGAGGCGAACAAGGAGCTGCGCTAACCGGTTCTCCGCGCGTCACGCTGCGGCGAGCCCGTATCGGCTGTACGACCAGCGCCACTGGCTCGCCTCCCTGCACGCCCCGGCTCGCACGGGGTTCAGCACGACATACGCGCACGCCTCGAAGAGGTACGCCTCGTCTCCGATGGAACGAGCCGTGAATCGCTCCGCGAAGACGTGGCCGAAGCGGCGGTGGCGACGATTGAACGTCGCCGCATAGCCACTATTCAGGCGGCGCATGCCGTTCGAGAGTGCTGCACGCTTCGCTTCCAGGACGAGGTGGTAGTGCGTCGTCATCAGGCAGTAGGCGTGGCACACCCACGCGTGTCGCTCCTCGCATGCGCGGAGCATCCCGACGAAGTGCCGCCGATCGGCGCCGTCCACGAACAGCTCGCGGCCGTATCCCGCCCGCGCCATGACGTGGAAGTAGCCATCGGGAAGCGTCCGGCGAAGCATCCGCGCCATCGACCGACCGTACCGCGGGCGACGCGCTGAACCGGTCCCTGTGGACGAACTTCGGCGAACTCGGCGCATCTCAGGGTCAGACCCTGGCAACGCGCGGTCGCGCACTGCGTCGCAGGAGCTTGGGTTCGGCTGTCGTAAGGAGTGAAGTCGGGCGCACGCCCGGCCGATTAGCATCGAGATCAATGCCGACCTCACTCGTCACCGGCGGCGCCGGGTTCCTCGGCTCTCACCTCTGCGAGGCGCTCCTGCAGCGGGGACACCGCGTGATCTGCGTCGACAACCTCGTGGTGTCGACGCTCGAGAACATCGACCACCTGCGCGACGACGCGTTCACGTTCGTCAACCACGACGTGATCGAGCCAATCGTGTGCGACGAGCCCGTGGACGTCGTCTACCACCTGGCCGCCCTGGCCAGCCCGGTGGACTACATGCGGATGCCCCTCCACTCGCTGAAGACGGGCTCGTACGGGACGCACCATGCGCTCGGCCTCGCGAAGTGGAAGCGCGCGCGCTTCCTCCTCGCCTCGACGAGCGAGGTCTACGGCGATCCCGAGGTGCATCCCCAGCCGGAGACGTACTGGGGCAACGTGAACCCGATCGGCCCGCGCGGCGTCTACGACGAGGCGAAGCGCTACGCGGAGGCGCTCACGATGGCGTACCACCGCCAGCAGGGCGTGAACACGGCGATCGTCCGCATCTTCAACACCTACGGCCCGCGCATGCGCGCCTACGACGGTCGCGCGATCCCGACCTTCCTCCGGCAGGCGCTCGCGGGCAAGCCCGTCACCGTCTTCGGCGACGGGTCGCAGACGCGGAGCTTCTGCTACGTCGACGACCTCGTTCGCGGGATCGTCCTCCTCGCCGAGTCGGATGAGCACCTCCCGGTGAACCTCGGCAACCCGGACGAGAAGACCCTGCTCGAGCTCGCGGAGACGATCATCCGCATGACCGAGTCCCCGAGCGAGATCGTGTTCGAGGCGCTGCCCGTCGACGATCCCCAGGTACGGCAGCCGGACATCACGCGGGCGAAGCAGATCCTGGGCTGGGAGCCCGAGATCACGCTCGTGGAAGGCTTGCGCAGGACGATCGCCTCGCTCGGCCACGAGGCGGCCGTCGGCTCGGCGTGACGTCGCTCGGCGAGCGCTACGAGGAGCATCACCGTGAGCGGCGCGATGAGGGCGACTTCGTCTTCGTTCCCGAGCGCATCCCGATCTTCCAGGCGGCGATCGGCCGCGGGAAGCGGGTGCTCGACCTCGGCTGTCGCTCGGGCGCGCTGACGCGCCACTTTCTCGAAGGGAATTCCGTCGTCGGCCTCGACGTCGATGCCGCCGCGCTCGAGAAGGCAGCCACGCTCGGGATCGAGCCGGTGCAGGCGAATGTCGAGGAGCCCCTCCCGTTCGAGGACGCAAGCTTCGACGCCGTCGTCGCCGGCGAGCTCCTCGAGCACCTCCGCTTCCCGGACGGCCTCGTCGCCGAGATGAGGCGCGTGCTGCGCCCCGGAGGGGTGCTCGTCGGCTCCGTGCCGAACGCGTTCCGCGTCCAGAGCCGCATTCGCTTCGTACGTGGCAGGCCGCCCGAGGACGATCCGACGCATCTGCGCATGTTCTCGCCGGACGGGATCCGGGCTCTGCTCGCCGGCTTCGAGGAAGTGCGCCTGGACTTCGTCGGCGGCCGCTATGCACGGCTCCACGCGCGGCTCCTCGCCCGGGACCTCGTGTTCACGGCCCGCCGGCCGTGACCCCGCGGAACCTCTCCGAGACGTCGGACGTAGTACGGACATGCGAGCCGTCACCGCGGTCCTCGCCGTAGGCGTATTCGTGCTCGCGACGCCCGCCGCTGCGAAGGACTTCGAGCCGTGCGACCTGCGCGTCTGCAGCCGCGCGTCCGACTGACGCGTGCTGCGCTCGCCCGTTCGCGCTGATCAGCCGCCCGAGCCGAAGGACGCGCGGCGTGCGACGTCGGCCTCGTCCACCATGTGCCCGTCGCGCTCGACGTAGCCGCCCTTGCCTCCGATCACGAGCAGCACGAGGTCCTCC
>DASUCN010000183.1:0-15646 GCA_036276015.1 Gaiellaceae bacterium | reverse complement strand
CGCGATCGCGCGGTCCGGGACGCACAGAAGGACGAGGTCGGGGTCCGTCGAGTCGAACGGGACGCCGCGCTCGGCGAGTCGCGTCGCCAGGGCCGAGCCGACGCGCCCGCGCGCGCCCACGATTCGTATGCGCTCGATCATCTGGATGCTCCAGTTCCCTTCCGGGATACCGGGCACGCGGAGTGTGCCTGCTACCCCATCTTCTCGGCAAGCCGGGCTTCGAGGTGCGCGCGAACAGCGGGCCACTCCTCGTCGGTCACCGAGTACCACGCGCTGTCGCGGTTCTCGCCGTTGCGGACGAGCATGTGCCTGCGATGCACTCCCTCGAACGTTGCGCCAAGCGCCTCGAGCGCGCGGCACGAGCGGTCGTTCGCCGCGTCGGTCTTCCACTCCACGCGCCTGCAGTCCCAGACCTCGAACGCGTGCCGGAGTTGCAGGTACTTCGCCTCGACGTTCACGCCCGTGCCCCAGACCCGCGGATGGAGCCACGTCCAGCCGATCTCGACGGAGCGGTGCTCCGGTCGGAGTGCGAGAAACCGGGTCGAGCCGACGACCTCCTCGTCACACAGCGTCACGAGCGGGATCTCCGTGCCCGCCTCGGCCGCAGCGAGCGCCTGAGCGACGAAGGCGTGCCACGCGTCGCTCGTCTGGGGCTGGACCACGCTCAGCCAGCGCCACGTCCGCGGGTCGCGTGAGGCGTCCCACAGTGCCGCCTCGTGTTCCGGTCGGAGAGGCTCGAGGCGGGCGATGCGACCCTCGAGCGTCGGTGCGGCCCACGTGTCCACTGCGCGCGACAGTACACTCGGCCCCGTGCCGATCTACGAGTACGCGTGCATGGAGTGTGAGTCGCACTTCGAGGAGCTCGTCCGCTCGAGCGATCAGGCCGTGACCTGCCCCGAGTGCGGCGCGGCGAAGGTCCTCAAGCAGCTCTCGAGTTTCGCCGTCCACGGCGCTGCGTCCAAGCCGAGCTTCGCCGGCCCGGCGGGCGGTGGCGGCGGTTGCTGCGGCGGCTCGTGCGGCTGCGGTCACTGACGCGCGAGAGCCGCATCCGGCTCGCGGCGTAGACTGGCGTTCCCATGGACGCCGTCGCTCGTGCCGCCGCACTTCGAGCGTACGCCGACGAGACCGCGGGCTGTGTGCGCTGCGCGCTCGCGCAGGGGCGTACCCAGGTCGTGTTCGGCTCCGGCAATCCCGACGCCGACCTGATGTTCGTGGGGGAGGGGCCAGGCTTCCACGAGGACCAGCAGGGGTTCCCGTTCGTCGGTCAGGCGGGGAAGCTCCTCGAGAAGCTGCTCGGAGGGATCGCCCTCTCGCGCGGTGACGTGTACATCGCGAACGTCGTCAAGTGCAGGCCTCCGGGGAATCGCGACCCGCTCCCCGACGAGATCGCCGCCTGCGAGCCGCACCTCTTCCGTCAGATCGAGCTGATCGAGCCGAAGCTCGTTGCCACCCTCGGGAACTTCGCCACGAAGCTCCTCTCTGGCAAGCCGGCGGGCATCACGAAGGTGCACGGGTACGAGCAGGAGGTGATGCTCGGCGCCCGCAAGGTCTCGCTCTATCCGCTGTACCACCCCGCTGCGGCGCTCTACACGCCCTCGATGCTGAAGGTGCTCGAGGAGGACTTCTCCCGCATTCCCGGACTTCTCGAGCGTGTGCTCGACGTGCCTGCGACGCCGGACGAGGTCGTCGCCGCCGAGCCCGAGCCTGATCCCGAGTCGGTCCAGCTCGGCCTCTTCTGACGTGCGCGTCGAGCTCGCGAGCGCCTCGGCGGGCGAGACCGAGGGGGTAGCGGCCGCCCTCGCCCGCCGCCTCGAGCCGGGTGACGTCGTCACGATCTCGGGCGAGGTCGGCACCGGCAAGACGACGTTCGTCCGTGGCGCGTGCCGGGCGCTCGGCGTCACCGTCCCGGTGACGAGCCCGACGTTCACCATCGGCCATCGCTACGCGGGTGCGATCGACGTCTCGCACCTCGACCTCTACCGCTTCACCGGCGTGTCGCCCGCCGAGTGGGGAGATCTCGAGCCGTACTTCGACGGCGCGGTCGTGTTCGTCGAGTGGCCGGAGGCCGGCGCGGCGATCCTCCCGCAGGTCCGCGTCTCTGTGCTCCTGGAGCACGGCGGCGGCGACAGGCGCCGGCTCGTGCTGACCTCGCTCGAGACGGCACTGCTACAAGGCCTCGGCTGATGCTCGTGCTCGCCTTCGACACCGCGACGGACGTCGCGACATCCGCGCTCGTCGACGACGGACGCGTGATCGCGGAGCGGGTGGGGAGTGCCCGTGGCCTCGTCGGCGACGTCGACGAGCTGCTTGCGGTTGCAGGTGCGGCTCCGAGCGAGCTCGATGCGCTCGTCGTCGGCACCGGCCCCGGGAGCTTCACGAGCACGCGGATCGGGCTCGCGTTCGCGCGCGGCCTCGGTCTCGCGCTCGATATTCCCGGGGCGGGGGTCTCGACGCTCGACGCTCTCGCCTCGTCCCACGATGGTGCCTATCCGGTGATCGACGCAGGCCGGCAGGAGGTATTCGTCCCCGGTCCGCGTGCCGCCTCTCCCGACGAGCTCGTGCTCGAGGACGGAGTCGTGTGCGTCGGGAGCGGCGCTGTCCGCTACCGCACGGCCCTCGAGCAGCTCGGAGCAGTCGTGCCGCCCGACGAGGACGACGCGCACATTCCACACGCGCGCCTGCACGCTGCTCTGGCGAGCGACTTCGGCGACGTCGACCGCATCGAGCCGATCTACGTTCGCGCGCCGGACGCCAAGCCTCCGCAGGCATGAACGTCGAGCTGCGCAGACTGGAGCCGAGCGACCTCCACGTCGTGGAGGCGATCGAGCGCGAGTCGTATCCGACGCCGTGGTCGCGGTCGATGTTCGACGCCGAGCTGCGCAAGCCGAGCTCGCTCGCGCTCGGCGCGTTCACCGGAGATGGTGTGCTCGTCGGGTACGCCTTCGTCTCGCGCTACGTCGACGCATGGCACGTGATGAACGTCGCCGTCTCGAACGACCACCGCCGTTGCGGGATCGCCACCGCGCTGCTCGAGCGCCTCTTCGAGGTCACGGAGACCGATCCCCGGCGCGGGTACACGCTCGAGGTGCGCGTCTCGAACGCGGGAGCGATCCGCCTCTACGAGAGCCTCGGCTTCGAGGCGCGGGGCGTGCGTCGCGGCTACTACACGGACAACCGCGAGGACGCCCTGATCATGTGGCGCGAGCCGACGGTGCCCGAGCGAGCCTCGTGATACTCGGAATAGAGACGTCGTGCGACGAGACCGCGGCGGCGGTCGTCACCGCGGACGGCCACCTCCTCTCGAACGTCGTCTCCTCGCAGGCCGAACTCCACGCGCGGTTCGGTGGGGTCGTGCCGGAGATCGCGTCGCGGCGGCACCTCGAGCTCGTGAGCCCCGTCGTGCGCGAGGCGCTTCAGGTCGCGGAGGTCGAGCTGAACGCGATCGACCGCGTCGCGGTGACGCAGGGGCCAGGCCTCGTCGGCGCGCTCCTCGTCGGCCTCTCGGCGGCGAAGGCCCTCTCGTGGGCGCGGGGGCTGCCTCTCGTCCCGGTCGACCATCTCGAGGGCCATGTCGCCTCGCTGTACCTGGAGCCCGAGCCGATCGAGCCACCCTTCACGTGCCTGCTCGCGAGCGGTGGCCACACCCTGCTTCTCGCGGTGCGCGACCACGGGCGCAGCGAGGTCCTCGGGACGACCCTCGACGACGCGGCGGGGGAGGCGTTCGACAAAGGGGCGCGCCTGCTCGGTCTCGGCTATCCCGGCGGTGCCGCCGTCGACCGGCTGGCGAAGGATGGCGATCCGGCCGCCTTCGACTTCCCCGTCGCGCGCGTCCCGGATTTGGACTTCTCGTTCTCGGGACTGAAGACGGCGCTGCTCTACACGGTGCGCGGTCTCGGCGACGAGGCACTCGAAGCACGCAAGGCCGATCTCGCCGCGTCCTATCAGCGCGCCATCGTTCGCGCCCTCGTGGCACGCCTGCAGGAAGCTGCCGCGGCGACGCAATTCGAGCGGGTCGCGGTCGTCGGCGGGGTCGCGGCGAACTCCGAGCTGCGGTCGGCGCTTCCGGACGCGGCGTTGGCGCCGCTCGCCCTCTGCACCGACAACGCCGCAATGATCGCTTCATGTTCGCGGTACGTCGAGCCGCTTCCATACCCTCGGTACCGTGACCTCGACGCGTATGCATCTCGGCTCTAGGGCCTCGCTCGCGCTCGCCGGAGCGCTCGTCGCGCTCGCGCTCGGCGCAACCGGGGCCCGGGGCCAGGAGGAGCCGACGCAGTCGGTCGACGAGGCGGGCTGGCAGGGCGTGCTCGGTGTGCGCGCGTCGGTGTCGACCGCACAGCGCTACATCGTCCTCCTGCGTCCGCCGTCGGTGGCCGCCCGCGTGCGTGCGAACGGCGGACGTGCTTCGGAAGCCGAGCTGCGGGCCTGGTGGGCGGCGGCGGTCGCACAGCAGGAGCAGTTCCTCGCGCGTCTGGCGGCAGTCGGCGCGCGGATCGCGCCCGAGTATCGCTACACCCGTGTCGTCAACGGCTTCTCCGCGCGCCTCGATCCGACGTCCGCGGCGCTTCTCGACGGTGACCGCGAGGTCGTGGGCATCTATCCCGTCCGCATCGCGTACCCGGCGCAGTCCTCGTCGTCGGACGGAGGGGTCCTGCCGTCGGCGGTCGCCGACCTGGAGATCGCCGGGCTCGACGGCACGGGCGTCACGGTCGCGCTCCTCGACACCGGTGTCGATCCGTCGCATCCCTACCTGCGTCGGCGGATCCTCTCCGGCGTCGACGTCATCGACCCGGGCAGCGGCGGCGTTGCGCAGCCGCACCCGACGATTCCGGGACGGCCAGAGCGCCACGGAACCGAGCTCGCCGGGATCATCGCGGGCACGGAGGGGCCGGACGGCCTCCACGGCATCGCGCCCGGCGCCTCGATCCTCCCCGTGCGCGTCGGCGGCTGGCAGCCGAATGCGGAGGGCGGCTACAGCGTCTACTCGCGCACCGACCAGATCCTGGCGGGGCTCGAGGCGGCAGTCGATCCCAACGACGACGGCGACGTCCTCGATGCGGCGCGCATCGCGCTCGTCGGCATGGTCGAGCCGTACGCCGCGTTCGCGGACGGCCCGCTACCCCGGGGGATCGCCGGTGCCGCAGACCTCGACATGCTGACGATCGTCCCGGCCGGAAACGACGGCTGGGCCGGGCCCGGCTACGGGAGCATCGCGGGGCCGGGCGGTGCGGTCGACGCGCTCACCGTCGGCGCGTCCGACGGGCGACTCGCGGCTCCGACGGTCCGCGTGCTCGTGCGAGCGGGGCTCCGCGTGTTGTACGAGGACGACGTCCCGCTGGGCGGTGCGCCCACCGACACGGTCACGGCCGGCGTGGTGCTCGTCGACCGGCGAACCACGGCCCGTGGCATCCGCGGGCTCTTCTCCGACGACGGCGTCAGTACGGTCGCCGGCCACAGCGTGCTCCTCCCGCGCGGCGCCCTCTCGGACGACACCGTCGAGGAGGTGACCTCGGCCGGGGCGCTGGCCGTGCTCGTGGACGGGCCCCTTCCCGCGGGCGCTTTCTCGCTCGACGTTCCGGCAGGTGTTCCGGTCGTCGGCCTCACCGCGGGCGTCGTCGCCGAGATCCGCGCTCTGCTCGCCGCGGGCATCCCCGTGACCGTTTCCGTCGGGAACGTTCAGGTCGCGAGCCGCGAGGCGGAAGGGTCGATCGCGGCGTTCTCGTCGCAGGGACTGACACTCGACGGCTCGCTGAAGCCGAGCCTCGCGGCGCCCGGCGTCTCGGTGCCGACATCGGAGCCCGGCCGCGGCGACGACGGCGACATCCGCTTCGGGACCATCAGCGGGACGAGCGCGGCAGCCGCGGTCACCGCCGGCGTCGCGGCCGTGGTCGCGCAGGGTCGGCCGGCGCTCGACGCCCGCGCGCTACACGGCGTGCTCGTCGGCTCGGCGCAGCGGGCCGATCTCGATCCGACCGCGTCCGGGGCGGGGCTCGTCGACTTGCGGTCGGCCGTTCAGCAGGAGCTCTACGCAACGCCTGCTCTCCTCTCGTTCGGCGCCGTCTCGGGCCCGAACGGTGCCGCGCGGACGATCCGGATCACCAACGTCTCGAGCCGTCGGCTCACCGTCTCGGTCGGGAACGTCGCGATCGCGCCGAAGGGAGTCGAGATCACGGTCGATCCCACACGGGTCCGGCTTCGTCCGGGTCGGTCCGCGACCGTCGTCGTCCGCGCCGACACCGGTGACGTCTCCCCGGAGGCCGGGGCGGCAACCGGCGAGCTCGCCCTGCGCGTGGCCGACTCACCCGAGGTGCACGTGCCGTGGACGGTCGCCGTGCCGCCCGCGCTCGACCTCGTTTCGCGCATCCGCCTCGAGACCACCGGGACGCGGATCTCGGACGCCACGCCGGCCGCGCTGTCGTTCGTCGCGGGCTCGGTCACGGCCTCGCCGGACCCGCAGGTGCGCGCGGTCGAGCTCCTCGAGATCGAGCTCTGGCGGAGCGGCGAGCGCATCGGCTTGCTCGCGAGGCGGCGTGAGTTGCTCCCCGGCCGCTACACGTTCGGCCTGACCGGGCGCGGTCCGTCGGGAAGTCGCCTCGGGCGAGGAACGTTCTCGATCAGGCTCGTCGCCCATCCCGGTGACGGGACGCGGAGACAGTCCGACACGATCGAGTATCGCGTCCGCTGAGCGGCCATATACTCGCGCCGTCCCGTCGAGCGAGGGAGGCACACCTCGATGTCAACCGCAGAGACGGAGTCCCACCTCCGCGAGAACCCCTTCGACCTGGCGAACGCGCAATTGCGGCGTGTGGGCGAGATCTTCGCGCTCGATCCCAATCTGATCCGCGTCCTCTCGCAGTGCAAGAAGTCGGTCGAGGTTTCGATCCCCGTGTCGATGGACGACGGCTCGATCGCGGTCTACCAGGGTTTCCGTGTGACCCACAACATCGCGCGCGGCCCGTCCAAGGGAGGGATTCGCTACCACCCGGACGTCACGGTCGACGAGGTCAAGGCGTTGGCGATGTGGATGACATGGAAGTGCGCGCTCATGGGGCTTCCGTTCGGAGGTGCCAAAGGCGGCGTCGTCTGCAACCCCAAGCGGCTGTCTCCGGGTGAGCTCGAGCGAATGACGCGCCGCTACACGAGCGAGATCATCAACGACATCGGGCCCGAGCGGGACATCCCGGCGCCGGACGTGGGGACCGACGGCCGGGTGATGGCGTGGATCTTCGACACCTACTCGATGAACAAGGGCCACTCCGTCCTCGGGGTCGTCACCGGGAAGCCGCTGTCGGTGGGCGGCTCGCTCGGCCGCGAGGAGGCGACGGCGCGCGGCGCCCTCTACTGCATTCAGGCGCTCTCGACGAAGCAAGGTCGACGTCTGAGCGAGTACTCGGTCGCGATCCAGGGATTCGGCAACGTCGGCTCGAACCTCGCTCGAATGCTTCATACGGCGGGCGCCACAGTGGTCGCGGTGTCCGACTCCCAAGGGGGCGTGTACAACGCTGCCGGGCTCGACATCCCGAGTGCGCTCGCCCACAAGCAGGAGCACGGCACGCTCGCCGGCCTCGCGAACGGCGAGGCGATCACGAACGCCGAGCTCGTCGAGCTTCCCTGTGACGTGTTCGCGCCGTGTGCTCTCGAGCAGGTCGTCACCGAGGCCAACGCGGATCGCGTCCAGGCCACCGTGATCTGTGAGGGGGCCAACGGGCCGGTGACGCCCGGCGCAGACGCGATCCTCGACGATCGCGGCGTGCTCGTCCTTCCGGACATCCTCGCGAACGCGGGCGGCGTCGTCGTCTCCTACTTCGAGTGGGTGCAGGGCCTGCAGGAGTACTTCTGGCGCGAGGACGAGGTGAACGCGAAGCTCCACGACATCGTCGCGCGTGCGTTCGAGGAGGCGTGGCACACACGCGAGCGGTACGCCACGAGCCTGCGTATGGCGTCGTACGGCCTCGCCGTGCAGCGTGTGGCGGAAGCGACGACGACCCGGGGCCTCTATCCCTAGTACGCGGGCGTTCGTGAGTCACGACGACGCGGCTGCCAAGCAGCAGCCTCCAGGGATTTCGCGCGAGCGGAACGTCCGCGTCAGCGGACTTCCGGTCTGCGCACGAGTGTCGCTCTACCACGCCCCCAACTGCAGCCTGTGCGCGCGGGCGATCGAGGTCGTCGAGGGAGTCCGTGCCGAGCTGGGCTTCGAGCTCGCGCTCGTCGACATCTCCGGCGTCCCCGAGCTCGAGGAGCGCTACCGAGAGCTTCTCCCCGCAGTCGAGATCGACGGCGAGCTCGGGTTCACGTACTTCGTGGACGCAGCCGCCCTGCGCGAACGGCTCCAACCTCGTACGTAGCGGTTCTCCGGGCACCGTCCAGGGGGACGCAGGCACAATCGTGACGCTTTGTCACAAACTGTCGACAGGGGGAGCCGGTGACCGAACGCCTGACCGTCGGAGTCGCAGCCCGCCTGAGCAGGTACCTGCAAGTCCTGACTCAGGCGCGCAAGATGGGCAAGGAGCGGATCTCGTCGCAGGAGATCGCCGAGTACACGAACATCAACGCGACGCAGATCCGGCGCGATCTCTCCGCCTTCGGGAAGTTCGGGAAGCGGGGCGTCGGCTATCGGACGGACGCACTCCTCGACGAGATCAGGCAGATCCTCCGCACCCAGGGCCAGCACAACATCGCCCTCATCGGCGCCGGCCGGCTCGGAAGCGCGATCGCGAGCTCGCCGATCTTCGCCGAGCACGGCATCACGATCGCTGCCGTTCTCGACAACGACCCGGAGAAGATCGGGACCCGCGTCGGCGATCTCACCGTCAGCTCGATCGCCGATCTCGGCGAAATCGCCCGCGAGCGGAACATCATCGTCGGCGTGATCGCCGTCCAGGCCGACTCGGCGCAGGACGCGGCGGACGCGCTCATCGACGCCGGCGCGAAGATCATCTTCAACTACTCCGAGGCGCTCCTGGACGTGCCCGCGGACGTGAACGTGCACACGTCGAATCCCGCCGTCGACCTCCTGTACGCCTTGTACTTCCACCTCGCGTAGTGGCACGGGCGACGCAAGCGTCGCCCCTACGGGGTTGAGGACGGCCGAGGCGTCGGCCCTACAATGTCGCGCTCCCATGGGTGACTCGCAGCGTCTCTCGGCGGATGAACTGATCGCGCTCGCGCGCGAGCAGTTCGAGACGGCGACCGACTTCACGGTTGCGGTCGAGGAGGAGTTCGCGATCGTGGATCCGGACTCGCTCGATCTCACGAACCGCTTCGAGGACGTGCAGGCGGCAGCCCGTGGAACGGCGCTCGAGGAGCATCTCGTCGGCGAGCTGATCGCCTCGGAGGTCGAGGTGCGCACGGGCAAGCAGGAGTCGTTCGCGGACGTGGCGGGGGCGATGGCCGAGCGGCGTGCGCAGCTCCAGGCGCTCGTCGAGCCGATGAACCTCCTGCTCGGCGCAACCGGAACCCACCCCTGGGCCGACTGGAAGAAGCAGCGGATCATCGACACGCCGCACTACCGGCGAAACGACGAGCTCTTACGCTACGTCGTCTGGCGCAACAACACGTTCGGGCTGCACGTCCACGTCGCGATCAACGGGGCCGACCGCGCGATCGCCGTGGTCGCCGGCCTGCGGAACTTCCTGCCGGAGCTGCTCGCCCTCTCGGCGAGCTCGCCGTTCGTCGAGAACGTGAACACGGGGCTCCACTCGGCGCGCACGCAGATCTTCACCCGCTTCTTCCCGCGCTGCGGCGTTCCGGACGCGTTCGCCTCCTGGTCCGAATACGAGAGCTTCGTGCGCTTCCTCTACGACACGGGCTCGATCAGCGAGCACACGCAGCTGTGGTGGAGCGTGCGGCCGCATCTCGCGTTCCCGACCGTCGAGATCAGGATCTGCGACGGGCAGCCGGAGCTCTCCGAAGCACAGTCCCTGGCGGCGTTCGCAACGGCACTCACGGCACGGATCGCCCGCGCTTACGACGAAGGCGAGGCCGTTGAGCCGCTTCCGCACCGCCTGATCGAGGAGAACCTCTGGCGCGCGATTCGCTGGGGGCTTCCGGGCGAGCTCATCGACTTCGCGCGCGGCGAGCCGATTCCGGCGCGGCAGCGGATCGAGGAGCTGATCGAATGGGTGCAGCCCGCGGCGGAGGAGATCGGCGCGGCGCCGTACCTGGCGGTTCCGGAGGCGAACGCCGCGGAGCGCCAGATCGAGCGCTTCGAGACCGGCGCCTCGCTCTCGGAGATCTACGCCGAGCAGATCGGCGCGACGGAGACGATCGGTGGCTGACGAGCAGGGTCTTCCGACGGAGGACGAGCTTCGCGAGGCGCTCGACCAGGTCGCTGTCGCGGACATCGTCCTGAACGCGCTCTCCGCGGTCGCCTCGATCGGGTTTCACCGGGTGACGGCCGAGGTGCGCGACCTGGATCAGGTGCGCCTCGCCATCGAGACGCTGCGGGCGGTCGACCCCGTCCTGCGCGAGGGCGGAGTGGACGAGGCGATCGTTCGTGATCTCGAGCAGGCGCGCGCGAATCTCCAGCTGGCCTACGCGAAGGCGATCGACGAGCCTCGCGCCTGAGGGCTGGGCGGCTTCGCCGCTTGTGATACATAATCCGGCGCGCCGAGGAGACTTGGCGCTTACTTTGTGACGGGCGAAGCGCCGAACGGTCCGAACTGACGCGACGACGTATCGGCGAGACAACGAACGAGACTGGGAGAACCGGAGGATCATGGACTTCTTCGTAGATCACGCCGTCGGGTTCGCGCTCGCGTGCGCAGCCGTGGCGATTCTGTACGGGCTGTACCTCACGTGGTGGCTCCTGAAGCAGCCAGCCGGGAACGAGCGGATGCAGGAGATCGCAGCCGCCGTGCAGGAGGGCGCTGCGGCGTACCTGCGCAAGCAGTACACGACGATCGCGATCGTCGCGGTCGTGCCCTTCTTCCTGCTCGGCTTCTACGACAAGCTCGGGTGGGGGGCCGCGTTCGGCTTCCTCATCGGTGCAGTGTTCTCGGCCGCGGCGGGGTTCATCGGCATGAACGTGGCGGTGCGCTCCAACGTACGCACCGCCGAGGCTGCGCGCGAGGGGTTGCAGCCGGCGTTCAAGGTCGCGTTCCGCGCAGGCTCGGTGACCGGTCTCCTGGTCGTGGGTCTCGGCCTCCTGGGCGTCGCGGGCTACTACTGGGTGCTCACCGACTGGATCGGGAACAGCCCCGAGTCGGCGGTCGACGATCTCATCGGTCTCGCCTTCGGCGGCTCCCTGATCTCCGTCTTCGCCCGTCTCGGCGGTGGCATCTACACGAAGGCGGCCGACGTCGGCGCCGACCTCGTCGGAAAGATCGAGGCCGGCATCCCGGAGGACGACCCACGGAACCCGGCAGTCATCGCCGACAACGTCGGCGACAACGTCGGCGACTGTGCCGGCATGGCGGCCGACCTGTTCGAGACGTATGCCGTGACGGCAGTGGCCGTCATGCTTCTGGGGATCGGGTTCGCGGGCGAGGGGGCGGATCTCTGGCTCTATCCGCTCGCACTGGGCGGCATCTCGATCCTCGCGTCCGTCATCGGCACGTTCTTCACGCAGGTCGGGAGCGGCCAGAACGCGATCATCAACGCGCTCTACCGCAGTGTCATCGTCGCGACCGTCCTCTCGGCGGTCGGGTTCATCCCCGTCACGATGGCGTACGACGGCGGAAGCTTCGACTTCTGGAACCTCTACGGCGCCGCGCTCATCGGTCTCGCGGTCACGTTCCTCCTGGTCGCGATCACCGAGTACTACACGGGCACTCGCTGGAAGCCCGTGAAGGACATCGCGAAGGCCTCTCAGACCGGCCACGCGACGAACATCATCGCCGGCCTCGCCGTCGGCATGCAGGCGACCGCGCTCCCCGTGCTCGTCATCGCGACCGGCATCGTCGGGGCGTACTACGCGGCCGGCGAGAGCCTCTACGGGATCGGGGTCGCGGTCATGGCGCAGCTCTCGATGGCCGGCCTCATCGTCGCCCTCGACGCCTACGGCCCGGTGACGGACAACGCCGGCGGTATCGCGGAGATGGCCGACCTCCCCGAAGCGGTGCGCGGTATCACCGATCCGCTCGACGCCGTCGGCAACACGACGAAGGCGGTCACGAAGGGCTACGCGATCGGCTCGGCTGGACTGGCGGCACTCATCCTCTTCGACGAGTACGTCCGCGGCCTCGCCGAGGATGGAGTCGAGACCTTCTTCTCGCTCGAGAATCCGTGGGTCATCGCCGGGCTGTTCATCGGCGGCCTCATGCCGTTCCTCTTCGCCTCGATGGCGATGCAGGCGGTGGGTCGCGTGGGCGGCCAGGTCGTCGAGGAGGTGCGCCGCCAGTTTCGCGAGGACGACGGGATCATGGCCGGGACCTCACGGCCTGACTACTCGAAGGCCATCGGCATCGTCACCGGCTCCGCGATCAAGGAGATGATGGCCCCGGCGCTCATTCCGGTCGCCATCCCGATCGTCGTCGGGATCATCTCGGTCGAGATGCTCGGCGGTCTCCTGATCGGGACCATCGTCACCGGTCTCTTCCTCGCGATCGCGATGACCTCCGGCGGTGGCGCGTGGGACAACGCGAAGAAGACGATCGAGGACGGCCTCTACGGCGGGAAGGGCTCCGAGGCCCATGCCGCGGCGGTCACGGGCGACACGGTCGGCGATCCGTACAAGGACACGGCCGGCCCGGCGATCAACCCGATGATCAAGATCGCGAACATCGTCGCAATCCTCATGATTCCGCTGCTCGTCTCGATCCACGGATAACGCGGTCTGGCATGTCACTCGAAGGGGCGGCGCGAGCCGCCCCTTTGTGTGTTGCAGGGACTTTTCGAGCGGCATAGGATGCGGGGCGCTTCAGGGGCAGGCCCATCAGAGGCCCATAGTCGAAAGGGGAGAGGTACACATGAGAGGCAGTCCGTTTCGAGGCCGGAGCATGCTCGTGCTAACGGCCATCGCTGCTGCGCTCGTGCTCCCGGCGGTCGTATCGGCAGCCGGAGCAGGCCAGGCGCAACTGACGCCATCCGTTGCGCTACCAAGCGCGAACTCGAGCGGCCCAATGGGCGGCGAATCGCCCGACATCTTCCTCGTTGAGCTCGCCGACGGAGCTGAGACCTTCCGGAAGCAGGCCAAGGCTGTGGGTCTCAAGTACACGCAGCGCTTCGCCTACAAGAGCCTCTTCAAGGGCGTCTCGGTTCGGATCGACCGGAACGACGTCGGCAAGCTCGCGGGAATCGCCAGCGTCTCGAGGGTGTACCCGGCGCGTTACTACACACTCGGTCCAGAGCCAACTGCAGATCCGGACCTGGCCACCGCAATCCAGATGACAGGAGCCGACATCGCTCAGGCCGAGGGTCACACCGGTGCCGGCGTGAAGGTCGCCGTCATGGACACCGGCATCGACGTAGACCATCCCGACCTCGGCGGTGACGGAAACGCTGCGGCCCCGCACCCGTTCCCGAATTCGCGTGTCGCAGGTGGCTGGGACTTCGTCGGTGACGACTACAACGCCGATCCGGAGAGTCCGGGTTACGACCCGGTACCGCAGCCCGACCCGCTGCCCGACGACTGCAACGGGCACGGGACGCACGTGGCAGGAATCGTCGGCGCCGACAAGGCGTCCGGCGCGGGCGGCGCGCTCGGTGTCGCGCCCGACGTCACCTTCGGTGCGTATCGCGTGTTCGGCTGCGACGGCTCGGTCACCGACGACGTGATGATCGCAGCGATGGAGCGCATCCAAGCCGACGGCATGGATGTGCTCAACATGTCCATTGGTGACGCGTTCAACAACTGGGCAGGGACGCCGACCGCTGCTGCAGCGGATGCTCTCGTCGACGCAGGCGTCGTCGTCGTCGCATCGATCGGTAACAGCGGTGCCAACGGCATCTACTCCGCCGGTGCGCCCGGTGTCGGCGACAAGGTGATCGGTGTCGCGTCGTACGACAACAGCCACGTCCAGGCCCCGGGGTTCACGATCTCGCCAGACAACGCCCCGATCGCCTACATCGATTCCGTCAGCACCATCCCAGGGATTCCCGATCCTCCGAATCCGCCGACCTCGGGGACGGTCGCGATCGCAGAGAGCCCGGCGGCTGACCTGATCGGAGCGGTCCCGCCAGGAGCCCTTCCCGCGAACGATGGATGCGCTCCCTTCCCGGCGGGCCACTTTACGGGCAAGGTCGCGCTGATCAGGCGTGGGACGTGCACGTTCACGGTCAAGGCCCAAAACGCCGAGGCAGCTGGTGCGGTCGCCGTCGTTCTGTACAACAACCAGCCAGGGTCGGTCGGGCCGAGAGTCGAGGCAACGCCTCAGGTCGCGATTCCTGTCG
Source organism: Gaiellaceae bacterium (assembly GCA_036276015.1). Lineage (GTDB taxonomy): Bacteria > Actinomycetota > Thermoleophilia > Gaiellales > Gaiellaceae > GMQP-bins7. The sequence goes on along the minus strand of DASUCN010000183.1, from coordinate 1,315 downwards.
TGATGATCCTGCAGCAGAGTGGAGAGTTGATCCACAACCGGCTGGTCACCGCCCCCGTGTCGCTGACCTGGCAAGTGTCGGTCACCGCTGTCAACCCGACCGGCGGGCTCATCTCGGGGTTCAGCTCGTACGGCACGGAGGCCGAGCTGAACGTCAAGCCAGACATCGGTGCACCCGGCGGTCTGATCCGCTCGACGTGGCCGCTCGAGGACGGCGCCTATGCGACGATCAGCGGGACGTCCATGGCGTCGCCGCACGTCGCCGGCGCGGTGGCCCTCCTGAAGGAGGCCCACCCCTCGCTGCCGGCACCGGCCTTCCGTGCCGTGCTGCAGAACAGCGCTGATCCGACCGTATGGTCGTTGAACTCCGGTCTCGGACTCCTCGACAACGTGCATCGTCAGGGAGCCGGGATGGTCGACATCGACGACGCGATCAACGCGACGACGAGCATCGTCCCGGGCAAGCTCTCGCTCGGCGAGAGTCAGGCAGGACCGGTTACGCGGACGCTCACGGTGACAAACAACTCGAGCACCAGCGTCACGTACGACCTCTTCAACGTCGACGCGATCGGCACAACCGGAACGTTCCCAGCGGACGTTGAGTTCTGGCTCACGGAGACGCAAGTCGCGTTTAGCGCGCCAAGCGTCACGGTGCCGGCCCACGGCTCGGCGACCGTGAACGTCACGCTTACCGTCGATCCCAGGGTTGGCGACACGCCACCGCTGTTCCTTGGGATCCCGAACGGCGGTTTGTACGGCGGGTACCTGGTCTTTCAAGATCAGGACAACCTAGACAGCGTCTTCAGCGTCCCGTACGCCGGATTCAAGGGCGACTACCAGTCGATCGTCGCGATCCCGACGGCACCGGTGATCGGCAAACTGAACGGTCCGCCGTTCAGCAAGGCTCAGCAGACGTACGCGCAGGCGGCGGCCGGGCATCGCTGGACGCTGCAGTCGCCGGACGAGATTCCGAACGTCCTGATCCACTTCGACCACCAGGTGCGGCATCTGGAGCTCCAGGTCGTCAATGCCGCGACGGGTAGCCCGGTGCACCCGGTGTTCTCGAATATCGTCGAGCGGGACTTCGTCGCTCGGAACGGCCTGCGTCCGCCGGTCGGTGGTCCGTTCAACACCGATGCGATCAACGACGACGTGACGGCGTTCCCGTGGGACGGCACGCGGATGCACGACAACGGTGGCGGCACACCCGACCATCGGAAGGTCGTTCCTGACGGCTCGTACAAGATCGTTGTGAAAGCCCTGAAGGCTGGTGGCGATCCCAAGAATCCCGCGCACTGGGAGATCTGGACGACGCC
>DASUCN010000182.1:0-12580 GCA_036276015.1 Gaiellaceae bacterium | reverse complement strand
TCGCGACCATCGTCAGACACCACCACGAACGCATCGACGGCCAGGGATACCCAGACGGGTTGTCAGACGAAGACATTCCGCTCGTCTCCCGAATCATCGCCGTGGCGGATGCCTACAACGCGATGACGTCGGACAGGCCCTACCGAGACGCGATGCCGAGCCGTGTCGCGCGTCTTCGGCTAGCGCAGGCCGTTGACAGCCAGTTCGACACGAGCGTGGTTGCGGCGTTCGAAGCGATCCTCGCAAGCGCGGAAGAGGACTACCGTCTCGCGCGACGGCATGATTTTCGGGAGTTCGCGCAGAGCACCTACGAAGAGTCTGAGCCAGAGCCCTCAGTCGCAGAGGTCGCCTGATCGGACCTCTCAAGTAGAGCCTGCACGATGAGTCCGCGCCGAGAGCGCACGCCCAATTTGTCGTAGATGCGATGCGTATGGGCCTTGACCGTCGACTCCTCAATGAAGAGCAGCTTTGCAATCTCTCGGTTCTTCAGGTTCTGAACCAGCAGGTCGTATACATCCCGCTCGCGCGGCGAAAGGGTTCTCCTCCTATCACCGGTGGCCGGAACCGCGAAGCCGACCAGTTCCGCAACATCAACATCACGTACCCGACGAATCAATCGAGTGAGGCGCTCATCGTCCTCCGATGACGTCCGAAGAAGCACACTGAGCAACTCGGGCGACGCGCGATACGCAGTCACAAGGATGTCGAGCCCGCCCCGTGCGAATGCGACGTGCTCAAGCTCGGCGACACGCTCGATCGAGTCCGAGTCGTGCTCATGCAAAGCGCAGATCGCGTCCACGGCGCTAATGAGCACAGCTGGCTCAACCGCTCTGGACAGACCCCGCGCGCGCTCGATCAGACGACGTGCTTCGTGCGTTCGACCCGCTGCAGCCAAAGCAAGCGCCCTCGTGCCCGTGACCTCCGCCTCAGCTGCTGGCAGCGGATTGCGAACCATGGGCGGCTCGATATCAAGTGCCTCGTAGAAGCGAGCTTGCTGAATGAGCACCCGCATCCATTGAGCGACAACTAGCTGCTGCGCATGCCCATCGCGGGCGCGCTGTGCTATCGCGTGCGCCTCCGTGATCCTGGAGATCGAGCTCTGCCAGCGGCGGAGACCGGCTTCTGCAAGAGACGCCGCACACAGTGCGTAGGGGATAGCGAACTCCAAGCGATACCGATCAATCGTTTCCATGAAGGCATGAGCTACGTCGAGAGCTTCTTCGTAGCGACAGACGAGTCCGAGTACGGCGGCGTAGGTGCTCTGGAACGCAGAGACGACGAGTGGATCACCTACATGGTCGAGGAGACGCGCCGCGACATCAGCGTCGTGGAGGTCGAGGTTTCCAAGCTTTACCTGGAAGCTCAAGCCAGAAGCGGCAGCGCGAACCGCGTCCCTCGCATCAGTGATCTTCACGTCAGCTTGGAGCTCGCGAAGCATCGCCTCAACGTCGGCGTGCTCAAGCTCGACCAGGCACATGACCTGGCCCCATCGCGCATCTCTGACTTCAGCGTCGGTGGCCGCAACCTCTTCGGCGCGGACGAACAAGCGAAAGGCATCGTCCTCGTCCGATGCGAGATGCGCGGCTCGCCCGGCCACGCACAGAGCACGGAATGCGAGGTCCGGGTCGTCTCGCGCTGCGATCTCCGCGTGGGCGACCGCCTCCACGTGCCTGCCCCCACGAAGCATGGTCTCGGCTCGCGCAACGGCGAAGATGGGCGTGTCGACGCCGGCGTCTCCCGCGACGTCGCACCAGCGCTGAATCGTCGACAGCCGCGCCGTGTCGAGGAGCTCGTCGAGGCCGCGGCGCATCAGATCGTCGAGCTCGCCGGTCGCGCCGGTGCGCAGGATGAGCTCGAACGCGGCGTCCCACTCCCGCCGCTGCCTGTAGACGTCGAGGCACACCGCGCCTGTGCCTTCGGCCGGCGCGAGGCCGAGCTGCGCGCTGCGCTCCTCGAGGAAGGCGCGGGCGAGCGGGTGCAGGTCGAGTCGATGCTCACGCTCGACGAGCAGGCCGACGTCGAGCGCCGCGGTGCACACGATCTCGGCGTCGTCTGCGCCGAGAAGCGCCGCGGCGAGCTCGTGGTCGAGGACGGGCGCGACCGCGAGCGTCGTCAGGCCCTGCCGGACGTCCGGGCCGAGCGCGTTGAAGACCTCGTCCGCGAAGAACCTGTACAGCGACTCGGGCACCTGCTCGACGTCCTCCGCGATCTCCGCCGACGACACGCTCGCGATCCCGATCACCGCCGGCCAGCCGTTGGCGAGCACGACCAGGCTTCGGGCCGACGGTGGGCTGCGGTCCACGAGGACGTCCATGGCCTCGTCGCTGTCCATCGCGAGAGCGATCTGGTTCACCTCGTAGGCCTCGCCGTAGAGCAGCTCCTTCGTCGTCACCCACGACGGTCGGACCCGGCTCGCGACGAGCAGCTGAACGGGTGAGACCCCGACGAGCGTCTTCACGAAGTCCTCGGCGCGCGGCTCCTCCGCGACCTCGTGGTAGTCGTCGAGGACGAGCCACGCGTGCGCGGGCCAGGGCGCGAGGTCCTCGCCGAGGATCTCGGCGAGCGTCTCGACGTTCTCGGCAGGCGCCGGCAGCGCACGAAGGTGCGCACGGAGCCTCGCGTCGCAGTCCTCGACGATGGAGGTCGCACTCCGCGCGATGCCGAGCGCGAGAGCGGCGACGTCCGTCGAGGAGGATCGCGCCGTGTACCACGTCGCGACTCGCCCGTCGCGCGCGACCCATTGCTCGGCGAGCGTCGTCTTCCCGTATCCGGCAGGCCCGACGAGCATGCGGACGGGCGCCTTCGACTGATCGAGGAGAGCGAACAGGCGAGGCCGCTCGACGATCCTCCGCTTGCGGATCCGCACTTCCGGTGCTGTCGCCGTCGTCGCCCTCCCTACCCGACGTCACCTGGATCGACGCTCGACCCTAACACTCCCGAAGCGGAGGGGGCGCCCGCGACCCGGAGGTCGCGGACGCCCCTGGGTCAGCGGGGTAGCCGAGCCGCAGCCGCGTAGCGGCGCCCCGCAGACAGCGGGTCCTCTCCCGTGAGCAACCTGAACGCGATCGGGATCTGGCGGCGTCGCCGGACGCCGAGCTTCTGTCGAAGCACGTCGCAGTGCGCCTTCGCCGTCCTGGGGGAGATCCCGAGTCGGGCTCCGACCTCGTCGTTCGAGTACCCCGCTGCGATCAACGCGACGACCTCGCGCTGTCGCGCCGTTATGGGCGTCGCCTTCCTCTCGGTGACCAGCTCGATCATGGCCCCGAAAGTACTCCCTCGTTCGGGGGATGACCATCGCCTCGGAGGTGTAAGGCGTGGTGTAACCCGCGCGGCTAGAGCAGAAGCGCCTGGAAGGCGAGCATTGCGAGGAACGAAGCGACACCCGTCACGGCGACGACGCGCGACGAGGCCTGCCCGAGCGCGTCGGGGAGGAGCTCGCGCGCGACCATCCACGCCATCGCTCCCGCGGCGAACCCGAGCGCGGCCGGGAGCACCCCCTCGAAGGCCTCCACGAAAAGGAACGCAGGCACCGCGAGCAGCGGCTGAGGCAGGCTCGAGAAGATGCTCCAGCCCGCCGCCGCCCGAACCGAGGTCCCGCGCGGTACCAGCACCAGGCTGATGGCGAGCCCCTCCGGGACGTTGTGCACGGCGATCGCGATCGCGATGAGCAGGCCGAGTGTCTCCCCGCCCCCGAACGCGGCACCGACACCTACGCCCTCGGCGACGGAGTGCACGGTCATGACCGCGACGATGAGGATGCCCTTCACTGCGTCCTCCCCGCTGAGGACACCGAAGTCGTGTGCGTGATGCGGGGCGTGCAGATACCTCGAGACGACCACGATGAACAGCACGCCGGCGACGACGCCGAGCACCGTTCGCGAGATGCTTCGGTCGGACGCTTCCAGGACGAGGCTGACGCTCGCCCCAGCCATCACGCCGCTCGCGACCGCGTTGGCAATCCCGAGCGCGCGCGGTCCGCTCGTTCGAGCGAAGAGCAGCGGGATCGCTCCCAGGCCCGTCGCGAGGGCTGTCCCCAGGGCGACGAGAAAGACCGTGACGACGTCGACCGAGGCCACCGAGCGCGGACGTTAGACGGTGGAGGCCGCGGTAAACCCGTAGTTCCACTCCGCAGTCGGACCGATGCCCGAGCGCGAGCTCGCGGCGACGATCGGTGAAACGAAGGGAGGAACGATGAAGGTTCGAGAGCTGATGACGAAGGACGTCGTGTCGGTGCGGCCGGACACGCCCCTGCGCGAAGCGGCCGCACTGCTGGTCGCACACAAGATCTCGGGCGTGCCCGTCACTCGGGGCAACGAGGTCGTGGGCGTGCTCTCGGAGGCCGACATCGTCGCAAAGGCGGCGGGCGGGACCGAACAGGGGGGCCTTCTGTCGTGGCTCTTCGATCCCGAGCCGCGCGAGCAGAGGATCGACGCCCGGACGGCCGGCGAGGCGATGTCGAGCCCGCCGATCACGATCACCGCGCGCCGGCCCGTGCACGAAGCCGCGCGCAGGATGATGAACGAGGGCGTCAATCGCCTCCCGGTCATCGAGGACGGCAAGCTCGTCGGGATTCTGACGCGCGCAGACATCGTCAGGGCGTTCACACGCGACGACGGCGAGCTGGCCGCGGAGATCCGCGACGACATCCTGCGCCGTACGTTCTGGGTCGAGCCCGGGCGGGTGGCGGTCACCGTGGTCGACGGACGGGTGACCCTGAAGGGCGAGGTCGACACCGAGGCGGACACGGAGATGCTCCCCATCTTCGTCTCGCGTGTCCCGGGCGTCGTCGCCGTGAAGGCCGACCTCCACGCGCGGACGCATGTCGCGTAGGCAGGGAACGCTTCCGAAGGCCCCTCGCCGGAGGGACGGGCACACTTCGAAACGCATGGCGGCCATGAATCCGCGCTCGAAGGACCGCCCGGCGGGGCGCACCGTGGTGTTCGCGTTCGGCATCGCGATCGTCGCCGCCGCCGCCCTCGTCGCGGCCGCTCTGCTCCTGCGGGACGACTCGAGCACGGCGGTGACCGAGAGCCCGGTCGTGAGCCTCAGCGGCATTCCGCAAGACGGCCGCGTTCTCGGATCGCCCGCAGCGAACGTGACGCTCGTCGAGTGGGCTGATCCGCAGTGCCCGGCCTGCCGCACGTACACCGAGGAGTTCTTCCCCGCAGTCGTCGACGGATACGTGCGAACGGGGACGGTCAAGACCGAGTTCCGGGGATTCCCCTTCATCGGCGAGGACTCGGTGACGGCGTACCGCTTCCTCCTGGCGGCCGGAGAACAGAATCGCCTCTGGGATCTGCAGGAGGCGATGTACCGCAATCAGGGCGGAGAGAACGAAGGCTGGGTGACCGACGAGCTCGTCCGCGAGCTGGCGGCGGGCATCGAGGGGCTCGACGTCGACCAGCTGTTCGCGGACGCCCAGCGGGAGGACATCGTCGCCGAGGCCGAGGGCGCGGAGGCCATTGCGCAGGAGGCGGGCATCCCAGGGACCCCGACGCTCCAGATCGCGATCGGCGACGACGAGCCGTACACGATCCAGGTCGCCACGATCGAGCAGATGCAGGCGGCTCTGGACGACGCGCTCGCCGGGTGAGCGACCGCACGCTGCGCCTCGGAGCGGCGCTCGTCGCGCTCGCAGGCATCGCCGTCGCCGGCTACCTGACGTGGGTGCACTTCGACGATGCCGCGCTCGTCTGCGTCGCGGGCGGAGGTTGCGAGACGGTGCAGGAGTCGGAGTACGCCGAGATCGCGGGCGCTCCCGTCGCGCTGCTCGGTCTCGGGGCCTACACGCTCCTGCTAGGCCTGATCGTCTGGGACTCGCCCACCGCGCGGCTCGCCGCGGCGACGATCGCGTTCGTCGGGCTCGTCTTCGCGCTCTACCTGCTGGCCCTGCAGCTCTTCGTGATCGACGCCGTGTGCGTGTGGTGTCTCGTCAACGACGTGCTCATCGCGCCGCTCCTCGCCGTGCTGACCGCGCTGCGGCTGCGAGGCGCTACGTCATAGGGACCTGACGGAGGACCCTCGGCGCGACGCGATCGAGGATCTCCGAGAGGCTGTCGCCGGTGCAGGTGAGCCCGTGGTTGCGTAGGCCGATCACCGCGTGCGCGGGATCGGGCTCCTTCGCCACCAGGTCGGCCACGGCGACGGCGAGCTGCTGCGTGCCGCACGGATAGTTCACGTCCGTCGCAGCGATGCCGTCCATCCAGGCGTGGATGTGGAGGATCGCGCCGACGTCGGGATGCGCCTGATAGATCATCCAGTGCTCGATCGCGTCGACCGACACGCGCCGCGGCTCGATCCCCGGAGGGACGCTGAGCACGATCACCCCCCGGTCGTCGTCGAAGTCCTTGACCATCAGGATGTCGCGCCCCACCGACTCGAGCTTCGACTTGTCGACGCCGCTGGCGCTCATCCAGAACCGCGTCGCGTCCTTGCGTGCCGAGAGGTTTCCGTAGGAGAGGCCGCCGACGGAGTACAGGCGCATCACGTGCCGGAGATCGCGGCCGGAGAGGTACTCCTCGACGGGGAACGGAGAGGGCAGGAGGTCGAGCTCGTCGAGACGCCGGCCGGCGTCGGCGAGGTCCTGCGTGATCTCGTCACCGTCCCACAGGTCCGGCTCGAGATCGGGAATCCACTCGTTGTCGATGACGAGGCGCGAGGTGGCGAGCGGCTCGAGCCGCTCGTAGATCGCCGCGGGATCCTCGGAGACGTGGTACGTGCCCTGCTCCATCGTCGTGAACCAGACGCCCTCGCCGGGAACCCGCAGCAGGACCACGTTCGAGAGCGTGCGGACGAGCATCGGGTAGCTGGCCTTGAGCGCGTCCTCCGGCGCCTCCGGAAGCTCGTAGAAGGCTGCCGAGTAGGTGCCGCGCGAGGCGCGCCGGAACGCCTTGGGATCCTCGGGGTCGAACATGTTGAGCACGAAGTCCGCGTCCGCGATGTCGTCGACAAGGACGAACCCGTCCGCCTCGAACTGCTTGCCGATCGAGCGCACCCACTCCTCTTGCTCGGGAGAGGTCGCAGTGCCCCAGATCGCGTACTTGCGCACGGGTCGAGTCTAGCCGGGTTACCGGAACAGGTCTCGCTCGCGGGGCATGACGAGGTCGCTTCCGCGTCCTTCGCCCACGAGCCGCAGGCCACGCACGATCGCGGCTGGAACTCCGTCGGTCTTGCCCATGACGAGCTGCGCGGCGCCCGCGATCTCGTCGGCGACGGCGATCTGCGTCGCGTGCAGCTCGTAGCCCGTCGCATCCCGCTCGCCTCCGAGGTCGAGCAGGGCGGTCAGCCCCGCGACGCCCAGCGCGACGTCGGTCGTCCCTCGGCGCCAGGCGCGGCCGAAGGAGTCGGACACGACGACGCCCACGCGGACGCCCGCTGCGCGCTCGAGCCCGCTCCGGAGCCGAGCCGCGGAGGTGTCCGGGTCGAGCGGGAGCAGGACGAGGGTGTCCGGTCCCTTGGCATTCGAAGCATCGACGCCTGCGGACGCGCAGACGAAGCCGTGCCGGGTCTCTGCGATCACGAGCGGCGGACGCGAGCGCACGATCTCCTGTGCCTCGCGAAGGATCACCTCGAGGCGGCGGGGGTCCGCGTCGCCGGCGAGCTCCCGGGCGCGGGCCGAGGGTTCGATCGTCGCGAGGTCGACGACCCGCCCCTCCACCTTCGAGACCGCCTTCTGGGCGACGACGAGGACGTCGTCGTCCCGGAGCCCACCGGCTGCGGCCGCCGCGCCGACGAGGAGCCCCACGAGGTCGTCACCCTCCTCGAGCTCGGGGAGCCCGTGCAGCGGTACGACGCGGAGCTCGCCGGTCAACCCAGGCCCGTGACCCGGATGCCCGCGTGTCCCTTGTAGCGGCGATTCAGGTTCACGATGACCGCGGTGAGCCCTTCGAGGGCACGCGCGCTCGCGAGCGGCCCGGCGTCGAGCGCGCGACCCGTGACGAGCTTCTGCGCGAGGGCGAGCCCCTGTGCCTTCGCGCCTTCGTCGTCTCCGCATACAAACGCGTCCGCGTCGGGTGGGGCCACGCCGGCGAGACTCGACGCGGCGAGCGAGTGCAAGCCGGCGACCACGGGCCCGTCGAGAACGTCCTGGATCTGCTCGGCGAGCGACAGCGCGTCGGGCGACGGAAGGACGCCGTCCTTCGTGAAGCGAAGCTCGGATGCGACCGAGAGCACCGGGCTCTCGCCGATGTCGTCCCGCAGCTCGCGGGCGGTTTCGAGAGCGGCATCGGCGTTCACCGCGAGGATCACGAAGTCCGCGCCCGCACAGGCCTGCCGGTTCGTCTCCCCGAGGCAGTCGAGCTCGAGCGCCACCGCTTGCGCGCGCTCGGCGTCGCGCGAGCCGACGACGACGTCGATGCCTGCGTCGTGCAGGCGGCCCGCGAGCGCCCGCCCGAACGGCCCGGTGCCGCCGACGATCGCTACGCGCACACGGCCTCCAGGACCGCGTCGGCGAGGCGTCGCTCGGCGTCCCGGTCGCGCATGAGCGTGCTCGTGACGACGAGATCGACCTCGACGGCGGCAGGGGCGTCGGCCTCGTCGATCACGAGCGTGTCGACGAGGCCCTCGTAGCAGCGCGCCACGTGGGCAGGAGTCGTCCCGCCTGCCATGCGCGTGAGCATACGGGCGAGCGGGCCGGTGACGGCCCTACCGCCGACGATCGGGCTCACGGCGACGCAGGGCACGGCTCGCTGCTCGAGCGCCTCCCGGACCGCGGCGACTGCCAGGATCGGGCCGATCGAGAGGTAGGGGTTGCTGGGCGCGAGGAGGATGGCCTCCGCGCCTGCGAGTGCCTCTATCGCGCCTGGCGCGGCTTCGGCCGTCGCGGCGCCGTCGTACTCCACCGCATCGACCTCGTCGGCGTGCCCGCGGCCGACGTACCACTCCTGGAACGCGAAGCTGCCGGCGGGCGTGACGACGTGCGTACGGAGCGCGGCGTCCGTCGCAGGAACGACGCGCGCGGTCAGGCCGGCGCGCTCGCAGAGCGCATCCGTGACCTCCGAGAGCGTCGCTCCGGCCCGGAGCGCCTCCATCCGCACGAGGTGGAGCCCGAGATCCCGGTCGCCCAGACGGAACCAGTCCGGGCCGCCCCACGAGGCCGCCGACTCGAGCGCGTTCCAGGTCTCCCGGGCGCGTCCCCAGCCGCGCTCGTCGTCGCCGAGGCCGCCGAGCGTGTACAGGAGGCTGTCGAGATCGGGGGAGATCCGCAATCCCAGGAGCTCGAGGTCGTCGCCGACGTTGCCGACGACGGTGAGCTCGCCGGGGGCGAGAACCGCGTCCAGCCCGCGCGCGAAGCGAGCGCCGCCTCCTCCGCCCGAGAGTAGGCAGACCTTCATCGCCCGGGAGCGGTGGTCACGCGGGCACGGCGAGGAGCGCGCGCGTCCTCGGCCCGAGCGTGAGCCCGATCAGCTCGAGGTCGCCGTCCGCGTCGACGTCGGCCTGCAGCTCCGGGATCGGCACTGTTGCGAACCTCGCATGACGACGGAAGCGCTCGGCGCTCGCCGGCCCGTACAGGGGTGCGAAGAGGGCAGGATCCGGGAGCGAGAGCGCGTTCGTCGATCCGTCCCGCGCCTCGACGAGGGCGAGACCCGCCTCCGCGAGCGCGCGCAGCGCGGCCGGCGTGGCCGCAGGCAGATCGGCATTGACGACGAGCACAGGCCCGTCGAGCTGCGCGAGTGCAGCTGCGACGGCTGCGCCCTGTCCGCCTCCCGGGTCCTCGACGACCTCGGCCTCGGGCGCAACGACGGACGGGTCGTCGGTCACGACGACGACATGCCCCACGGCGAGTGCGGCGTCGACGACGTCCCCCAGCATCGCGAGCGCGACGGCCGCGCGGAGCTGCGAGGACACACGGCGCTTCGCGTCGCCGCGATACGGGATGACGACCGTGGGCACGCGCCGAAGCGTAGTCCTCGGCCGGCGTGCTCTTCGCCTACGCCGCGTTCGACGAGTTGCCGTTGGCGCCCGGGCCCGAGGTCGCCCACTCGTGCACGTCGAACCAGTGCGTCCCGCGGAGCGCCTCGGCCACGTCGGAGTCGGTGTGCCCCGGGTTGAAGACATGGTGCTCGAGATCGCAGCAGATCTCGACCTCGCCCAGCGAGGCGTGGGTGATGCGCGACAGCGCCTCGGCCGGAAGCTGGGCCTCGGCGACGGTGTAGTGCTTGAACTGGAGGTCCGGGTCGAGCTCCATGAGCTCCGGCCAGTCCGGGCAGGTGCGCGCGCTCATCGAGTGGGAGAGTTCTCCTCGAGCATCCACGTCCCTTCAAAGCGTACGACGCCCCGCGCGTCGTCCCCCGGATAGACGACGAACACGAGCGCGTCGTCGAGCCAGTGGTAGACGTGCTCCCCCGACTCGTCGGTGAGCCCGAGCCGGAGATGGAAGCGTCCGTCCGCGAGCGGGAGCGCGTCCATGCGGAACCGGACGTCGCGCGCCCCGTTGCCGCTCGCCCAGCCGAGCGTCCGCAGATCGACGGCGTGGCCGGCCACCAGCGAGCCGGCGTCGTCGCGGAGCTCGAGCTGCAGGCGCGGCGGGGGAACGTCGGCGGCAGCGACGCTCACGCGCAGCTCGAACGGCTCGCCGGAGAGGAACTGGACTCGATCGGAGCCTTCCTCACCGACGAGCGCGGCCGAGTCGATCGCCGCCTCGCCCGAGCCCCACTCGCGCAGTCCTGCGCCACGCTCCGCCGGGTTCGCGTCGTCGGCGAGCGCGCGACGGTAGCGAGTCACGGCCTCGCGTGTCGGCCCGTCGAACGCGACCCGGCCCGCGTCCAGGAACACCGACCGCTCGCAGAGCCGCTCGACCGCCGACGCGTCGTGCGACACGAAGACGATCGTCCCACCCGCCTCCTTGAACGCGAAGATCCGCCCGAAGCACTTCCGCTGGAAGGCCTCGTCGCCGACGGCGAAGACCTCGTCCAGGAGCAGGATGTCGGCGTCGAGGAACGCGGCGATCGCGAAGCCAAGCCGCATCGTCATCCCGGATGAGTACGTACGCACCGGCCGGTCGATCGCGTGCTCGAGCTCGGCGAAGGCGACGATCTCGTCGAAGCGCTGCCGGATGTCTGCGCGCTTCAGCCCCTGGATGGCGCCGTTCAGGAAGACGTTCTCGCGGCCGGTGAAGTCGAGGTGGAACCCCGCCCCGAGCTCGAGCAGCGAGCCGATGCGCCCCTCGGAATCGATGCGGCCGGCGGTGGGCTTGATGATGCCGGCGACGAGCCGCAGGAGCGTCGTCTTGCCGGAGCCGTTGCGGCCGATGAGGCCGACGGCCTCACCGCGGGCGACGTCGAAGGAGACGTCGTGGAGCGCCCACACGTCCACCGCCTCCGTGCCCCCGCGCTGGACGACCAGATCCTTGAGCGTGCGCGCCTCCCGGCCGTGCACGCGGAAGCACCGCGAGACGCCCTCGACCCGGATCTCGCCGACCTCCATCGGGCCCGCTTCCATCGGGCCTAGAGTAGAGGGCGATGTCACGGGACGCCGCGGCCGCGGAGCGGACGATCAGCGGGGCTCGTGCGGCTCCGGGATTCGCGTGCCGGCGGATCCCGGCCTAGCGGGCGATGCAGCGAGTCGGAGAGCATCCCGTGCCTGCGGGCCCGCTGGCGGTCCGCTGGATCGCCTACGAGCTCGGCGAGCAGCGCGCCGGGGTGCCTGCCCGCGCGCGAGTGCGGATCGAGAACGCCGGCTCGGCCCCCTGGCGCTCGCGCGGACGCGAAGGGGTACAGCTCGCCTACCACTGGCTCGATCCGCTCGGCAACCCGATCGTCTGGGACGGGCAGCGCACGGCTTTCCCGCAGGTCGTCCAGCCCGGGCAGCAGATCGAGCTGGAGACTGGCGTGCTGGCGCCGCGCCCGCCGGGCACCTACCGGCTCGCCTTCGACCTCGTCGAGGAGTTCCGCTTCTGGTTCGCCGAGCTCGGGTCGACGCCGCTCGAGATCCCGGTCGAGGTGCGGCCGCGGATCGACGAGCGGCGCCTGGGCGTTCGCATCCACGGCGGCGCGAGCGACGCCGAGCTCGAAGCCGCGCTCGCGGCGCAGGAGGAGCCGCTCGTGACCGAGGATCCGGCCGCGGTCGCGCACCTGGTGGCGGGCGCCTTGCCCGAGCCGGGGTGGTCGCGCCTGCTCCTCGACGCGCACGCGGAGGGGTACCCCGCGGTCGGGCCGGCCGTCTCTCCGGAGTCCCGAGCGGACCGTCGCGAGCTCGCCGCGTGGGCGCCCGGCGGCGGCCGCAATCCGCGCTTCGGCGAGCCGCTCCTGCTCCCGTCGCTCCTGGTCGGGATCGAGCCTCTCGTGCACGCGGGCCTGCCGGCCTACGCGGGGCCGGACCGCCTCTTCGAAGGCCGCGCCGTGGTCAGACTTCGGTCGCGATCCGGTCGTCCGAGCGACTGAAGACGAGCGCTCCGAGCGCGAGGGCGACGAGAGCGGCCACGACGGTGTAGATCGTGTCTGCGGCGCCGGGGAGCTCGCCGTCGAAGAGCACGGCTCGCATCGCTTCGATCGGCGGGGTGAGGAAGTTCACCCAGTGGAGGAAGAAGTCGGCGAGCGGGTACTCGTCGACTCCCGGAAGGTCGCCCAGCGAGTACAGGATC
>DASUCN010000181.1:0-2513 GCA_036276015.1 Gaiellaceae bacterium | reverse complement strand
GCGGCCGCGACGGCCTGGATCATCGCCACGGCGCTGCCAACCCCCGAGGATCGCAGGCAGAGAAAGCTTGCCGAGGCCGCGGCTGCCGCGGGCGCGTGAGCGCTACTTCGGCTCGGCCTCGAGCTTGTAGCCGACGCCGTAGCGGGTGTGGATGAAGGTGTGCCGCGGCGCGCGGCGGTCGATCTTCTCGCGCAGCTTGCGGACGAAGACGTCGACCGTGCGGTCGCGGTGGGTCGCGCGCCGGCCCCAGACGCGCTGGAGGAGCTCGTCGCGGGTGAGCACCCGACCCTCCTCGCGCGCAAGGGTGTAGAGGAGGCGGAACTCGGTCGGTGTCAAGTCGGCGCTCTCTCCGTCGACGTAGGCCTGAACGTTGTCGGGATCGAGGCGAAGCTCCTCGATGCGAATCTCGTCGCCGCGCCGTGGCTCGGCCTCGCTCACGCCGCGTCGCGCCGCTGCGCGGACGCGTGCGGCGAGTTCCTTCATCGAGAAGGGCTTCACGAGGTAGTCGTCGGCGCCGATCTCGAGCGCGTGCACTCGGTCGTGCTCGGTGCCGCGCGCGGAGACGACGACGATCGGCGTGCCGATCCCCTCGTCGCGCGCCTGCTCGATCACGCGCCAGCCGTCGATGCCCGGGAGCATGAGGTCGAGGACGCAGACGTCGGGCCGCTCGTAGCGCAGCCGCGCGAGCCCGGTCTCGCCGTTCGCCACCCCGACGGCATCGAAGCCGGCCATCTCGAGGTGGCGCGCCATCCCGCGAGCGATGACGTCGTCGTCTTCGATGATCAGGACTTTCGCCATCCGGCGACACCATAGTGGCCGCCCCGAAGCGATCCAGGGGCCGCAGGCTGGTGAACGTCTGGTGACCGGGTGGTGTTCGGAAAGGACGTGTCCAGGGGTCAGACCCCTAGGGTCAGACCCCTGGACACGTCCGAAGGGGACTAGCCGTCGGCCTCGGTGTCAGCGTCCGCGTTCTCGCCTTCGTCCTGGTCGGCGGTCGTGCCGTCGACGAGGTGGATTGTCTCGCAGACGACGAGCTGCGTGGAGGGGCGCTCCGACCGGAGCACCCAGGCCCTGTCGTGCCCCGGCCCGCAGTTCAGGAGGTCGGGATCGCCGTCGGGTGCGAGCGCATGCAGCTCGTCGTTCCCGCTCCCGCCGAGTACGCGGTCCGGCCCGAAGCCGCCGAAGAGGGAGTCGTTGCCGTCTCCGCCCTGGACGCTGTCCGCGCCTCGGTTGCCCGCGCCGCGGTCGTTGCCGTTCCCGCCCAGGATCTGGTCGGCATCCGAGCCGCCGTAGAGCCGGTCGTTCCCGTCGCCGCCGGCGACGGTGTCGTCACCACGACCGCCGTACGCGAGGTCGTCGCCGTCGGCCGCCCGGACGCCGTCGTTCCCGACGCCGGCCCGGACGTCGTCACCGCCGCCCCGGGCATAGATCGCGTCGTTCCCGGCGAAGGCCGAGATTCGATCTGCCTGCTCCGTCCCGCGGAGGACGTCATCGCCGGGCGTGCCGGTGATCACCGCGGCTGCGGCGACCGTCGCAGCGAGCAGCACCCCAGCGGCTGCCGCGAGAGATGCAACAGCTTTGCGCTTCATGTGGTTCTCCTTTCCCGAGGACGGACGGATTCACCGACATGTGAGTTCGAGGGCCGTGAGGGCCGAGCAAGCGAACCGCAAGCCTTCTGTTAGAACCGTGTGACGTGACGGATGCCGACGCGATTCGCGGGAGGGTCCTCGTCGAGGAGAGCCGCGAGGCGATCGTGCTCCTCGACGACGAGGACCGCGTCCTCCACGCCAGCCGTCGTGCGCGCCAGACGATCGACGGGCTGCGGGAGGGGGAGCACCTCCCGTCCGATCTGCTCACCGGTGAGAGGGGTGTCATTCCACTCGTCGTGCCGTACGAGATCGGTGGACGTCGCGAGCGGATCGTCTATCTCTCGCGTGAAGGCGACCTCGCCGCGTACGAGGAGCTACGGGCGGGCTTCACGGCCGCGGTCTCGCACGAGCTGCGCACACCGCTTGCGCGCCTGGTGACGCTGCTCGAGACGACGGTCCTCCCCGGCGAGGACGTACCCGCGCTCGTCGAGCAGGCCCGCGCCGAGGTCGACCAGATCACGGAGCTCATCGACGAGGTGCTCTTCCTGAGTGAGCTCGAGTCGGGCGCCCGCGTCGTCGCGCTCGGCGCGACACCCGTGAAGCCCGTGCTCGAGGAAGCCGTCGACGAGCTCGCCGAGCGTGCAGCCCGTGCGGGGGTCGAGCTCCGGCTCGAGTGTGACGACGACATCAAGCTGGCGATTCGCCCGCGCATGCTCCGTGTGATCGCGCGGAATCTCGCGGAGAACTCCATCCGGTACGCCGGCCCGGGATCGACGTTCACACTCGGCGTGGAGCGGGCGGGCGGCACCGTCTTGGTCAGCGGACGCGACGACGGCATCGGCGTCGAGGAGGCCGAGCTCCCGCGCCTCTTCGAGCGGTTCTACCGCTCCGACCGGGCGCGCGCCTCGCGCGGAACCGGCCTCG
>DASUCN010000180.1:0-9986 GCA_036276015.1 Gaiellaceae bacterium | reverse complement strand
GCCGTCTGTGCGACACCGATCGGCAATCTCGACGACGTCACGCTCCGGGTGCTCGAAGAGCTACGCAGCGCCGACCTCGTCCTCTGCGAGGACACGCGGCGGACGCGCATCCTCCTCGACCGTCACGGGATCGCCGCGCGGCTCGAGAGCCACCACCGCCACAACGAGGCCTCGCGCACGCCGCGTGTGCTCGAGCGCCTGCGTGCGAGCGAGCGGGTCGCCCTCGTCTCCGACGCGGGGCTCCCCGGTGTGAACGATCCCGGCGCGCGGCTCATCGCGGCGGCTGTAGCGGCCGGCGTTCCGGTCACCGTGCTCCCGGGGGCGTCGGCCGTCGAGACCGCACTCGTGGCCAGCGGGTTGGGCGCCGATCGGTACCAGTTCGTCGGCTACCTTCCTCGGCGCGCGGGAGAGCTCAGCGACGTGGCGACCGCGCTCGCCTCGTGGAACGGCGCGGTCGTGGCGTTCGAATCGCCGCGTCGCCTGCCCGTCTCGCTCGCAGCTCTCGCCTCGGTCATGCCGAGCCGGCACGCCGCCGTGTGTCGCGAGCTCACGAAGCGCTTCGAGGAGGTCGTGCGCGGGACGTTGCGTGAGCTCGCGGACCGGTTCGTCTCACCGCCGCGCGGCGAGATCACCCTCGTCCTCGGCCCTGACCGGGCCTCGGTGAAGCCCGCGTCCGTGGACGACGCTCGCGCGGCCGTGGCCGAGCTCGTCGCCGCAGGTGCGTCGCGCAGAACGGCCGCCGAGGTCGTCTCGAGGCTGACCGGATCCCCCAAGAACGCGCTCTACCGAGGCTCTCTGTAACAAGTCGGTCACAATGCGTTGCCGCGGCGTGCACCCCGCGCTACCGTCGCTCTCGTGTTCACTCGAAGGACAACGCGATGGCTCCTGTGCTCGGTCGTCACGTTCGCGTGGAGTCTGTGTGGTGCGTCGTCTGCGCTGGCGTGGGCGTGGCCGGCCGACGGAGAGGTCCTCCGCGGGTTTGCCGTGAGCGGCGATCAGTACGCCGCCGGACAGCACCGCGGCGTCGACATCGCGCTCGGCTCGTCTCGGACCGTGCGCGCCCCGGCCTCGGGCGAGGTGTCCTTCGCAGGCGCGGTTCCGACGCACGGTCTCACCGTGACGATCGTCACCTCGAATGGGTACAAGGCCTCGCTCACGCACCTCGGCGCGCTCATGGTGCGAAAGGGCGCGATGGTGACCGAGGGTGATCCGATCGCCGAGCCCGGTCCGTCCGGCGAGCGCGAACACGCGGTCCCGTATGTCCACCTTGGCATCCGGGTCGGCGAAGAGCGGTACGTCGACCCACTCGAGCTGCTTCCGTCGCGGAGTGCTCCCATCCCTCCGCCGGCACCCGCGACGCCG
This sequence comes from Gaiellaceae bacterium, assembly GCA_036276015.1. Classification (GTDB taxonomy): domain Bacteria; phylum Actinomycetota; class Thermoleophilia; order Gaiellales; family Gaiellaceae; genus GMQP-bins7. The sequence goes on along the minus strand of DASUCN010000180.1, from coordinate 8,624 downwards.
CCCGCCCAACCCGTGCCGCCCGTCCCCGCCGCGAGCTCGACGCCGGAGCCGGGTCCGTCTCAGGCGGCTCCCGAGCCTGCATCGGCTCCGGCTGCGCCTGCCGCGGTTTCGCCCATTCCGGTTGCACCGGCGACGGTCGCGCCGGAGGCTGTCGCCGAGGCGACGCCCACGGCCGTGCGGGATGCGCCGGCCGGCTCCGACGCTTTCACCGTCGTGGGTGCCGCGACCGCCGTCACGGCCGGTGGCGTCGCGACCGACGGGGCACCCGTCGCCGCGCTCGATCGGCCACGCCGCATGAATGCCAACGTCGGCGACGAGCACGTCCAGCGCGTCGGGCACTCGAGCGTGGAGCAAGGTGCGCGAGCAGCAGCGCCCGCCGATCGCCGTGGCCGTTCGGTGACGGTGTCAGGCGCGGCGCCCATTCGAGCGGCCGACCGGCGCGAGCCGCTCGGAGGAGCGCCGGCGTCGCGAGTCTCGGGCGCCGGCGGGCGTGGATCGACCCCGAGTTCCCTCGACCCCGTGATCGTGCTTGTCCTCGGGGCCATCCTGCTGCTCGCTGGTGCGACGGCCGCTACGGCCCGCCGGGTCGTCCGCAGGCCACTCCCTATCATTGGCGCCCATGCCGTACTACGTCACGACACCGATCTACTACGTGAACTCGACGCCGCACATCGGCCACGCGTACACGACGATCGCTGCCGACATCCTGGTGCGGCATCAGCGGCAGCGGGGCGAGGACACGTTCTTCCTCACCGGAGTCGACGAGCATGCGTCGAAGGTCGCACGGGTCGCCGCGGAGCAGGGGGTCACACCCAAGGAGTTCGCCGACAGCATCGTCGACGCGTGGCGAGAGGTCCCGCGCCGAGTCGAGGCAACGAATGACTTCTTCATTCGCACGACGGACGACGGACACAAGACCTTCGTGCAGGACTTCCTCCAGCGCATGTACGACGCCGGTGACATCTACGAGGACGTCTACGCCGGCCTCTATTGCGTGGGGTGTGAGGCATTCAAGTCGGAAGCCGAGCTCGTCGACGGCAAGTGCCCGCTGCACGACACGGTGCCCGAGTGGATCGAGGAGAAGAACTGGTTCTTCCGTCTGTCTGCGTATCAGGATCGGTTGCTCGCGCTCTACGACACACGCAGCGACTTCGTGCTCCCTGCCTATCGGTTCAACGAAGCACGGAGCTTCATCGCCTCGGGTCTGCAGGACTTCTCGATCAGTCGAGCGGGGCAGCCCTGGGGTGTCTCGATCCCCTGGGATCCCGACCAGGTCGCCTACGTCTGGGCCGACGCACTCGTCAACTACCTGAGCGCTCTCACCTACGCCCGACCGGGCGAGGATTTGCGCGACCGGTACTGGCCGTCCGTGCGGCATCTGATCGGCAAGGACATCATCCGCTTCCACTGCGTCTTCTGGCCGGCGATGCTGCTCTCGGCCGGCTACGACGTACCGCACCAGATCTTCGTCCACGGCTACCTCCTGCTCGACGATCGCAAGATCTCGAAGTCACTGGGGAACGTCGTCGATCCTCTCGACCTCATCGATGTCTACGGTCCCGATCCCGTCCGGTTCTGGGCGGTTCGGGCGGTCGCGTTCGGCCAGGACGGGACCGTCTCGCTCGAAAGCCTTCACGAGCGGTACGAGCGCGAGCTCGGCAACGACCTCGGGAATCTTCTCTCCCGAACGACCGCCATGATCGACCGCTTCCTGGACGGGCACCTTCCGGCTGCGGTGCGAGACGACTCGCCCGTGGCCGCCATGGTCGAAGGGCTCGCCGACGACGTCGTGCGCAGGTTCGACGCCTTTGATCTCACCGGTGGTCTCGAGCGCATCTGGGAGGTCGTCCGCGGGCTCAACCGGCACGTCGAAGCACAAGCTCCGTGGCAGCTCGCGAAGGAGGAGCGCCGGGCCGAGCTCGAGGCGACCCTGTACGACCTCGCCGAGGGACTGCGTGTGGTGGCGATCGCGCTCGCGTCCTACATTCCCACGACGTCCGCCCGCATTCTCGAGGCGCTCGGCGAGGAGCCCGATGCGATCGGGTGGGAGCGGATGGCCTACGGCCTGACGCCGACGCGCGCTGGCATCGCACCTGCGGCTCCGCTCTTCCCGCGCATCGACGCACCCACCGTCACCGCGTGACCGACTCGCACGCGCACCTGGACGCGTGTGACGAGCCCGCTTCCACTCTCGTCGCTCGCGCCGGCGCTGCCGGGGTCACGCGAGTGATCACGATCGGCACCGGGATCGACTCCTGTCGGGAGGCGCTCGCGATCGCCGAGCAGCACGACGGCGTCCACGCGGCCCTCGGCATCGACCCGCATCAGGCCGGCACGCCGGAGGCCAGCCGAGTGGAGGAGCTCCGGGAGCTCCTGGCGCACCCGAAGGCCGTTGCCGTCGGTGAGACCGGGCTCGACACGGTGCGCCGCCACGGGACGCCAACCGATCAGCGCCGACTGCTCGACGCCCACCTCACCTTGGCAGACGAGCTCGACCTTCCCGTCGTGATCCACAACAGGGAGGCGGACGACGAGACCGCGGCCGCGCTCGCCCCGTTTCGCGGCGCCGTGGTCCTCCACTGCTTCTCCTCCGCGAGTCTCGTGGCGACTGCCATCGACCGTCGTTACTACGTCTCCTTCGCCGGGAACGCCACGTACCCGAACGCCGGAGCACTGCGCGCGGCCGCCGTGCAGATCCCCGCCGACCGCATTCTCGTCGAGACCGACAGTCCGTACCTCGCGCCGCAACCCGTGCGCGGCCGGCCGAACGAGCCGGCGCACGTGACGCACACGATTCGCACGCTCGCGGAGGCGCGCAACGAGACGTACGAGCAGCTGGCGGCAGCGACGCATGCGAACGCTGCCGCCGCCTTCCGCCTGTCGTGACCGTCGCGCCGAAGAAGGGTCTCGGCCAGCACTTCCTCGTCGACGAGAACATCCTCGGCGTCATCGGGCGGCTCAGCGGGCTGGCGCCGGATGACGTCGTCCTCGAGATCGGCCCGGGGCTTGGCATCCTCACGCGCTATCTGGCGGACCGCGTCCGGCTGGTCCACTCGGTCGAGGTCGATCGCTCGCTCGAGCCCGTCCTCGTCGACGCGCTCGCAGCGCGGGCAAACGTGCGACTGGTCTGGGCCGATGCGCTTCAGGTCGACGTCAACACACTCCGACCCGAGCCGACGAAGCTCGTCGCGAACCTTCCGTACAACATCGCGACGCCGCTCGTCGTGGAGACGCTGGAGCACGCCAGATCACTTCAAACGTGGTGCGTGATGGTGCAGCGCGAGGTCGCCGATCGCTTCTTCGCGAAGCCGCGGACCAAGGCGTATGGCGCCGTTTCCGTCCTCGTCCAGCTCGCTGCGCGCAGGACCGGCTTCCACGCGGTTCCGCCGACCGTCTTTCGCCCGCGCCCTCGTGTCGAGTCCGCACTCGTCGCGTTCGAGCGGAGTCCCGTTGCCGAGATAGCAACCGTGCGGGCCGTCGTCGAGGGTGCGTTCGCCCATCGACGCAAGACCCTCCCGAACACGCTGGCCGCGGTGGGTCTGACGTCACGAGCACGCGTCGAGTCGGCGCTCGCGGAGATGGGTCACCCTGCCAGTACGCGTGCCGAGGAGCTGGAGCCGGCGGAGTTCGTCCGGCTGGCGGAGCTCCTGCGGTGAGCGCAGCCAAGGCGTACGCGAAGATCAACCTCGGCCTCGTCGTCGGGCCGCTGCGCACCGATGGCAAGCACGAGATCGTCACCGTCCTGCAGCGGGTCGACCTGCACGACGACATCCAGCTCGAGCCGGCGCCCACACTCGCCGTGACTGGCTTCGCGGACGACACGATCGTTCGCGCCGCTCTCGAGTCGCTCGCCGACTACGTCGGTGTGACGCCGGGGTGGGCCGTTCACATCGATAAGCGCATTCCCGTCGCGGCCGGCCTCGGCGGAGGAAGTAGCGACGCGGCCGCGGCGTTGGAGCTCGCCAACGCGTCACTCGCGGAGCCGCTCGATCGAGCCTCGCTGCACAGCCTCGCCGCCCGCCTGGGTGCCGACGTCCCGTTCTTTTTGCGTGCCGGCAGCCACTTCGCACGCGGAGACGGCTCCGAGCTCGAGGAGATCCTGCTCCCGATGGACCACGCCGTCGTCCTCGTCGTGCCCGAAGCGGAGACGAAGTCGGCGACCGCCGACGTCTACCGCGCGTTCGACGAACGGGATGGCGCTGCGGGATTCGACGCCCGGGCGGCCGCGTTCCTCGCGGCACTCGAGGGCGTTGCTTCGCCTCGCGATCTCGGAGCGTTGCCGCCCAACGATCTCGCGTCGTCTCATCTCAGCTCCGAGCTCGCCGAGCTTGGCGCGTTCCGATCCGATGTCTCGGGAGCGGGCCCGACCGTTTACGGGCTCTTCGAGGATGCCGAGGAGGCCCGTACCGCTGCCGACGCACTTGCTCGAGCCGGCCGAACCTTCGTCACGCGACCCGTGGCAAGATGACCCTCGCTCTGGGGCGTGGCCAAGTGGTAAGGCAACGGGTTTTGGTCCCGTGATCCCAGGTTCGAATCCTGGCGCCCCAGCCTCCGTGTCGTCGAACGGTGAGAGGACCCTTGGAGCCGTCGTCATGGCGGCCGGGCTCGGCACCCGCATGCGCTCGGACGTCCCGAAGCACCTGCACCCGATCCTGGGGCGCCGCATGGTCGACTGGGTCCTCGCGGCGGCACACGGGCTCGGCGTCGAAGAGCTCGTCGTCGTTGTGTCGCCCACGACCGCGACCGAGTTTCACGGCCTCCCCATCGCTGTCCAACTCGAGCCACGTGGCACCGGAGACGCCGTCCGCGCCGCGCGCGCCGCGCTCGAAGGGAAGGCGGACGACGTCCTCGTCCTGTCGGGCGATACGCCGCTCCTGAAGGAGTCCGTGCTTCGGGAGCTCGTCGATACCCACCGTCGGGGCGACGCGGCGGCCACGGTTCTCTCTTTCGAGCCCGACGACCCGAAGCACTACGGACGCGTCCTTCGCGACGGCGACGGCGGGCTCGCGGCGATCGTCGAGTTCCGTGACGCCACCGACGAGCAGCGCGCGGTGCGGGAGGTGAACTCGTCCATCTACGTGTTCCGGGCCGATAGGTTGTGGGCGGTGCTCGATCGCCTGACGCCGCACAACGCGCAGGGCGAGCTGTACCTGACCGACTCCGTGGCGCTCCTCGTCGCAGACGGCGATCGCGTCGGAGTGCACAAGGGAGGTGACCCGCTGGAGACCGAGGGTGTGAACACGCGCGTCGAGCTCGCCGCTGCGGCCGGAGCCTTGCGCGAGCGGATCAACGAGGCACACATGCTCGCTGGGGTGACGATCGTCGATCCCGCGAGCACCTGGATCGATGCGGATGCGGTGCTCGAGGCCGATGCCGTGATCCATCCGTTCACGATCATCAGGGGCGCCTCGCGAATTGCAGCCCGCGCCGAGGTCGGACCGCACGCCGTGCTCGTCGACGCGACGGTCGGCGAGGGCGCGCTGGTCGGCCCCTTCTGCTACCTGCGCCCGGGCACGGTGCTCGAGGCTGGTGCGAAGGCTGGAACCTTCGTCGAGCTCAAGAACTCGCACGTCGGAGAGCACACGAAGATCCCGCACCTCACGTACCTCGGCGACGCCGACGTGGGTCGAGACACGAACATCGCCGCCGGCAACATCACCGCCAACCAGGAGCACACGCGCGTGAAGGAGCGCACGACGATCGGCAGCAACGTCAGGACGGGTGTCGACAATACGTTCGTCGCCCCTGTGTCGATCGGCGACGACGCATGGATTGCAGCCGGCTCCGTGATCACAGAGGATGTGCCGCCAGGTGCGCTGGCTATCGCTCGCGCGCGTCAGGTCAACAAGGAAGGGCGCGGTGGAAAGCGGAACGATTGAGCAAACCCTGCCCGGCTTGGCTGCGACCGGCACTCCCGAGGTCGCGGTGACCATGGGCCACGCCATTCCGCTGACGCCGCAGAAGCGGCTCATGGTGTTCGCCGGCCGCTCGCACCCGGCGCTCGCGTCGAAGATCGCCGAACGCCTGGGCGTGGAGCTCGGCGAGATCGAGCTCACGACCTTCGCGAACGGCGAGACCTACTGCCGCTACTGCGAGTCGATCAGGGGCGCGGACGTGTTCATCGTCCAGACAGGCTGTCGGCCGGTCGACCAGAACATCATGGAGCTTCTCTTCATGATCCAGGCCGCGAAGCTCGCCTCGGCGAAGCGGATCACGGCTGTCATTCCGTGGTTCCCGTACTCGCGCCAGGATCGGAAGGCGAAGCCGCGCGAGCCCATCTCCAGCCGGCTGCTCGCCGACATGATCCAGGGCGCCGGCGCCGATCGCGTCCTGACGATGGATCTGCATGCCGGTCAGATCCAGGGGTTCTTCACCATCCCGGTCGACCACATGACGGCGCAGCAGCTGTTCGCGCGCCACTTCCGCGACCTCGGCCTGTCGGGCGACGGCGTGGTCTCGGTGGCGCCCGACGCCGGACGCGCGAAGTACGCCGTCCGGTTCGCGCACATGATCGACGCCGACTTCGCGATCATGAACAAGACGCGGATCGGTCAGGACGACGTCTCCATCACCGAGGTGACCGGGAGCGTGCGCGACAAGGTCTGCATCGTCGGTGACGACGTGACGACCACGGGCGGGACGCTCATCGCCGGCGCACGCGCTCTGCGCGAGCAGGGGGCGAGCGAGGTCTGGCTGTACGTCACGCACGCGCTTCTCAGCGAGGAAGGCCTCGAGCGGCTGGGGGCCGCCGACGACATCGCCGGAATCGTCGTGACCGACACGGTTCCGATCGACGCTCGGCAGCAGCCGGACAACCTGACCGTCCTCACGGTGTCGGGCCTGCTGGCGGAGACGATCATGAACGTGTTCGCAGACGATTCCGTATCCGCGATCTTCGGCGGCGAGAACCAGCTCTTCTGACGAGCCGAGCTCGTCCGCGTCGCTACAATCCGCCGCCGTGTCTGGAGACAGGTTGAAGCTCGAGGTGCGCGAGCGCTCGGAGACCGGGTCGCGGCGCGCCCGTCGCCTTCGGTCCGACGGCGTCATCCCCGGAGTCCTCTACGGGAAGGATCACGCGCGCGCGATCGAGGTTCCCGAGCGCGACCTGCGTGCCGTGATGACCGGGCCGTCGGGGTTGCACGCGATTCTCGACGTCGTGATCGAGGGTCAGAAGACCGTGCATCCCTCGATCCTCGCGGAGTACCAGCAGGACCCGATCCGCGGGACGATCTCGCACATCGACCTCCGGGAGGTTCGCCTCGATCAGGCGATCAACGCGACCGTCTCGCTCCAGCTGGTCGGCGAGGCTGCCGGCGTGAAGCTGGGCGGCATGTTGTCGCTGGTGACGCGCGAGCTTCATGTCGAGGCTCTGCCCGCTGACGTCCCGGAGCACATCGACGTCGACATCTCGCACCTCGAGGTGGGCGATGTCCTGCGTCTCGAAGACATTCCGGCGATCGACAAGGTCACGATCCTGGACGATCCGCACGAGACGGTGATCGCGACCGTGTCGGTTCCGCGCGGCTTCACCGAGCTCGAGGAGGCCGAGGCGGCCGAGGCGGCGGAGGCAGCCGAGGAAGCTGCGGCCGAGGCCGCGTCTGCAGAGGCTGCAGACGCGGACGAGAGCTCCGAGTCCGAGGAGTAGCCGTGCGGCTGTTCCGTCGGGGCGGCGACGCCTCGACGCTCGAGCTGCTCGTCGCGGGCCTCGGCAACCCTGGCGCGCGCCACGAGCAGGATCGGCACAACGTCGGGTGGATGGTCGTCGACGAGCTCGCTCGGCGCTGCGACGCGTCGTTCAAGTCCAAGTTCAACGGTCGGCTCGCCGAGACGCGCGTGGACGGCCATCGCATCGCGCTCCTCAAGCCGGAGACGTACATGAACGAGTCGGGCCGCTCGATCTCGGCCGCCGGGAGGTTCTTCAAGGTGCCTCCCGAAGCCGTGCTCGTCCTTCACGACGACGTCGACCTCGAGCGCGGCCGTTTGCAGGCACGAGCCGGGGGCGGGCTCGCCGGTCACAACGGGCTGCGCTCGATCTCGCAGGCGCTGGGCAGCTCCGAGTTCCTGCGGCTGCGGATCGGCGTGGGACGTCCCGAGCGGGGCGATCCGCGGGACGTCGCCGACTTCGTGCTCTCGCCGTTCGAGGCGCACGAGGATCGTGATGCGCTGGTGACGCGTGCTGCGGACGCCGTCGAGGCCGTCATTCGCGAGGGCCTCGAAGAGTCGCAGCGGCGCTTCAACTGACACGAATCGCAACAGCACACCCCCGGCGTGGTTCCGTTCGCGGCTGGTGACGGCTCGTGCGCGGCAGCTGGCGCTTCGGAGGGCGGACGTCGAGGAGCGCAGCTGGTGCGGACTTTGCGCGCTTCCGTGATCCACTCGCGAGGATTTCGCGGCTACGGTTGAAGCAGGGACACGGGAGTGCCCCTGGGTGTGTTTGAGCCCTTCTCTGCCGGGGATCACGCCCCGCCGTACGCGGGTCGGGCGCACCCAGGGCGCGAGCTACGATCAGCGGCGCGGGACGCTGTTCCCGCCATCCGCATGGACCCGCCGCCGAACGCTACGCAGATACACACACCGCTCTCCGGGCTCGTCGCCGAGCTCGCTGCGACCGAGAGCTTTCGTGC
>DASUCN010000179.1:0-5404 GCA_036276015.1 Gaiellaceae bacterium | reverse complement strand
ACGACCCAGCCGTTGGCGTAGAGCGTGCGCATGCGCGGGGACGTTATCGTCCGGCCTCGTGACGCCGCCTCCCGGGACCGCGGCCCAGGTCATGGCACGTGCCGCGGGGCTCGGCGAGATCAGCGAGGAGCCCGGTCGCCTGACGCGCCGCTTCGCGACCCCGGCGTCGACGCGCGCGGGCGAGCTCGTCGCCGGCTGGATGGAGGAGGCGGGCCTGCGGGTGCGCCGCGACGCGGTCGGGAACGTGATCGGGCGACTCGGGGAGGGCGTGCCGCTCGTGCTCGGCTCCCACCTCGACACGGTGCCGGACGCGGGCCGGTTCGACGGCCCGCTCGGGGTGCTCGCCGCGATCGCGGTCGTCGAGCGCGTCGCGGCGAGCGACACCCGCGCGCTCGAGGTGGTCGCGTTCGCCGACGAGGAGGGCACCCGCTTCGGAACCACCTATCTGGGCTCGACCGCCTACGCCGGCAACTTCGACGGTGCGTCGCTCGACCTCGTCGACGGGGCCGGGGCGACGCTCCGCGACGCGATCCGCTGCGCGGGTGGCGACCCCGACCTGGCGATCGCGGCGCCGGTGCCCGAGCTTGCAGGCTACGTGGAGGTTCACATCGAGCAGGGTCCCGTGCTCGAGCGCGAAGGGCTTCCCGTCGGGCTCGTGACCGCGATCGCCGGGCAGACGCGCGCGAGGATCACGCTCACGGGTGAGGCCGGCCACGCGGGGACACTGCCCATGGACGCCCGTCGCGACGCGCTCGCGGCGGCCTCGGAGGTCGTGCTCGCGGTCGAGCGGCTGGGCCGCGCGACGGCCGGCCTGGTGGCCACGATCGGTGCGCTGTCGCTGACGCCGAACGTGGGGAACGTCGTCCCGGGAGCGGCGCGGCTGGTGCTGGACGTGCGGCACGCCGACGACCGCGTCCGCCGGGAGGCGGCGGACGCGATTCGCGCCGAGGCCGAGCGGATCGGTTCCGCGCGGGGCATCGACGCCGAGTGGACGCTGCGGTACGACGTCCCGGCGGTCGAGCTCGACCCGCAGCTGCGCGGCCGGCTCGCGGCTGCCGTCCGAGACCAGGGTCTCCCCGTCCGTGAGCTCGTGAGCGGCGCGGGGCACGATGCGGTCGTCCTCTCCGGCGTCTGCCCGGCGGCGATGCTCTTCGTTCGCTGCGCGGGCGGGATCAGCCACGATCCCCGCGAGTCCGTCGCCGTGGAGGACGTCGCCGTGGCGCTCGACGTCCTCGAGCGCGTCGTGCGCGACCGGTAGCGATTCCGCACGGCCGCCCCGAACCTGGGGATGCCGCGCGCCGCCGAACGTGACAGGATCACGCGTGTCCTTGACGTCCGGGCTGGAGGGGTCCATGAGGAGAGATCTGGCATGACTGGCTACGACGAGTTCCTGCGGCGCGTCCCCAAGGTCGAGCTGCACTGCCACTTCGAAGGCACCGTGCGTCCGGGGACCTTCGCCGACCTCGCACGCAAGCACGGCGTCCCGCTGCCGACCGACGACGTCGACCGCCTGTACGACTACGACTCGATCTACGAGTTCCTGAAGATCTTCGCGATGGTCTCCTCGACGCTGATCGACCGGGAGGACTTCGCCCGGGCGGCGTACGAGTCGATCGAGGACGGCGTCAAGCTCGGGAACCTTCGCTATCGGGAGATGTTCTTCAACCCGACCCTGCACACCAAGCGCGGCGTCCCGTATCCGACCGTCGTGGATGGGCTCGTCGACGGGATCCGGTCCGCGGAGACCGATTTCGGCGTGCCGTGCCGCCTGATCGCAGACGTGTATCGGCAGGACAGCCCGGAGGAGGCGCGGGAGATGGTCGAGCAGGTGCTCGCGCACCGGCCGGACGAGCTGATCGGCCTGGGCATGGACGGTGCAGAGGCGCCCGACCCACCCGAGCAGTTCGTCGAGGCGTATCGGCTCGCGGGCAAGGGCGGGCTCCGGCTGACCGCGCACGCCTGCGAGGACGCGCCGGCGAAGAACATCGCGACGTGCCTCGACGTGCTCGGTTGCGAGCGGATCGACCACGGGTACCACATCCTCGGCGACGACGCGCTCGTCGAGCGTTGCCGCGACGAGCAGATCACGTTCACCGTCTGCCCGACCGCGACCGCGGTCTGCTACTTCGATCCCGAGGACTACACGAAGCACCCGATCCGCGAGATGGCAGCCCGTGGGCTGAAGATCATGGTCAACTCGGACGACCCCTCGATGTTCCACACCGACATCGGGTCGGAGTACGTGAAGATGGCCGGCGCCGCAGGGTGGGAGGCCGGCACGATCCGGGAGCTGACCCTGAACGGCGTCGACGGCTCGTGGCTGTCGGACGACGAGAAGCGCCGGCTGCGCCGTGAGTTCACCGAGGAGCTCGACCGGCTAGAGGCGGGCCTCGCGACGGCGGGCACCGCGACCCAATGACCCACCCGGCAGTCGCCGTGGAGGAGAAGCCTCCCAAGGAGGGCTACATGAGGAAGGCAGGATTCGTGTTCGTCGCGCTCCTCTCGATCGTCGGGGCGCTCGTGCTGGCGGTGAGCGGCGGCGCCGCCGAGCCGAAGCCGATCAAGGCAGCGTGGATCTACGTCGGCCCGCACAACGACGGCGGCTGGTCGCAGGCGCACGACGACGGCCGTCTCTACGTGCAGAAGAAGCTCGGTCGCAAGGTGATCACGACCTACAAGGAGAACGTCCCCGAGGGCCCGCAGACCGCCCAGGTGATCGACGCGCTCGTGCGGGACGGGAACAAGATCATCTTCGCCACGTCGTTCGGGTTCATGGACGCGATGGCCGCCGCGGCGAAGAAGTACCCGGACGTGTACTTCGAGCACGCCACCGGGTTCAAGACCGGGAAGAACTTCGCGAACTACTTCGGCGCCGCCGAGGACGCGATCTACCTCTCGGGCATGGCGGCGGGCGCTGCGACGAAGAACGGCAAGGTGGGCTACATCGTGCCGTTCCCGATCCCCGAGATCATCCGGCATCTGAACGGCTTCGCGCTCGGTGTCCGGGCGGTGCGCCCCGACGCCACGATCCGGATCGTCTGGACCAAGTCCTGGTTCGACCCGGCGAAGGAGCGGAAGGCCGCCGAGAGCCTCGTCGCCGCCGGGGTCGACGTCCTCGGCCAGAACGTGGACAGCCCCTCCGCCGGCCAGTACGCCGAGTCGAAGGGCATCCCCTGGGTCGGGCACGGGTCGAACGCGATCAAGTTTGCGCCGACGTCCTGGTTGACCGCGGGGATGTACGACTGGGGTCTCTACTACCTCAAGCGCGTCAAGCAGGCCCAGAACGGCACGTGGAAGACGGGCAGCTACTGGGGGACGATGGCGGACGGCTTCGCGCTGCTCGCACCGTTCGGGCCGAAGGTGTCGGCGAAGACCCGAGCGCTGATCAACGCGCGCAAGAAGGCGATCATCTCGGGCAAGTTCTACGAGTTCACCGGCCCGCTCTACGACCAGAAGGGAAAGCTGCGCGTCCCCAAGGGGAAGCGGATGACCCTGCCCCAGATCCTCTCGGTGGACTGGCTGGTGAGGGGCGTGATCGGGAGCGCGAAGGGGTAGCACAGGACCTGCCGGCTTCAGCGCACGATGAAGCCCGACGACCCTCTGCGAGCGGCGGCCCCTCCGGGGGCCGCCGCCGTGACGATGCGCGGGATCACGAAGCGCTTCCCGGGCGTCGTCGCCAACGACGCGGTCGACTTCGAGGCTGCGATGGGCGAGGTGCACGCGCTGCTCGGCGAGAACGGGGCCGGCAAGAGCACGCTCTCGAACATCCTCACGGGCCTCTACCACGCCGACGAGGGGGAGCTCTCGCTGTTCGGCACGCCGGTCGCCTTCACGGCGCCGAGGGACGCGCTCGACGCGGGCGTCTGCATGGTGCACCAGCACTTCCGGCTGGTGGAGCCGTTCACGGTCGCGGAGAACGTCGTGCTCGGCGACCACCGTGACGTGGGGCGCTCCTTCCTCCTGCACCGGGCGGGCATCGAGCGCCGCGTGGCCGAGCTCGCCGAGCGCTACGGGCTCGCCGTCGACCCGTCGGCGAGGATCTGGCAGCTCTCGGTGGGCGAGCAGCAGCGCGTCGAGATCCTCAAGGCCCTGTATCGCGAGGCGCGAATCCTGATCCTCGACGAGCCCACCGCCGTCCTGACCCCACAGGAGGCCGAGGGCCTGTTCGAGACCCTCCGGTCGATGGCCGCCGAGGGCCGCACGGTCGTCTTCATCACGCACAAGCTCCACGAGGTGATGGCAGTCGCGGACCGGGTGACCGTGCTCCGGAACGGCCGCTCGGTGGCGACCGTGCGGACAGGCGACGTCACGCGCCGGGAGCTCGCCTCGCTGATGGTCGGGCGCGAGCTCGACGTCGAGCGACGCCGCGACGCCGCGACGCTCGGGGAGGTGGTTCTCGTCGCCGAGGGCCTCGTGGCCCGCGGCGATCGCGGAGTCGACGCCCTCCGCGGCGTGTCCTTCACCGTGCGCGCCGGTGAGGTGCTCGGGGTGGCAGGCGTCGCCGGCAACGGGCAGCGGGAGCTCGCCGAGGCGATCACGGGGCTCCGACCCCTCGAGGCAGGCGCCGTCACCGTCGCCGGTCGCCGGCTGCGAGGCGGCGACCCCCGCGAGGCGATCCGGGCCGGGATCGCGCACGTCCCGGAGGATCGGCTCCGGACGGGCGTCGCGCCCACCCTCAGCATCGCCTCGAACCTCGTGCTCAAGTCCTACCGGGGCGGTGACGTGACGCGCGGCCCGTTCCTCCTCCTGCGTCGCATCCGCGAGCGGGCCGTCGAGCTGATCCGCCGCTACGACGTGCGCGCACCCGGGCCCGCGGCGCCGGCGCGCGTCCTGTCCGGGGGCAACCTGCAGAAGGTGGTGCTCGCCCGGGAGTTCGCGGGGCAGCCGAAGGCGCTCGTCGTCGCAGCACCCACGCGCGGGCTCGACGTCGGCGCGATCGAGACGGTGCACGGCTACCTCCGCAGGGCCGCGGCGGACGGCGTCGCCGTGCTCCTGATCAGCGAGGACCTCGAAGAGGTCCTCGCGCTCGCCGACCGGATCGTCGTGATGTACGAGGGGGCGATCATGGGGGAGACCGACGCGCGCTCGGCGAGCGTGGACGAGCTCGGCCTGCTGATGGCCGGTGTCGCGTGAGCAGGCCGGTAGTCCGCATCGAGCGGCGGCTCGTCCAGCACCGCTGGCTGACGGTCGCGGTGCCGCTCGGGTCGCTCGCGGTCGCGTTCCTCGGGATGGCGGTGGTGCTCGCCGCCACGGGGCACTCGCCGTGGTCGACCTACCGCCGCCTGTTCGACGCCGCCTTCCTCGCCGACGGGGCGCTCTCGAACACGCTGATCTCCGCCACGCCGCTGGCGTTCACCGGGCTCGCAGCCGCCGTCGCGTTCCGCATGCGGCTGTTCAACATCGG
>DASUCN010000178.1:0-12926 GCA_036276015.1 Gaiellaceae bacterium | reverse complement strand
CGCATACTCGCGCGCCTCGACCAAGGTGCGCGCTCCCCGCAGCGCGGGGACGAACGACGCCGGAGCACCCGCCGCGGCGGCCAGCTCGTCGTCGGACATCGCGGCGATGGCGTCCACGGCGAGACGCCCGAGGCGCGCGAGGTCGAGGTTGACGTCGTGCTCCGGAAGCCCGAGCTCCTCGAGGTAGGCCCGCACGGCAGCAGCGGGATAGCCCCCGTCGCGGAGGTCCGAAATCGACGAGTGACCATGGCGCTTGGAGAGCTTCTTGCCATCGGGACCGAGCACGAGCCCGTGATGGATGACGACCGGGAGGTGGCTGCCGAGCGCGCTCGCGATTCGTGTCTGGATCGGCAGATTCGATCTGTGGTCGGAGCCGCGGATCACATGCGTGATGCCGAGCCCGAGGTCGTCCACGACAGACGCCAGCTGGTACGTCGCCGTGCCGTCGGTGCGCATGAGTGTCGTCCCGCCGGCGGAGAGCCGAACGGATCCGTCCTGGTCTCGCTGCGCCATGCCCGCCGAGAGCGCCCGCTCGACGGCGTCGGCGTAGATCTCCCTGCGCTCGCTCTGCCGCACCGGGCCTTCGTCGAACGCGACACCCAGCCAGGCCAGATCGGCGAGGATGGCGTCCTCTCCGCCCTCGATGTTGCGAGCCGGATCCGTGTCGTCGATGCGGAGCACGAGCGTCCCACCATGCTCGTCCGCGAAGTGACGGTTCGCGACGGCGGTGAGTGCGTTTCCCACGTGCAGCGACCCTGTCGGGCTCGGAGCGAAGCGAACGCGAACCATGCGCCTATCCTCGCAGCCGGCACGCGGACACTATTGGCGCACGGACACCCACAGCTCGTCGCCTGTCGACGCGATGCCAGCGAGCGTTCCACCGATCGAGACCTCGGAGACGCGCTCGCCTGTCCGTACGTCGATCTTCGTCACGACGGCATCGGTCTGATTCGCTGCCCAGAGCCAGCGATCGAGAGCGATCGCGATCGGAGCGTCGCCCGACGGGATCGTGCGGTCCACGTATGGCGGGCGCGGACGAACACGCCAGGTCACGTCCGCGTTTGCCAGCGCGGCCCAGGCAAAGCCGTCGTGGACATCGAGGTCGTACACGTCCGAGAGCAGGGGAATGCGGGCAGTTCGCAGGGCCGTTCGCACATCGACGACGTCGAGGGACGGCGACCACACGGACTGGCCCTCGCGGAGGAGATGCTGGTTCGTGTACGCGACCCACACCGATCCCTCACCGACGGCAATCGCGCTGGTCCATGGCCCACCTGCCTCGACGGTCTTCCGCACCAAGCCCGTCCCCGCTTCGAAGAGCGTCACTTCGATCCCGTGCGACACCCAGACGCCGCCTTCCCCCACGGCAACGCCCGCCCGACCGCGCTCGAATCCCTTTCGTAGCGGGCCGATGCGCTCCTCGAAGCGAACGTTCAGGCGGATCCGGCCGTCAGACACGTCGATCCGCGACAGGCGATGGTCGTAGCCGCCGACGACCCACACGGCATCGTCCGAGGCAGCCAGTCCGGTTGGCTCGTAGCCGAGCCCGATGGTCTGGAGAGTGCGCCTGGAGTCGAGGTCGACCCGAGTGATCGTCGAGTCGTTCGAATTCGCTACCCAGGCTGAGTCGCCGCTCACGACGACCTGCCCCGGACGCCCCCCGACGGGCACCGACGCGACGACGCGACCCTCATCCTCGTCGACGACGGCAAGGCTATCCGGCTTCGCGACTACAGGAGTGGGATCACCGCGCGAGCGGACGAGCACGACAACGGCCACGAGCGCGACGAGAAACGCAGCCGCGGCGACCCGGCCGGCACGCCGGTGCCTCCACCGCCCCAGCGTGCGCGTGGCCACGTCGAGTTCGGGCAGGCGCGCAGCCGCATCGCCGGCCGCGGCGACGATGCGAACCACGCGGACGGGATGAGCCAGGCCCTTGACCGCCAGGGTGCCGTGCTCGATGAACTCGACGCCGTCGACACGTCGCGCCAGATGCGCGGCCTCGGCACTCGCGAGGACCTGGCCAGGCCCGGCCAGGCTACAGAGACGCGCGGCGAGGTTGAGCGCCCCGCCACGATAGCCCCCCTCGACAGACACTGCCTCGCCCGCATCGATCCCGATTCCGACCCGGAGTGGCTGCGCGGGGTGCTGAACGGTGTGGTCGACGAACCGCTCCTGAAGTTCCACCGAAACGCGCATCGCTTGCCTTGCCGATGCGAATACCGAGAGCGCCTCGTCGCCGCGAAGCTCCAGCAGCCGACCTCCCATCGACTCGACCGTCTCGCGCACGATGGCGGCGAAGACCGTGGCTAGCGCGGCAGCAGCCTCGTCGCCGCGCTCCTGTGTGAAGCTCGTATACCCCCGAACGTCGGCAATGACGAAGGTCTGAATCTCTGCATGCCCGACCTCGTCAGGCTCGGGCGTGCCAGCTACGCGGACGACGTCATCGCCCGCCGCCCCCGGAGGTTCGCGCACCGATCGAGTATGCGTCGCTCACGCAACGCAGGCAAGCCGCCGAGTCACCGGGGGCTGGCCTGATGGTCGCGTAGTCAGGCGTCGATCGGGACGTGCCCGGGCTGCGAGGCGACGCGGTCGAGCCAGGCGCGGATCGCCGGGTACGACTCCAGGTCGAACTCCCCCTCGTCCGCGACGTGCGTGTACGCGTAGAGGGAGATGTCCGCGACGCTGTACGTGTCCCCCACCAGGAACGTCCGGCCGTCGAGGTGGCGTTCCATCGCGTCCAGTGCGACGTAGCCGTTCCTCATCAGACCCGGGAGCCGCTCCGCATACTGCTCGCGCGGCAGCTCGGAGTACGCGACGAGGAAGCGCGCGACCGCGATGGCGGGCTCGTGCTGATACTGCTCGAAGAACTGCCATTGCAGGACCTGGGCGCGCTCGTACGCGTCGGTCGGGATATAGGGCGTGCCGTCGCCGAAGTACCAGAGGATCGCGTTCGACTCCGCGAGCGGGCGCCCGTCGTCGAGGATCAGCGTCGGCACGCGCTGCGCCGGATTCAGCTCCCCGAGGATTTCCCGCCGGTTCGACCTGTCCGCGACGGACAGCTCCACCGTCTCGTACTCGATACCCAGGTGCGCGAGGAGGAGGCGCACCTTGTAGCAGTTGCCCGAGACCGCGGAGTTGTAGAGCAGCACCTCGACAGCGTAGTCGGGCCTGGCTACTGTCAGGCGGTGGCGAAGGGAGCGATCAGGCGGCTGACGGACGAGCAGCTGGCGGAGGCGATGCGCCTCGCGCGCAGATCCGACAGCGTGGAGCTCAAGCTCACGGTTCCCGCAACGGACCATCGCGCCACCGCCGTCGCACTCGGCCTCGATCCGCTCGACGCGCAGATCCGGCAGGTGTTCTTCTTCGACACGCCGGCGCTCGACCTCAATGCGGCCGGCGTCGTCCTGCGCGCGCGGCGCATCCAGGGACGCTCGGGCGACGTCGTCGTGAAGCTCCGCCCGGTGGATCCCGAGGATCTGCCCGGAGAGCTCCGGCAGTCGTCCGGCGTCTCCGTCGAGGTCGACGCCATGCCTGGGGGCTTCGTCTGCTCGGCGTCTCTCAAGGCGAAGGCCGACTCGGCTCTGATCAACCAGGTCACGCTCGGAAGGTCGCCCATGCGGAAACTCGTGTCGAAGAGCCAGCGCGCGTTCTTCACGGGACACGCTCCCGCGGGCCTCGAGCTCGACTCGCTTGCCGTTCTCGGCCCCATCTTCGTCCTCAAGCAGACCCTCCAGCCGAAGAAGTTCGGCCGGCGGCTCGTCGCAGAGCTCTGGCTCTACCCGGACAACTCACGCATCCTCGAGCTGTCCACGAAGTGCACGGCTGCCGACGCGGCCCAGGCCGCCGTGGAGTCCCGCCTCTTCCTGACGGAGCGGGGCGTGAACCTCGACGGCAGGCAGGAGACGAAGACGAAGGCCGCGCTGACGTTCTTCTCGAAGCAGCTGAGAGCCGCAGCTCCCGCCTGACGCGCGCATAGCATCGGCGGCATGGAATCGCTGCTCCTGGCTTGGTACCGCGAGCACGCTCGTGACCTCCCGTGGCGCCGCACGCGCGACCCGTACGCCATCCTCGTCAGCGAGGTCATGCTCCAGCAGACCCAGGTCGACCGGGTCGTGCCGCGATACCTCGCCTGGCTGGAGCGCTGGCCGAGGGTCGAGGCGCTCGCGGAGGCATCTCCCGCCGACGTGATCCGCGAGTGGCAGGGGCTCGGCTACAACCGCCGCGCGGTGAACCTCCACCGCGCCGCACGGGTCGTCGCGCGGGACGGCTGGCCGGACGATCTGACGGCGCTTCCGGGAGTCGGCCCCTACACGGCCGCCGCGGTGCGCTGCTTCGCGTTCGGCGAGGACGTGGTCCCGGTCGACGTCAACGTCGAGCGCGTGCAGCGGCGCACGGGGAAGGCGTTCTCGGCGGACTCGGCGCAGGCGCTCATGGATCTCGGAGCGACCATCTGCCTCGCCCGCATCCCGCGCTGTGGCGCGTGCCCTCTGGCGAGGGAGTGCCCGGCGTGCGGGATCCGTGAGGAGCCCGTGCGGAAGCAGGGTCCGTTCGCGGGCTCGTTTCGCCAGCGGCGCGCGTCGGCGCTCCGCGATGTCGCAGTCGCGCCACGGTCCCTCGGCGACCTCGATCACGAAGTGGTTCACTCGCTCGAGCGCGACGGCCTCGTGGTCGTCGAGAAGGGCCTCGTCGCGTTGCCCCGTTAGAGGCGGTGCAGCAGCCAGACGTTCGGCTCGACGTGCGTGCCGACACCGCCGACGAACGTGACCGGGGCGAGGCAGCCCGGGAACACATAGGCGCCGTCCGCGGGAAACCGCATGCCCGTCCACTCCTCCCACTCCTCCGCGCTCCCGACGATCGTCATCGATGCGGGAGCGGGCGCGATGATCTCGCCCCCGACGCGCTCGTGGATGCGGATCCACGGGTCGAAGTGCGAGCCGTCGTCGCGGCGCCACTCGACGTAGGACTCGATCGGGATGAGCGGATAGCGCTCCTTCCACGTCGGCCGCACGGGCGCGATGACCCCGTTCACGAGGCCTGCCGCCCGCGCGTTGTCCGTGAACGTCGCGATCATTCGGCTCGAGAGCTTCCGGCCCTGCTGGCTCGGCGAGACGCTGATCGCGATCGCCATGAGCGCGACGTGCGGACGGTCGGACGTCATCCCACGCGTGAACCCTTCGTCCCAGCCGGACGGCAGGTCCGCGAGCGTCCCGTCCCAGGGGAGCGAGATGGCATGCGCCTCGGCGAGCAGCTCGTCTCCGTCGACGAGCGCGACCTGGAAGTCGGGGAAGTCCGTGTACAGCCTTCCCCAGTCCTTTCCCGGCTCGTTGTGGTTCATGTACTCGGGGAAGGTCGGCTTCGTGAGCTCCTCGTAACGGCGGCCGAGGAGGTCGGGGCGATCCGCGTAGCGGACGACTTTCATCGCCGGAGCAGCGCAACCGCCTGCGCGGCGAGGCCCTCGCCGCGCCCGGTGAAACCGAGGTGGTCGGTCGTCGTCGCGCGCACGGCGACGCGGTCCCGCTCGACGCCGAGTGCGGAGGCGAGCCGCTCGCACATCTCGTCGCGGACGTCGCCGATTCGCGGCTCCTCCCCGACGAGGACGCAGTCGGCGTTCACGAGCTCCCAACCGGCCTCGCGCACCTCGCGATAGGCCTCCCAGAGCAGGTCGAGCGACGACGCGCCGCGGTACTGCTCGTCACCGGACGGGAAGAGCGAGCCGATGTCGCCGAGGTTCGCAGCTCCGAGCAGCGCGTCGATCAGTGCGTGGGCGATGACGTCGCCGTCCGAGTGGCCGGCGAGCCCGCGTGGTGCGTCGAACGAGACGCCGCCCAGCACGAGCGGGACGCCTGCCTCGAGCGCGTGCGCGTCGTAGCCGATCCCGACTCTCAGCTCCATCAGCCGAGCGAGGCTAGCGCGTCCGGGAGCGAGACGAGATCGTCGAGACCGAGCGCGGCTTCGGGCGGTGTCCGCTGGAGCCGGCCCCACGGCCCGCGACGGACGTGCACGGCGACGAGGCCCGCCCGGGCGGCCGGCAGCACGTCGTTGTCGACGCGATCACCGACGTACGCCGTCTCGCTCGGCGCGGAGCCCAAGAGCTCGACGACCCGATCGAAGAAGGCCGGATCCGGCTTGCGGACGCCGAGGCTCGCGGACGACGAAATGACGTCCGCAGGCAGCGCCGCCTCGCGCGCCCAAGCCTCGAGCGTCTCGGTCTGGTTCCCGACGATGCCGACGCGGTAGCCGAGCTCCCGGGTTCGGCTCAGGCACTCGAACGCGTCGGGGTAGAGATCCTCGAGCGCGTAGGGGATCTCGGTCCACCACCGAGGGGGCTGCGTCATGCCCAGGTGCGTCCAGAGGGCGGTGTGCTCCTCGCCGCGCTCGATCGTCACGCCCAGCGCGGCCCAGACGACGTGTGGCTGCAGACCCTCCCGCTCGGCAAGGTGTCGCCACCAGCGCTCCTCGTCGACGAGGGTCTCGCCGACGTCGAAGACGACCGCCTTCAGAGCCACGACTCGACCAGGGCGAGATCCGCGGGTGTCGTCACCTTCAGGAGCCGCGGGTCACCCTCGACGACGGCGACCCGACCACCGGCGCGCTCGACCAGTGACGCGCAGTCGGTGGCCCGGGCGAGATCGCCCGCGAACGCGCGGCGAAACATCGTTGCGAGAAACGCCTGTGGCGTCTGCGCGGCGACCAGCCCGTCGCGGTCGACGGTCTCGACGACCGAGCCCTGGTCGACGCGCTTCAAGGTGTCGGCCACGGGGACGACGGGAACCGCGCCGTCGAAGCCCTCACCGAGCGCGGCGAGGAGCCGCTCGAGCACCGCCTCGTCGAACAGAGGCCGCGCCGCGTCGTGGACGACCACGACGAGCGCGTCGTCCGGCACCTCGGCGAGCGCGACGGCGACGGACTCGGCACGCGTCGCTCCACCCGTGACGCACGCGACGACCTTGGAGGCCGCGAGCTCCTCCGCGAGGAGGATCGCAGGCTCTTCCCAGCCGGGCGGAGCGGAGACGACGATCGCGTCCACCAGCTCGCAGCGATCGAGTCGCTCCACGCTCTCGGCCAACAGCGGACGGCCTCCGAGCGCCGCGAACGCCTTCGGACGATCGATCGCCAGCCGCTCGCCGGACCCGGCGGCCGCGATCAACGCCCAGACATTTCCGCCGCCGGCGGAAATGTCTACGAACCTCTCAAGTCAGGCGACTTCACTCGCCACCGGAAGCGCCCTCAGGCGCTTGCGGTGGCAGCCTTGGCCTTCGCGCGGGACTTCGGCTTCGGCTGGCCTGCCCGCGAGAGCACCTCGTCGAGCCACGCGGCCGCCTCCTCCTCGTCCATGTCCTTCGCGTACATGAGCTCGGACGCGAGGATCTTCTTCGCCTTCACGAACATCTGCTTCTCGCCGGTGGAGAGGCCCTTCTCGTTGTTGCGAACGGCGAGGTTTCGCACGACTTCGGCAAGCTCGAAGATGTTGCCCGTCTTCATCTTGTCGCGGTTGTGCTTGAAGCGACGGTTCCAGTTCTTCGGCATCTCGGTCGACCCACCCGAGAGCGTCCTGACGACCATGTTCACGGTCCGCTGGTCGATGACGGTACGGAGCCCCACGCGCTCCGCGTTCTCGCAGGGGACGTTCACGGTCATGTCGTTGTGGAGGATCTGGATCGTGAGGTACTCACGTGTCTCGCCCAGGACCTCGCGCTTCTCCTTCTTCACGACCGTCCCCGCGCCATGGTGTGGATAGACGACCTTGTCGCCGATGTCGAACAAGAGGGCCTCCCCGATGTCGGTATCCGTCGCCTTCACGAAAAAGTGCCGGCAGCTCGTTCCTGCCGGCGTCCGCGTCACATGATAGCGCGTTCTTCACACGCGATTAACGGAACCGCAACGGCCCGGTGACGGCTACGCGGCGGCCTCCACGGCACCGGAGAGGTCGAGCCCGGCCTTGATGGCGACCCGAAGCGTGTCGGCCTCGACGACTCGAGCGGCCGCGCGAGTGGACGTCCCGCTCGGCGCGACGACGGCAGCGATGCCGAGCTTTGCGCACTCCTCGAGCCGACGCTCGGCCTGCGAGGCCTGGCGCAGCCGGCCCGTCAGACCGATCTCGCCGAAGGCCGCGACACCCTCTCGCACGGGTAGGCCTCGCGCCGCGGACGAGATCGCGAGCGCGACCGCGAGGTCGGCTCCGGGCTCCTCGATCCGAACGCCTCCCGCGACGTTGACGAAGACGTCGGCGCTGGCGAGCGAGACACCAGCGTGCCGGCCGAGCACGGCGACGATCATCGCGAGGCGTTTCGGGTCGACCCCGGTGCCGACGCGGCGCGGCATGGCGAGATCGGTCGGGGCGACGAGCGCCTGGATCTCGAGGAGCAGCGGCCGCGTCCCCTCGAGGACGCAGCCGACGGCGGCTCCCACCTCGCCCGCATGCGTCGTGCCGAATAGCTCCGACGGATCCGGCACGCCGACGAGCCCACCGGCGGTCATCTCGAAGACCCCGAGCTCGTTCGTCGATCCGAACCGGTTCTTCGTCGCCCGCAGCACGCGGTGCTCGTGGTAGCGGTCGCCCTCGAACTGGAGGACGCAGTCGACCAGGTGCTCGAGCACGCGCGGGCCGGCGACGGCGCCGTCCTTCGTGACGTGGCCGACGAGCACGATCGCGACCCCGGCCTCCTTCGCGACCCGCAAGAGTCGGCCGGCCGCCTCGCGGACCTGCGCGACCGATCCGGGCGCGGAGCCAAGGGCTGGAGCATGGAGCGTCTGCACCGAGTCGATCACGCACACGTCCGGACGCTCGACCTCGAGCGTGGCGCAGACGACGTCGAGGTCGGTCTCGGCGAGGATCTGAACAGCTCCGGCGCTCCCCAGCCGGGCCGCACGCAGGCTGACCTGCGCCGCCGACTCCTCGCCCGTGACGAGCAGAGCCTTTCGGCTCGCGCTGATCGCGCCGAGCGCGCTCAGCAGCAGCGTCGACTTGCCGACGCCGGGCTCTCCGCCAACGAGGACGAGCGAGGCAGGCACGAGGCCCCCTCCGAGCACCCGGTCGAGCTCCGAGACACCGGTGGAGATGCGCTCTGCCTCCACGACCGACACGTCGGCGATCGGCACCGGCTTCGCCGCAACGGTCGGGCGATCGCCCGTGTCGGAGCCGTGCAGCTCCTCGACGAGCGTTCCGAACGCGCCGCACCCCGGGCACTTGCCGAGCCAGCGGCCGGAGGTCGTGCCGCATTCGGCGCACGTGAACTGGACGGTGACCTTTGCCACGGGAAGCGCAGTCTAGGAAGGGCGCCCGACGCCACCCGTCAACAAAGTGCGCCGATTCGCTTGCAACTCTCGCGCGGGTGGTTAAGAGTGCCCTGGAACCGCAGGCGAACCGAAAGGACGTATCGCATGGAGAGATTGAAAGCGCTCGGGCGCGGGACGCAACTCATGTTCATCGCGAGCGTCCTCCTCCTCATCGTCAGCTTCTTCAACTGGCAGGAGGTCGACTTCGACCTTGGGCCGCTCGGCGAGGGAAGCGCCGGTGTGAGCGCGTGGGACAACTTCCTCGGAATCGTGATGGGGATCCTCACGATCATCCTCGTCGCGAGGATCGTCGCTCGCATGGCCGCGGTCGACGTGCCGATCCCGGTGTCGTTCGCGATGACGAGCGTCGTCCTCGGCGTGATCATCGCGATCTGCGCGATTCTGAAGAACCTCACCGACGACTACTCGACGTTCTGGAGCTACCTCGGGGTCGTGCTGGCGATCCTCGTCGCCGTGGGCGCATGGCTCGAGGTGCAGGACGCCGGCGGAATGGACTCACTGAAGAGCGAAGCGAGCAGCTTCGGAGGCTCCGGCGGAGACGCAGCGCCTGCGGCAGCGGCTCCCGTCGCGGCTGCCGCCAGCGAGCCACCGGCACCGGCTGCGGCAACGACCGAGGCGCCTCCCGCCGCACCAGAGCCAGCCGCAGCAGATACGAGCGAGGCGGCCGCACCTGACGCCTCGGACTCAACGACCGACGAGCCGTCGACCGAGCGGGAGAGCTAAGCCAGCCCGCTCGGATCATGCACCGACGCCGCGGCGCGCACGCTGCGCCGCGGCGAGTGCATGCGCGGCAACAGACGCCGGACTCCAACTCGGCACTGGAGTCCGCGCCGCCACGTCGAGCTCACTTCCACGTAGACCGAAGACCCTGCACGAGGGCGCATTTCCCGGATTCGCGAGTACTCTGTGACGCGTACACCAGGGCCCTGCGGCAGCCCACCGCTCGTCTCACCTGCCGAAAGGATCTCGATGGCGCAGTTCAAGGCTCTCTCGCGCGGCACACAGATCGTCCTCGTCGCCGGGCCGCTCCTCTTCCTCAGCCTGTTCTTCACGTGGCAGTACATCGAGGTCGACTACGGGCCGGCCGGGATCGCGAAGCTGTCGATGGACGGGTGGGACGCGTGGGGCCTGCTGCTCGCCCTGCTCGTCGGCAGCCTGCTGACGATCGTCGCCCTCACCGCCTTCTCCAACGTCGAGATGTCGGAGGAGATCCCGTGGACCCGTGTGACGCTCGGACTGGGTCTCGGAGTGTTCGTCGTCGCCGCGCTCAAGAGCCTCACCGACGCCGGCTCGACGTGGGCGAGCTACGGCTTCGTCGCGCTCGCGGGCACCGTCGCCGTCGGCACCTATCTCGACTGGGCGGCGGCCAGGAAAGAGCGCAAGCCGGCTCTCGCGGGAAAGCGCCGCGGGCTCAGGTCAACCGCTTGACGAGCAGCGCGCGGTCTTCGCCCGGCCCGTCGTAGTCCTCCGCGATTCGCTCGACCTCGAACCCGAGCTTCTCGTGGAACGCAAGCGAGCCCTGGTTCAGCGGTGAGGTGACACAGCGGACGACGGTGCGTCCCTGCGCTCGCACCTCGTCGAAGAAGCGCTCGTACAGCGCGCTCCCGAGGCCCTCGCCGCGATCCTCCGGGGTGACGCCGACGAAGTGGATGTACGCCTCGTCTTCGTTCGCCTGCGAGAGGAAGCCACACACGAACCCGAGCAACTCGCCCTCCTCGTCCTCGGCGACGAAGCTCGTGCCCTCGAAGTGGATGAAGAAGAGCTTGGGGAGCATCGGCGCCATCTCGCGCCCGCCCCACCAGACGTTGACACGCCCGATGATCCGCCCGTAGTCGGACGGTCGTGCGTGCCGGATCTCGACGCCGCTACTCGTCTCTCGGGTCGTCGACGAGCTCCTCGAGCACGGTCTCGTCACCCGGTGCGCCCACCGCCGCGGGAACGGGCTCGCCCTCCACGATCCTGATGATCACCGGTGCCTCGCCCTCGACGGGATCCTCGCGCCGGTCGACGATGAGCGTCGTGCCCGGCGAGAGCTCGCGCCCGAGGATGAAGTCGGCGAGCGGGTCCTCGAGCATGCGCTGGATGGCGCGGCGCAGCGGCCTGGCGCCCATGGCCGGGTCGTACCCCGTCTCGACGAGCAGCTCGCGTGCGTCGTCGGTGAGCTCGATGACGACGTCGTGCTTGCCCATCTCCTCGCGGACGCGCTTCATCATCAGGTCGACGACCTCGAGGATCTCCGTCTTCTCGAGCTTGTGGAAGACGATGACCTCGTCGATGCGGTTCAGGAGCTCGGGCCGGAAGACCTTCTTGAGCTCCGACATGACGCGCTCCTTCATCTCGTCGTACGAGAGGCCGGCCTCGTCGCCGACCGAGAAGCCGAGCGTCTGGTTCTTCGAGATCTGGGCGGCTCCGAGGTTCGAGGTCATGATCACGATCGTGTTGCGGAAGTCGACCTTGCGCCCCTGCGAGTCGGTGAGTTTCCCGTCCTCGAGGATCTGCAGGAGGATGTTGAAGACGTCTGGGTGCGCCTTCTCGATCTCGTCGAGCAGGACGACCGAGTACGGCTTGCGGCGCACGGCCTCGGTGAGCTGTCCGCCCTCGTCGTAGCCGACGTAGCCGGGCGGCGAGCCGACGAGCCGCGAAACGGAGTGCTTCTCCATGTACTCGGACATGTCGACCTGGATGAGCGCGTCCTCGTCACCGAAGAGGAACTCGGCGAGCGTGCGCGCGAGCTCGGTCTTCCCCACGCCGGACGGGCCGAGGAAGATGAACGAGCCGGTCGGCCGCTTCGGATCCTTGATGCCAGCGCGGGCGCGTCGGATCGCCTTGGACACGGCGACGATCGCTTGGTGCTGGCCGATGACGCGCTTGTGGAGCTCGTCCTCCATCCGGATGAGCTTCTGCGACTCGGCCTCGGTGAGCTTGAAGACGGGGATGCCCGTCCACATGGAGACGATGTCGGCGATCTCGTCCTCGCCGATCTCCGGCTGTTCCTCGTCGGCCTGGTTGCGCCACTCCTCCTCGAGCTCCTTCTTCTTCTGCGTGAGCTTGCGCTCCTTGTCGCGCAGCTGCGCGGCCTTCTCGAACTCCTGGGCCTCGATCGCGCCTTCCTTGTCCGCGCGGACCTTGTCGATCTCCTCCTCGAGCTCGCGGTAGCGCGGAGGCGCCGACATCGTCGCAATGCGGACGCGCGAGCCGGCCTCGTCGATGAGGTCGATCGCCTTGTCGGGGAGATGCCGGTCCTGGATGTAGCGGTCGGCGAGCTGCGCCGCCGCGCTCAGGGCCTCGTCGGAGATCTTGCAGCGGTGGTGCGCCTCGTAGCGGTCGCGCAGCCCGCGCAGGATCTGGACCGTCTCGTCGATCGACGGCTCCTCGACGCGCACCTGCTGGAAGCGGCGCTCGAGAGCGGCGTCGCGCTCGAGGTACTTGCGGTACTCGTCGAGCGTCGTCGCGCCGATGGTCTGGATCTCGCCGCGCGCGAGTGCGGGCTTGAGGATCGAGGCTGCGTCGATCGCACCCTCGGCGGCACCGGCGCCGACGAGATTGTGGAGCTCGTCGATGAACAGGATGATGTCGCCGCGCTGGGTGATCTCCTTCATCACCTTCTTCAGGCGCTCCTCGAACTC
>DASUCN010000177.1:0-5069 GCA_036276015.1 Gaiellaceae bacterium | reverse complement strand
CGGCTACGCAGGAGTGGAGGCACTCGCCGAGCTCCATGACATGACCCAGGCGGCGCTGCGCTCATATCCCGATCTGCGTGGTGTCCCCCAGCGCTGGGTGCTCGTGGACGCCGCGCCGAAGATCCTGCCCGAGATTCCGCGCCGGCTCGGTGAGTACGCAGCTCGCCGTCTGGCCAAGCGCGGCATCGAGATCCACGTCGGGACGACGCTCGAGTCGTACGACGGCGACGAGGCACGGCTCGCCGACGGCACGGTGATTCCATGCCGCACCCTCGTGTGGACGGCAGGCGTGCGTGCGAACCCATTTCTCGCCGAGCTCGGACTACCCCTCGACGAGCGCGGCCGTGTTCGTGTGGACGAGACGCTGAAGGTCGAGGGCGCCGAGAACGTCTGGGCGCTCGGCGACTGCGCCGCGGTTCCGAACTGCAAGACACCCGGTCGCGTCGACCCGCCGACCTGCCAGCACGCCCTTCGCCAGGCGCGGCGACTCGCGAAGAACCTCACCGGAACGCCACAGCCCTACGGCTACCGCATGCTCGGGCAGGTCGCGACGCTGGGACGCTTCAAGGGCATCGCGGAGATTCCCGGGCTGCACCTGTGGGGCTTCCCGGGGTGGTTCGTCACACGGACGTATCACCTGTATCAGCTCCCACTCCTCTCGCGGAAGCTGCGGGTGGTCGTCGACTGGACGGTCGCCCTCTTCTTCCGCCGGGACATCGTCGAGCTGTCGATGCTCGGGCACCCACGACGCCTCGGCGACGACTAGCGCAGCGCCTTCAGCGCCTGCTTCAGCGACTGCTTGCCGCCGAGTGCTCCCGCGAAGAGATCCCCTTGCCGCGCCACCCGGTCGAGCACGGCATCCATCGTGAAGGCGTGCGGGTCGAGCCCCGGGACGACCTCGTCCCAGCGCAGCGGCGTCGAGACCGGGGCACCCGCGCGGGGTCGCACGGAGTAGACGCTCGCGTTCGTCCGCCCGGGCCCGTTCTGATTCGCGTCCACGAGGACGCCGTGCCGCTTCTCCTTGGCCCATTCCGTCGTGACGAGGCCGGGGTGTGCCCGGGCGAGCGCGCCGGCGACGATCCCCGCGAACTCGCGCACCTCCTCGAAGCTGTGCCGGCGCGCGATCGGGACGAGCACGTGGATTCCGCGGGAGCCGGAGGTCTTCGGGTAGCTGTCGAGCTCGATCAGGTCCAGCATCTGCTTCACGAGCAGCGCGACCTCGACGACCTCCTCGAAGCCGGCCCCCTCCGACGGATCCAGGTCGAACATGACCCAGTCGGGACGTTCGGGCTTGTCCACGCGCGAAGCCCACGTGTGGAGGTCGATGCAACCCATGTTCGCCATCCACAGCAGCGCGAGGTCGTCGTTCACAAGCGCGTAGTCGATGATCCGCTTCTCGCCCTCCCGCGTCGACGCCGGGAAGGGCGCGCGGTCGATCCACTCGGGCATGTGGGAGGGCGCGTTCTTCTGGAAGAAGTTCTTTCCCTGCCAGCCGTCGGGGTAGCGCTTCATGGTGAACGGACGGCCGCGGAGATGAGGGACGGCGACGTCCGCCACGTCGCGGTAGTACGCGATGAGATCGCCCTTCGTGATCCCGAGCTCCGGCCAGAAGGGCTTGTCGACGTTCGAGAAGCGCAGCTCGCGGCGGCCGCGCCCGATCGCGGATGGAAGCGGCGCACGCTCTCGGGTCACGTCCGTCGCCGCCAGATCCTCGCGGAGCCGGACGTAGGACGGGGCACGCAGTCTGCCCTCGTGCGTCCACTCCGCGAACTCGACCTCGGCGACGAACCGCGGCTCGACCCACCTGATGTCGGATCGCCGCACACGCGGCATCTTCGGAGTGGTTGCAAACGGCGAGTCGGGCCGCTCGATCGGCGCGAGGAGCGCGCACAATCGCTCGATCTCGGCGTCCGAGAAGCCCGTGCCGACGTTCCCCGCCCAGCGCAGCGCACCTTCGTCCCATACCCCGACGACGAGGGCGCCGAATCCCGCGCGTCGTCCCTGGCCCCGCGTGTACCCGGCGACGACGACGTCCTGCGTCTGTCGGAGCTTGAGCTTCTGCCACTCGAGAGCGCGTCGGCCGGGCTTGTACGTCGAGCCGAGCTGCTTCGCGACCACGCCCTCGAGCTCCTGCTCGCGCGCCGCCACGAGCAGCGCGGCGCCGTCGTCGAACTGGGGCGAGACGAGAACTCCCGCGCTCGGGGCGACGAGCTCTTCGAGCTGTCGCCGTCGCTCGGAGAGCGGCGAGCCGACGAGTGACTCCGACTCGAGCTCGAGCAGGTCGAAGAGTACGAGCGCATACGTCCCGGCTCCCTCCTGGAGGAGCGAGAAGCGCGAGCGGCCGCTCGCGTCGAGTGCGCAGATCTCGCCGTCGAGGACGGCGTCCGACGAGCGGACTGCGGCGGGTACAGCGCGCGCGACGTCCTTGAACCGCTCCGTGAGGTCATTGCCGTTGCGGCTCGTGAGCGTCACGTCGCCTCCCGAGACGCGCACGATCGCGCGGTAGCCGTCCCACTTCGGTTCGTAGACCCACCCCTCGCCACGCGGGAGGGCCTCGGTGGACGTTGCGAGCATCGGCCGGTACCGGACCGCCGGTCCGCCGTTCACGTCCTTACGGAGGAGCAGCCAGTTCTTGGGGTCGCCGTCGAGCGAGGCGGGAACGAGCGTCCAGACGCCGGCGAGGCGGTTCCCGTGGAGGCGCACGGTGAGCCCGCCGTCGCGCTTCTCCTCGAGGAGGTCGTACGTGCCGCGATCCCAGATCTCGACCGTCCCGGCGCCGTACTCGCCGGCCGGGATCGTCCCCTCGAACTCGGCGTACTCGAGGGGGTGATCCTCGACATGGACTGCCAGGTGGCGCTCGCCGCGCCTGAGGGGAACACCCTTCGGGACGGCCCAGCTCGCGAGCGCGCCGTTCCGCTCGAGTCGGAAGTCGTAGTGGAGACGTCGCGCGGCATGCCGCTGGATCACGAATCGCGCCACCGCGGCGCCGTCGTCCCGGCCGCCGAACGGCTCCGGCGTCTTCCCGGGCTTTCGCTTGCGCCGATACTCGTCGAGGCTCACCTGTGGATTGTCGCCCGAACCGCAACACGTTCTTTACCAACCGGCTGCAAGATGCGCTTTTTCCCTGCTCAGAGCCGCTAACGAGGCCGGGGATAAGCCTGTGGAAGCTGGGGAAAACGCCTGTCAGCGCGACAGGGAGGCCAGGACACCCATCGTGCGGTACTTCGCGCGCCGCTGCCGGCGTCGTTCCGTGGCGTCGAGCTGCTCGATCTCCTCGAGAGCAGCGAGAATGGCGCCCTCGAGGAGCCGTGCGGCTGCATCCGGGTCGGTGTGCGCGCCGCCCTCCGGCTCCGCGACGACCGCGTCGACGACACCGAGCTCCAGACAGTGCGCCGCGTCCGGCTTGAACGCGGCTGCAGCCTTCCGCGCCTCGCCGGCGTCACGCCAGAGAATCGCCGCACACCCCTCCGGAGAGATCACGGAATAGATCGCGTTCTCCTGCATCAGCACGCGGTCGGCGACCGCGATTGCGACTGCGCCACCCGAGCCCCCCTCCCCGATCACACACGCGACCGTGGGAATGTCCAGGCGCACCATCGTCGCCTGGGAGCGGGCGATCGCTCCACCTTGCCCGTGCTGCTCGGCGGCGACACCGGGGTACGCGCCCGGCGTGTCGACCATCGTGACGAGCGGGAACCCGTGCCGGGCCGCGAGCTCCATCGTCCGCATCGCCTTGCGGTACCCCTCCGGATACGCCATCCCGAAGTTCCGCATCGCGCGCTCCTTGAGGTCGCGTCCCTTCTGGTGCCCGATGAGCGCAACGGTCTTTCCGTCGAGCTTCCCGAGGCCGGTTACGAGCGCCGGATCGTCCGCACGACCGCGATCTCCGTGGAGCTCGAAGAAGTCGTCGAAGATGCGCTCGACGTAGTCGAGGGTGTACGGGCGGTCGGCATGGCGCGCGAGCTCGACCGACTGCCAGATCTCCTCGGCGCTCGGATCCGCGCGGAGGTGGTCGAGCTGATCCTGGAGCCGCGCCAGCTCGCCGGAGAGCTTCGTACCGCGCAGGAGCTTCATGCCGCCGAGCTTACTGAGGCGCTCGCGCAGCCGCATCTCGGCTTCGCTGGACATCAGTGTCGTCCGAAGAGACGCAGCAGCCTGGCGAGGGCGGCTCGCAACTCGGGGCGCGGAACGAGCGCATCGAGATGGCCGTAGCGGAGGTTCGACTCGGCGAGCCCGAAGTCGTCAGGGAGCTTCTCTCGCGTCGTTTGCGCCACCACGCGCGGGCCGGCGAAGGACATGAGCGCACCGGGCTCGGCCACGATGACGTCCCCGAGACTCGCGAAGCTCGCGAGCACGCCGCCCGTGGTCGGATGCGTGAGGACGGAGATCATCGAGCCACCCGACTCGTGCAGCTCGTCGATTGCGCAGATCGTCTTCGGCAGCTGCATGAGCGCCAGGATCCCCTCCTGCATGCGCGCTCCACCGGACGCCGACACCGAGACGAGCGGCACGCCTCGAGACGACGCGCGGTCGCAGGCACGCACGAACTTCTCGCCCACGACGCTCCCCATCGATCCGCCCATGAAGAAGAAGTCCATGGCGGCGAGCTCGCAGGGCTCGCCCTCGATCGTGGCCCCGCCGCACACGATCGCGTCGCCGAGGCCCGTCTCCATCTCCGCCTCTGCCAGCCGCTCGGTGTACGGCCGGAGGTCGAAGAAGCCGAGCGGATCGGCTGACCGTAGCTCCGCATCCCCCTCCTCGAACGAGCCGGGGTCCGCGAGCTGCTCGATCCTCTCGCGCGCGCCGACGCGGAAGTGGTGTCCGCACTGCGGACAGACCCGCAGCGTCTTGACGAGCTCGTCGTCGCGGTAGTGCGACCCGCAACTGGGACATGTGTTCGGGTGGGCCTTTCCCTGGGGGGTCTCCTCCGGACGTTTGTTCTCGACCTCGACGTCGACCCGCCCCTGCCCGGAAGACATGCGCCTGAGTCTAGAGGGCGGCGCTCAGTAGCCCGCCGCCGCAAGCATGCGGGAGGCGAGGAGCGCGTTCCGCTCGGTCGCAAGGAAGCC
>DASUCN010000176.1:0-9008 GCA_036276015.1 Gaiellaceae bacterium | reverse complement strand
GTTGCCGCGTCCCAGCGAGGGCGAACCGGTCCCATCGGGCCAGGTCGTCTGGATCTCGCGTCCGGATCAGCGGATCAGACAGGTCTGGACCTCGCCGACGGAGTGGCACTTCGAGTTCGATCGAGCGTCGGATCGCCCTCGCTTCGAACGGATAGAGCGCGAGACCGCCGCGCTCATCGCGGGGCTGCCGGATCGTGTCGGCAATGCCACGCTGGCACTTCGCCTCAATCAGCTCTCGCGCTGGTATCCGCGGCCGTGGATGTGGATCGTCCTCGGGATCGTCGCGCTCGTCCTTCGTCGGCCACGCGGTGGTGCGACGCTGGTTGCGCTGTCACTTTCCGCCCTGGCCGTCGTTCTCCTCAACGCGCTCGGCCTCTTCGCGGACCTGCACTTCGTGCTGCCGGTTGCGCCCGCATTCGTGCTCTTCGGACTCGCGGCTCTTCTCGGGCGTCCGCGATCCGCGAGACCGACCTAGCGCACGGCGTCGGCGATCGCATCGGCCACGCGTGCGGCTGCCCGGCCGTCGATCTCGCCCATCGCCTGACGCACGACGCGTCGTCGCGCCTCGGCGAGCTCGTGCGGCGCAGTCAGCGAGCGCTCGATTCCGCGTACGACTTCCTCGAAGTCGGCGGCACGAAGGAAGGCACCGGACTCGACGAGCTGCTCGTAGTGCCGCCCGGTGACGTTCAGCGCGGCGTGCCGCTCGCCCTCGGGTGCACCCTCGTCGTAGAGGACACACACGGACGGCCGGTCGTTCGCAAGCGCATCGAGGAGGATGGTGCCGGCGTTGCAGACGACGCAGTCGACGTGCTGGAGCAGGGTCGCGAGGAGCTCGAGGTCGGTGTAGGACGGCTCCTGCACCGCAGCCGACGCGGCAGCGAAGCCAGGGGCGAATCGCTCGCGCCACTCGCGGTCACGCGGGTGCGGTCGGAACAGGAGCTGTACGCCTTCGCCGACCGTGTTCGACGCCGACCAGTCGACGAGACGACGGACGAAGCGCCCCTCGAACGGGGCGTTCGTGGGCGTGTTCCCAGCGACCAGCACGATCGGACGATCCGGATCGAGGCCGAGGTCGCGAACGACGGCGTCGTAGTCCGCGCGGGGACGCCGGTGGTGGAAAACGTCGCTCTGCGGCCAGCCCGTCACGACTATCCGCTCGCTCGGAATCCCGTGATGGCGTACGAGATCGTCGCGCATGACGTCGTTCTGCACGACGTATCGGGCGACGTGCGGCGACACGATGCCCTTCCCGACCGTGTGATCCCAGCTCGCCACGTAGCCGACCGTCGGCAGCGCCAGCCTGCGAGCGGCGTTGAGATACGCAACCGCCCGGAGGCTCTGAACGTTCGCGACGACGAGCCCGGAGCACTCGGCGCGCATGCGGGCAAACAGCGTGCTCGGCACGTAACGCCTCGGCGAGAAGAGCCAGCGTCGCAGGACTCGATCCGCTCTCTCCGAGTCGGGAAGACGGCCCGTCAGCGCCGAGTCGAGGAAGTGGTTGGGATGCCCCGGCCGCATGCGCTCGGCGTGGAAGCCGTGACGCAGGCTGTGCCGCACCGAGAGTGGGTAGTACCCGGCGTTCCGGTCGATCGCCAGGTCGATCCTGCGGGCGACGCGCTCACGTACGGAGACGTCGCGGGGTTGCAGCTCGGACCCGAGCACGCACGGGACACCTCCGAGCCCGGCCGTCCACTCACCCGCCTCGTCGTCGGGAAGTGCGAGAACGACGAGGGGCGATTTCGACAGGCGCTCGGCGAGGCCCGCGACGATCCCGCAGTCGACGAAGACGCGTGTCGGAAACGGGTCGGGCAGGACGATCCAGGCGCGCCTATCCATGGGTTCGACGAGCGTCCAGCGACCGCTCGATCCGCACTGCGAGCGAGGCGCCGTCGAGGCCGTGCGCACGCAGCGCCTCGGCCGGCGTCCCGCATGCCGGCCAGCCCTCGACGCCGAACACCGTCACCTCGCTGCCGAGCTCGCGCCTGAGCGCGTCGCCGAGCCCGCCGACGGGCGCGTGATCCTCGAGGACGAGCACGTGCTCGAAGCCCGCGAGCTCGCCCAGCCATTCGTCGTCGAAGCGATTGAGCCACGGCATGCTCTCGACCGCCAGACCGACCCCACGCTCGGCGAGCAGCTCGGCCGCGCTGAGCGCCTCGTGCACCATCACCGGCCCGTAGGCGACGAGAACGGCATCGGGGCCTTCGCGCAGCCGCCGGCCCCGTCCCACCTCCACCGTCGCCGGAAGCTCGATGCGTCGCGGCGAGGGCCCGATGACGAGCCTGATCGCGACGTTCTCCTCGGCCTCCGTCACGGCCCAGCGCACGAGCGCTCGCGTCTCCTCCGCGCTCGCGGGCTGCACGATGGTGAGGTCGGGCAGCGCGCCGAGCAGCGAGATGTCGCGCACCGACTGGTGCGACTTCCCCGGCCCGGCTGGGATCAGCCCCGCGTAGTGGAGTGCGTACACCACCTTCGTGCGCTCGCTCGCCTGGTTGTAGATCTGCTCGTTCGCGCGCGCGGCGAGAAAAGAGGCGAACGAGTTCACGACCGGAAGGAGGCCGTGCCGAGCGAGCCCGGCCGCGGTCGAGACCATGTCCTGCTCGGCGATGCCGCACTCGACGAAGCGATCCGGATACGCGAGCTCGAACGCGCGCACGCGGCAGTCCGAGGCGAGATCGGCGTCCAGCACGACGAGGTCGTCCCGCTCGCCGCCGAGCTCGACGAGCGCCGCGCCGTATGCGTCGACGACGTACTCGTCTGTCATCTTCGCCGCGCGTGTCCCGGCCCCCGACTCCGGCTCGCCCTCGAGCATGGCTGCGGCAACCGGTTCCCGGGTATCCACCGGCTCGAGCGTGAGCGCACCGAGTCCCTGCGCGACGAGCGTCGAGTTCACGCGCTCGCTGATCTCCGCGAACGCGCGCTCGAACGACGCGTCGTCGGGAGCGCCTGCGTGCCAGCGATACGTTCCACCGCCCTCGCGCAACGCGGTGGGATGCTCCATGAACGAGACGCCCTTGCCCTTGATCGTCCGCGCGACGACGACCTGCGGGCGGTCGTCGACGGAGCGACACGCCGCAAACGCACCGCGCAGAGCACCGAAGTCGTGCCCGTCGACGGGCTCGACGTGCCAGCCGAACGCCTCGAAGCGCGCGGCGAGGTCGCCGAGCGCGACGATCTCCTCGGTCGGCTTGTCCGACTGAAGCTCGTTCCGGTCGACGACGACGGTGAGCCCCGCCAGCCGCTCGTGCGCGGCCGCCTGCAGCCCCTCGTAGTTCTGGCCCTCCTGGAGCTCGCCGTCCCCGACCATGACGACGACACGCCCCTTCCGGCCGAGGTGACGCTTCGCCCACGCGATCCCGCGTCCCTTCGAAATGCCCATGCCCAACGAGCCGGAGTTCGCTTCGATTCCCGGAACACCGACGTCCGGATGCCCGTCCAGCCCTCCCAGACGCCGCAGCCGGAGCAGTCGCTCGCGCGGGATCACGCCCAGCGCGAAGAGCGCCGCGTACAGGCCGGGAACGTCGTGCCCCTTCGAGGAGAAGTAGACGTCGCGGTTCGGGTCGCTCCAGCCGAGGCGCTCGGTGTCGAGCTCCTCGAACAGGAGGAAGGTCACGATGTCCATCGCGCTGAACGTCGAGCCCAGATGTCCCGATCCGGCGCGCTTCACGGCGACAAGTGAGTTCAGCCTGCAGATGTCCGCCAGAAGGGCGAGGCGCTCGTCCGCCGCGAGTTCTGCATCGCGAATGCGGTCGAGCTCGGTCTTCGGGGCGAGCGCGAGGTCGGGCATGCGCTCGGACGCTAGCGGGGCCGGTGCGGCGTCACGACGTCCGCGAGGTCGGCGCCGTCGCGCAGCTCGTCCGTCTTCTCACAGGAAAAGAGCGCCTCGCTCGACCCGGGGCGGTAGTCCGTGAACCGCGTCACCTTGCGCCACCCCGTCCACGCGAGCTCGAGGCGGACGGCCTGGATCGTCGGCACGCCCTTCGCCTTCCCGTTCTCCGGCCAACGCAGTCGCACGAGCGCATCCGGGCGAGGGTCGACCGTGGTCTCGAACAGCATCGTCCCACCCGGCTTCGTGAGGCGGTTGAGCATCCCGAGCAACGGCAGGTGATGGATCGAGTGGTAGAGGACGCCGAGGAAGAACACGAGATCGAACGGCTCGTCGTCGAGGAGCTCGCGGGCGAGCCGGAGGTCTCCGTAGACGAAGCGATGCGGACGCTCGAGCGAGTCGACCCACTTCGCGTGCAGACCGGCATCGGACTCGAAGTCGGAGAAGACGAGCTCCGAAGGCTCGAGCTCGCGATCGATCCACCGTGCGTGAACGCCGTATTTTGGGCCGACCTCGAGGACCCGCGCACCGCGGAAGCGATCGACGTCGACGACGCCGGCGAGAGCCTCGGGCACGAGCGTGAGGTCGGGGAGCTCATCGGTCGCGGTCGTCGGTCGCACGTCGCCGATGGGTCGCGGATCCTCGACGTACTCGGTCAGCGCAGCGAGCTGCGGCAGGTTCTCGGGGCTCGGGTCGTAGACCTGCAGGCCCATGCGCACCGCGGCCGACCAGGCCGCCCGCCTCGCGATACCGCGGACCGGGCTCATTCCGGCCACGGATGCTCGCGCAGGACGTGCTCGTTCACCTCGACACCCCAGCCCGGCCCCCCGGGAATCCGGAGCTCTCCGGACGAGATCTCGGGCAGAGCCGTCACGAGCTCGTCGCGCCAGGGAACGTCGTCGACGTCGTACTCGAGGATCCGCGCGTTGGGGATCGCCGCGCACCACTGCGCCGCGATGAAGGTCGCGAGATGCGAGTAGTAGTTGTGCGGCGCGCAGTTGACCTCGAACGTCTCGGCGAGGTCGGCGATCTTCTTCGCCTGGTGGAAGCCGTTCCAGATGACGTCGACCGACGCGACGTCCATCCCGGCGGCCTCCAGGTGCGGGCGGAACTGCCGGCTTCCGTACAGGTTCTCCCCCGAGCAGATCGGCATCGGCGCCACGTGCCGCACGTGCGCGAGCGCGGCAGGATCGAAGAGGTCGACCTCCAGCCAGAGCAGGTCGAACTCCTCCAGTGCCTTCGCGACGCGAACGACGCCTTCGGGCTCGAGGTTGAAGTTGAGGTCGACGACGGGCCGTGCCCGACCGGCGGTCCCTTCGGCAAAGGCGGCGAGCAGACGGACGAGCGCGTCGACGATCTCGTCCGCGCGGAGCGTGCCGCCGCCCTCGTTGAAACCGGGCATGAGCACCTTCGGGTCGTCGCCCGGAACGACGACGTTCGTCTTGAAGGCCCCGTAGCCGGCCTCCACGACCTCGCGGCCGAGCGCA
Source organism: Gaiellaceae bacterium (assembly GCA_036276015.1). Classification (GTDB taxonomy): domain Bacteria; phylum Actinomycetota; class Thermoleophilia; order Gaiellales; family Gaiellaceae; genus GMQP-bins7. The sequence goes on along the minus strand of DASUCN010000176.1, from coordinate 3,698 downwards.
GCGACCGCGTCGTACGAGTCGAGCTTCGTCGTCCCTGTCACCTCGTACGCGCGCGCCCGCGTCGTTCCGCAATGCGACCAGTACATCGGGATCGTCTCGCGCGTCGGCCCGCCGAACAGCTCGTACACTGGGACGCCGAGGGCCTTGCCCTTGAGGTCGAGCAGCGCGTTCTCGATCCCGGCGAGCGCCTTCGCGATGACGGAGCCGGGGCTCTGACGCGTCGCGCGGTAGAGATCCCAGTAGATCGCCTCCACCGGCCGCGGGTCACGTCCCGCGACGAGCGGCGAGAGATCCTCGACGATGCCCGCGAGCCCGCGTGGCGACCCGTGCGAGTCCGTGATCTCGGCCCAACCGACAAGCCCGTCGTCGGTCGTCGCCTTGAGGAAGATCCACGGGCGCCAGCCCGCGTCGCAGAGGAGCGTCTCGAGGCTCGCGACCTTCACGAAGCCGCAGGATACGGAGGCCGGCCGACCGCAGGGAGCGACGCGTCGCCGCTCGCAACCAGCCTCTCTGCCCGCTCCCAGTCCTCCTCGTCGTCGACGTTGAACCCCTCGAGGCCCTTGGTCAGGAACGGCGCGAGCACCTTCCCCTCTCGCGTGCCGCCCTCGGTCACGACTCGCGTCCAGGCGATCTCGAGCGCGCTGTTCTGGACGTAGACGAGCGGCAGCGCCTGGTACTGGCCCGCGTGCCAGGCGACGTCGAGGTGCGACTGGTCGAGAAGCGGTGACATCGTCCGGCCGTCCTCCGCGAGCAGCCACATCTTCCCCGGGTGCTGCTTCACGAGCTCGACCGCGCGCAGCGAATCGGCCTCCGGTGTCGCCAGCAGCTGCTCGAGGCCGCGACGGACGACCTCCGGCCCTCGAAACGGATTGGTCGCGCGGATGAGCGCGAAGAGGTCGTAGCGCTCGTCCAGATGGTCCAGCGTGTACGAGAGCCACTCGATGTCCGGCGAGGTGGAGGTCGCGAACTCGGCGGGCCGCAGGAAGGGCACCTCCGCGCCGTACCAGCGCGCGACGTCGGCGATCTCCTCCGAGTCCGTGGAGACCGCGACCCGCTCGAAGACGCCGCTCTGCAGTGCGGTCTCGATCGCGTACGCGACGAGCGGGTGGCCGGCGAGCGACCGGATGTTCTTCTGCGGGACCCGCTCCGACCCCGAGCGCGCCGGGACGAAGGCGACGGCTCGCGGGGACGTCACTGGAGCCCGGCTGCGCCGGCGAGCTCCGTCAGCGCCGGGCATGCCACGCCGTTCCGCTCCGCGACGCGCAGGACCGCGCCGACGATTGCGTCGAGCTCCGAGCGACGGCCCGCGGCGACGTCGCGCGCCGCAGACGGCCTCGTCTCGTCGGCGAGCTCGTCGATGATCGCCCACTGCGCTGCCGGCCGGAGCCCGACGCCCTCCGACTGCGCGATCTCGCACGTCTCCGCGACTGCGGCTTCCAGTCGCGGACGCCACTGCGGGTCGTCCCGCAGCTCGCCGACGGTCTTCCCCGACGCCGTGCTGGCGGCCGCGAGAGGGGCGATCCGCGCGAGCTTGTGCCAGAGCGTGCGGTTCTCGTCCTGCCCGACCCGCACGTCGATTCGCGCCTGTCGAAGGAGATCTGCGGCGGCCTCCAACTGGGTGCGCGGGATCGTCGCCGACGCGATCGTGACGAGCGGCGAGTCCGTCGCCTCGACGATCTGCACGCGGCCGGCACGGTACGCCTGATAGTGCGAGACGGTTCCGGCCGCCACGCGCCCGTCGAACCGCCCGCGGAGGACGTCCATGTGCTCGATGCCGTTCAGGAGTGGAACGACGATGCCGTCGCCTACGGCGTCGGGCTCGACCCGGTCGAGCGCCTCGTCGAGCATCGGTGCCTTCACCGTGACGAGGAGCAGTCCAACAGGCTTGGTGAGGCGCTCGACGGCTTCCATGCGCGCGGTGAGCGTCCCTTCCTTCGTCTCGACGACGAGGCCCGCGAGCGCGATGATCCCGGCCGCCTCGGGATGCGCGACGCAGATCGTCTGCACGCCGGCCATCGAGAGCCGAACGGCGAGACCGCCGCCGACGGCGCCCGGGCCGAGCACTGCCACAGTCCTGTTCATGTCTTCGCGGGGTCGACGACGAGATTGACGACCTTCTGATCGGAATACACGTCGAGCGCCTCGATCCCTGCCTCGCGCCAGCCGGTGCCGGAGTCCTTCACCCCACCGAAGCCCATGTGCGGCTCGGAGCCGTGCGTTCCCGCGTTGACCACGACGACGCCGGCTTGCACCCGTTCGGCGAAACGCAGCGCCCGGTGCACGCTGGCCGTGTGGATGGCCGCTGTCAGCCCGTACGGCGAGTCGTTCACGAGCGCGATTGCGGCATCGAGTCCAGAAACGCGGTACAGGACGGTCACGGGACCGAAGAGCTCCTCGCGCGAGATCTCGGCGTCGGCGGCAACGTCCTCCAGGACGGTCGGGACGACATGGAATCCGGGCCGGTCGAGGCGCTCTCCACCCGCCAGGACGGTTGCACCGGCCTCGCGCGCACCGGTCACCGCCGCGAGGGTCCGCTCCATGCTCTCGCGGCTGATCACCGGCTGGACGTCGAGCGACGTCACGGCCTCGACGAGGCGGCCGCGAAGCTCGTCGTAGACGCCGTCGAACACGACCACGCGACTGGCAGAGGCACACCGCTGCCCTGCATTCGAGAACGCTGAGGCGAGTATCCATTCGAGAGCGCGATCGAGGTCGGCGTCATCGCACACGACGAGCGCGTTCTTCCCCCCGAGCTCGAGACAGGTCTTCGCGAGCCTGCGTGCCGCGGCCTCGTTGATCGCGCGACCGGCAGACGCGGAGCCCGTGAAGCTGACGAGATCCACCGTCGGATGTGCGACGAGTGCAGCGCCCGCCTCGGCGCCGAGACCGTGGACGACGTTGAGCACGCCGGGAGGAACGCCGGCGTCGAGCGCGAGCTGACCGAAGTAGGAGGCGGACGCGGGTGCGTGCTCCGACGGCTTCGCGACCGCCGCGTTCCCGCAGAAGATCGCGGGAAACGCCTTCCAGGCGATGTTGGGAAGCGGGGTGTTGAAGCTGAAGATCAGCGCAGCGACTCCCAGGGGTTGCCGCAGGGTCATGACGGTTCGGTGCGGCATGCTCGCCGTGGTCGTCCGGCCGTACGAACGCCGACCTTCGCCCGCGACGAACAGACCCATCTCGACCGCGGCGTCGGTCTCGCCGCGTGCCAGGTCGAGCGGCTTGCCGGACTCCTGGGCCACGATCGCCGACACCTCCTCGCGTCGGTCACGGAGAAGCAGGGCAAGCTCGCGGACGATGTCTCCGCGGGCGACGGCCGTCAGCTCGGCCCACGCGGGCTGTGCCGTGCGAGCCGCCTCGACGGCCGCCTCGACGTCGTCGACGCCGGAGCGGGCAACCCGGCAGAGCGGCGTCTCGTCGAACGGCCGCACCTTCTCGAGCCACTGCCCGGACACCGCCGGGCGCCACTCCCCGTCGATCAGGTTGAGGACGTTGTCGCCTACCAAGCCGACCAGCCGCCGTCGACGACGACGTTCGAGCCGGTGACGTAGGACGACGCGTCCGACGCGAGGAACACGAGAGCGCCGAGCGCCTCCTCGGCGTTCAACATGCGCCCGAGCGGCGAGCGGGCCGCGAAGGCCTCGAGGAACTCCGGATCCTGGTCGTTCCAGACGCCCGCGAGGGTCAGCGTGTTCACACGC
>DASUCN010000175.1:0-5119 GCA_036276015.1 Gaiellaceae bacterium | reverse complement strand
GTCGTCGACGGGCGAGGTGCTTGCGGATGTGTTCCGGGAGGCCGGGATCGCGCTGACCCCGCCGATCGCGGAGGCGTTGTACATCGCGCTCGTCACCGACACGGGCCGCTTCCAGTACGCGAACACGACGCCGAAGGCGCTGCGGCTCGCCGCCGACCTGGTCGAGGCCGGCGCAGACGTCCACCGCGTCTTCCAGGGCGTCTACGAGAACGTGCAGTTTGCGAAGCTCAAGCTCCTCGCGAAGGCGCTCGAGCGCGCGCAGGTCCTCGAAGGCGGCGAAATCGTCGTGTCGCATCTCCTTCGTGACGACTTCGAGGCGGTTGGGGCGACCGAGCCGTACTCGGAGGGCATCATCGACGTGCTGCGCTCGGTCGAGGGATCTCTCGTCTCTGCGCTCATCCGCGAGCCACCGCGGGACGGGGGGCCGACCCGCAAGGTCTCGCTCCGCTCGTCGGTCGACGAGGTGGACGTGAGCGCGATCGCCCGCAAGTCGGGTGGGGGAGGGCACCGCGAGGCGGCAGGCTTCTCGAGCGACCTCTCGGTCGACGAGATCACGGACTTCGTCGTGCGCGAGGTGAGCGCGCAGGTCGGTTCCGCCGCGGAGCGCTAGCGAGCGTGCCACCACGCGCGCTCCAGCCGAGCGGCATCATCCTCGTCGACAAGCCCGCCGGACCGACCTCCTTCGCCATCGTCGCTGCGATCCGGCGCAAGACCGGTGCTCGCACGGGACACGCGGGCACGCTCGATCCGTTCGCGACCGGGCTCCTCCTCCTCCTGTCCGGCGCATCGACACGGCTGCAAGGACGGTTCGTCGGACTCCCGAAGCGCTACGTCACGGACATCGACCTCAGCGCGCGCACGTCGACCGGAGACGTCGACGGCGACCGGCTCGAGGAGCACGACGCACCGTCGTCGGCGGAGCTGGAGACCGCGCTTTCGGGTCTTCGCGGCGCGGTCGACCTGCCGATTCCGGCCGTCTCCGCCGTGAAGATCGACGGCGAACGGGCCTACGCGCTCCATCGGCGTGGCGTCGCCGTCGAGATGCCGGTGCGGACGATGCACGTGCACGAGCTCGAGCTCCTCGCGTACAGCGGTGGTGTCGCGAGGGTCGACCTTCTGGTCTCTTCCGGGACGTATGTGCGCGCGATCGCCGACGCGCTCGGCGGTTACTGCGCGTCGCTGCGGCGTACCGAGATCCGGCCGTTCCGGGTGGAGGAGGCCGACTCGGAGCGGATCATCCCTCCGGACGACGCGCTCGCGCGTCTTGATGCCTCGTAACGACGTGCAACACGTTGCGATGTCGGGGCTCGCAGCAGAGACGGGCGGCCTCGTACCACCTTGTAGCGTGCGCGCGTGAACGTCGCTCGCACGCCCGACGAGCTGCCCCTCGAACCGCGCGCCGTCGCGATCGGAAGCTTCGACGGTGTCCACCGCGGACACCGGGCGGTGATCGATGCGGTGCGCACGACCGGTCTCGTGCCGACGGTCATCACGTTCGATCCCCATCCACGCATCGCGCTCGGCAACCGAGTCGAGCTGCTCACGACCCTCGAACGGCGGCTCGAGCTACTCGCGGACGCCGGGGTCGCGGCAACGCTCGTAGCCGCGTTCACGCCCGAGCTCCAGCAGCTCCCGCCGGAGGACTTCGCAGAGCGGTACCTGCGCGGGATCGGGGTGGAGGTCGTCATCGCGGGCGAGGACTTCCGCTTCGGCGTGCGCCGTTCCGGAGACCTCGCGTTGCTCGAGCGGCTCGGTTTCGAGGTCGTCGTCGTGAATGAGCTGCCCGGCGTGTCCTCGACTGCGATCCGCTCAGCGCTCGCGGAAGGCGACGTCGTGGGTGCTGCAGAGATGCTCGGCCGGCCGTTCGAGCTGGACGGCGTCGTCGTCCGCGGCGACCAGCGCGGCGGGACGCTGGGCTATCCGACCGCGAACCTGCGGCTGGAGCCCGACCTCGCGTGCCCGCAGTACGGGATCTACGCCGGCTTCGGGCTCGGTCATCGTGCGGCCGTCTCGATCGGCACGAATCCGCACTACGGCGGCACCGAGCGCCGCATCGAGCCCTACCTTCTGGACTTCGAGGGCGACCTGTACGGCAAGCGCCTCGTCGTGGAGCTGTGGGAACGGCTTCGGGATGAGGCGGTCTTCGAGACGGAGGCGGCGCTCGTCGACCAGATCGCCCGCGACGTCGAGGCGACGAAACAGGCACGACGGCCGGTGGAGCCGCATCACTAACGTAGGCGAGCCATGAGCTCGAACGGTCAACCGCTCGTCCACGCACGGAACCTCGTGAAGCGCTTCGGCGACTTCGTCGCTGTCGACGACATCGACTTCGACCTCCAACGCGGCGAGGCATTCGGCTTCCTCGGCCCGAACGGCGCCGGGAAGACCTCGACGATGCGGATGATCGGCTGCGTGTCCCCGGTCACGGACGGCACGCTCCGGATCCTGGGGCTGGACCCCGCGCGCGACGGCTCGAAGATACGCGCGCGGCTGGGCGTCGTCCCGCAGCAGGACACGCTCGACATGGAGCTGACGGTTCGGGAGAACATCGTCATCTACGGCCGCTACTTCGGCCTGCCGCGCAAGGAGCTGGGCGCACGAGCGGACGAGCTTCTCGAGTTCGTCGAGCTCACCGAGCGCGCGGACGACAAAGTCGAGCCGCTCTCCGGCGGGATGAAGCGCCGGCTGACGATCGCGCGCTCGCTCGTGAACGACCCCGAGATCCTGCTCCTCGACGAGCCGACGACGGGACTCGACCCGCAAGCGCGTCACGTCGTGTGGGATCGCCTCTATCGCTTGAAGCGGCAGGGCGTAACGCTGCTCTTGACGACGCACTACATGGACGAGGCGGAGCAGCTCTGCGACCGGCTCGTCGTCATGGATCGCGGGAAGATCGTCGCCGAGGGATCGCCGCGTGACCTGATCGACCGCTACGCGACGCGCGAGGTGGTCGAGCTTCGCTTCGAGGACGGGAGTCGTCCGGACGACCTGACCTACTGGACCGAGGGCCTCGTCGAGCGCATCGAAGCGCTCCCGGACCGTGTGCTGCTCTACACGCCGGACGGAGATGCCGCGACGCATGGGCTGCACGAGCGCGGTCTCGTCCCCGAGAGTGTCCTCGTCCGCCGCTCGACGCTCGAGGACGTCTTCCTCCACCTCACCGGTCGGACCTTGATCGAGTGATGAGCACGGCGACGTATGTCCTCCGGCCGTTCGAGTTCTTCCTCACCCAGTACCGACGTGTCTGGCGCGGATCGGCGATCACGACGGTCGTCACGCCGGTGGTGTACCTCCTGGCGCTCGGCGTGGGGTTGGGCGTGTTCGTCGACCGGTCGGCCGATCTTCCAGGGGGTGTCTCGTATCTCGAGTTCGTCGCGCCCGGGCTCATGGCGGCGACGGCCATGCAGATCGCGTCCTTCGAGTCGAGCTGGCCCGTGCTCTCGGCCATCAAGTGGGATCGCCAGTACCACGCGATGCTCGCGACACCGCTCCGCGTGCGCGACGTCATGCTCGGCCATCAGGCGTACTTCGCGTTCCGGCTCTTCCTGACCGCGACGATCTACCTCGTCGTGATCACCGCGTTCGGTGCAGTGGATTCGCCGCTCGGCGTGCTCGCGATCCCGGTGACGGTTCTCGTCGGGCTCTGCTTCTCGGCGCCGATCGCCGCGTGGGCAGCACATGCGCAGAACGAGGTGTCGTTCGTCGCGATCTTCCGCTTCGTGATCCTCCCGATGTTCCTGTTCTCGGGGACGTTCTTCCCCATCTCGACGCTCCCCGCGCCGCTCGAGGTGATCGCGTGGTTCACGCCGCTCTGGCACGGCGTCACGCTCTGCCGTGATCTCACGCTCGGCACCGTGTCGGTGGGCGACGTCGGGCATCTGGCTTACCTGCTGGCAGTCGTCGCTGTCGGCCTATTTGCGGCCCGCTTCACGTACCGCAAGAGGCTCGTCGTTTGACCACCGTCCGCCTTCGGCTCCCGGTCGCGGGGGAAACCATGTTTCCCCCACGTACCCCCTTCTTCTGGAGAGCGCAGGGAACCTCCCGGTTCCCCACACCCCTCCCCGCTCATAGCGCAATCAAGGTTGCGCTATGACCGAGCTCGTCGCACGCACCCGTCTCACCGCTCCGGCGCGACCGGTGGTCGGTGGCCTCCTGATCATCGAGCGGAACGTCATGGTGTACCGCCGGACGTGGATGATCCTCTTTTCCGGCTTCTTCGAGCCGCTCTTCTATCTCTTCTTCTTCGTCTACCCGCTGCAGGAGTTCATCGGGGACGTCAGCTTCGAGGGGGAGACGCTCGAGTACGCGGCGTTCGTGGCGCCGGCGCTCCTCGCCTCGTCCGCGATGAACGGCGCGTTCTACGACGCAACGAACGTCTTCTGGAAGCTCCGCTACGGCAAGGTGTACGAGTCGATCCTCGCGACGCCCGTCGGGCCGAAGGACGTCGCGATGGGGGAGACGATCTGGGCGGTCGTGCGAGCGATGTTGTACTCGGCCGCGTACCTCGTCGTCATCGTCCTGCTCGGCCTCGTCGCGTCGCCCTGGGCGCTGCTGGCGCTTCCGGCGTGCTTCGTCATCGGGTTCGGGTTCGCGGGCGCCGGTATCGCGGCGGTCACCTGGATGCGGACGTGGAAGGACTTCGACCTGATCCAGCTGATCATGCTGCCGATGTTCATGTTCTCGGCGACCTTCTATCCCATCTCCGTGTACCCGCAGGTGCTGGAGTGGGTCGTCCGCTGCCTTCCGCTCTACCACGGGATCGAGCTCGTCCGGTCGCTCACGACAGGAACGGTCGGCCCGTTCCAGCTCGTGAACGTCGCCTACCTGCTCGCGATGGGTCTGGTCGGACTCTGGATCTCGTCACGTCGCATCGACAAGTTGCTACTGAAGTAGCGCGGCCGCTCCGCTCCGCCGTGGATCGCCGGCCGCTCCGGCCCGGCCGACGCAGCTGACGCCGCCGAAGTAGTGATGCAGCCGCTCCCAGCGGCGCACCGTCCTGCCGTCTTCTTCGAGCCGGGTCAGCGCACGCTCGTCGATGCCGGGCTCGGCGTCGATCAGCTCGGGAGTGGGGTGGACACGGGGGAGTCCGACGGCGGTCTCTGCGTCGAGACCTTCGTCG
>DASUCN010000174.1:0-6566 GCA_036276015.1 Gaiellaceae bacterium | reverse complement strand
CCGGCGAAGCCGAGGTCTCGGACGAAGCCGAGGTCGAAGTCCCCGCCGAGCACGCGGACGACGACTAGCCGCTGCGTCTCGTGAGCCGCCCGCTCGCGGTCGCCATCACGGGAGGGATCGGCGCCGGGAAGTCCACTGCGCTCGCCGCGTTTCGCAGCCACGGCGCAGCGACCGTCTCGAGCGACGAGATCGTCCATCACCTGCTCGCGAGCGATCCCGACGTCAAGCGCGCCCTCGTCGAGCGCCTCGGCGAGGACATCCTCGGCGAGGACGGTGCTCCCGACCGGGAGCGAATCGCCTTCAAGGTGTTCCGCGATCGTAAGGCGCTCGACTTCCTCGAGAAGCTGCTGCACCCGCTCGTTTCCCGCGAGTACATGGCGTGGCGGGAGCAGCTTGCGGAGCTCCCGAATCCCCCGAAAGTGTGCGTCACGGAGGTCCCGCTCCTGTACGAGGTCGGAGCCGAGAAGCGGTTCGACAAGGTCGTGGTCATCACGGCGCCGTCGAAGCTCCGTGAAGCTCGTCGCGGCCGGGCGGACGATCGCGAGGCACGGCTCATCCCCGATCGCGAGAAGGTCAAGCGCGCCGACTTCTCGTACGTGAACACGGGCACGCCGGAGCAGCTCGACGCCTGGGTGGGCGAGGTCATGGCTACCCTCACCTCCCAAGAGAGGCCGTAGGGGGCGAGGCTTGCCTCGCCCTCCATGCTCCCGAGACGACGAGGGCGAGGCAAGCCTCGCCCCTACACGTTGATACGCGTATTCGTACTGTCCGCCTTGGCCGTATTGCTCGTCGCGGGGATCGCCGCATGGGTGGTCGAGGCCGAGCCGGACTGGTATCTGCGCACGCGCTACCCGCTCGAGTACGAGCACGCCATACGCACTTACGCGAACGAGCGGGATCTCGACCCCGCCCTCGTCGCCGCGGTCATCTACGCGGAGAGCCGCTTCGATCCGAACGTCGTCTCGTCGGCCGGGGCCGTCGGGCTCATGCAGATCCTCCCCGAGACGGGGCAGTTCATCGCGCGCTCGACGGGCGGGGAGGACTTCGTCGACGCCGACCTCCGCGACCCGGATCTCAACGTGCGCTACGGAACGTGGCTTCTCGCCTACCTCCACACCCGTTACGACGGCGACCGCCGGAGCGCTCTCGCCGCGTACCACGCGGGTCCGTCGAACGTCGACGCGTGGCGGGCACGGGGAACCGCGATCGCGTTCCCGGAGACGCGGCGCTACGTCGACGAGGTGGAGCGGCTCACGCGCGTGTATGCGCGGGCGTACGGTCGCGAGCTGGCCCGATAGCGTCGCGGAGGAGCGAGAGCACGAGCTCCGTGCTGGGAAGCTCCTCGTCGCTCGCCCGCATGAGGGCGAGCCCGTTGAGGACGAGATTGACGAAGATGCCGATCTCCTTCGGGTCGATGTCGTCGCGGAACTCCCCGTCGCGCTGCGCCTGCTCGATCCGCGCGCGGTTCGCCGGCGCGACCTCGCGTTGACGCACCTCGATGCGCTCTCGGAAGTCGGGATCGGTCCGCACACGGCGGAAGAGCTCGAGGTAGACCGAGAGCCAGTCCGGGTCGAGCTCGACGACCTCCTTCACGACGGCGTCGAGGCCGTGCTCGATCCAGATCTCGGACATGCGTGCGCTGTCCCGCACGGCGAGCTCGATGAAGACGTCTTCCTTGGAAGGGAAGTAGTTGAAGATCGCCCCGCGTGAGAGGCCGATCTCCCGCTCCAGTCGCGCAACCGTCGCTCCTTCGTAGCCATGCTTCGCGAAGCAGCGGCGCGCGCCCTCGAGGATCTGCTCCCTGCGTTCGGTCTTGCGCTCGTCGGAGATCTTGGGCATCCGGAAGATCGTACTTTACAAAACCGTACAGACGTTTTATATTCCTCCGGCATGGACACGACGACCGAGCTCATGCCGGTGAAGCGCAGCGCCGTCAGCGCGCTGGTCCTTGCAGAGACGATCTCCGTCCTCGGCACCCGGATGACCTATCTCGCCCTTCCCTGGTTCGTTCTGGTCACGACGGGGTCGCCGGGGAAGATGAGCCTCGTCCTCGCGGCGGAGATCCTGCCGATGGCGATCTTCGGCATCCCGAGCGGCGCCGTGGTTCAGCGGCTCGGCTCGCGGACGACGATGCTCGTGGCGGACTTCGCGCGGGCACCGATCCTCATGTCCATCCCGCTGCTCTACTCGGCGGGCGTCCTCAGCTTCGGGCTCCTGCTCGCGATCGTGGCTCTCCTCGGGGCGTTCGCGCCGCCGTACTTCGCCTCGCAGCGGACGATCCTCCCCGAGCTCGTGGGCGAGGACGAGACCCGCATGTCCCAGGCCAACAGCTCGCTCGAGGGTGGGAACGCGCTGGCCGCGCTCGTGGGGCCCGCACTCGCAGGCGCGCTCATCCCGTTCATCGGCGCCCCGAACGTGCTCTACGTCGACGCCGCGACCTACCTCGTCGCGTTCTTCCTTGTCCTCGTGTTCGTCCCTCGGCGCAAGCCGGTCACCTCCGCCGTGCAGCACGGGATCCTCGCCGGCCTGCGCTTCGTGCTCGCGGATCGCCTGCTCGCGCCCCTCGCGGCGACCATGGTGGTGTTCGGGTTCCTCGCCGCCGGGATGTCGGCAGGGCTTCCCGTGTACGCGTACGACGAGTTCGACGGTAGCTCGTGGATCGCGGGCCTCTTCTACGCTGCGCTCGGCGCCGGTGCGGTGGTGGGAAGCGTCTTCGCGGTGCTGGCCGTCAGGCGGATGCCGCCCCTTCGCCTCGCCGCGCTCGGGATCCTCGCCTTCTCGGTCCCGCTCTGGGTGCTCCCGTTCCTGCCTCCGTGGCCGGTCGTCTTCGGGGCGCTCTTCCTGGCGACGTTCTTCACGCCGCTCGTCAACGGTCCCCTCATCGCCGTCCTGACCGCGCGGACGCCCGAGGGCCTGCGCGCGAAGGTCATGACCGCGGTGATCTCCGTGAACACGCTCGCTGCCCCGGTCGGATTCCTCGTCGCAGGGCAGGTGCTCGAGCATTGGGGTGTCGTTCCGCTCTTCACCGCAGTCGTCGCCGGGATCACCTGGATGGCGGTCGTGTTCGCGGCGATCACATGGCGGCACGCCGACGGCGAGCCCGAGCCGACGGCCGAGCTCGCCGCAACGTAGAGCGACCGCCGGCGCGGGACGGAGTGCGCGCCGGCGGTCGATCCACCCTCCCCCTACTTGATGCAGACGGCGTAGAGCGTGACCGCGTGCCCTGCGCTCGAGTCGAAGTTGATGAGCCCGACCGACCAGGTCGTGTCGTTCTCCGGCCGGGACTCGACGAACTCCTGGATCGGCCCGTCGGACGAGAACCCACCTCCGATGACCTTCTGGCCGGAGTCGCAGCTGACCTTGTAGAGCTGCGCGTCGTCGGCTGCGATGTTCGCGGTCTGCGTCTTCGTCGTGACGAGCGATGCAGCTGTGCTCGCCGGACCGGGCGCCGCTGCCGCGGCTTGTGCGGCCTTGACCCCCGCTGCTGCCAGCTGTGCGGCAGTCTGCCCGCCGACCTTCTTCGCGTTGTCGGCGACGAGCGCCCGCTTCGCGAGCGGTACAGCCTGCGTCGCGATCGCTCCCGCGGTGCCTCCGAGTGCGAAGAACAGTGCGACCAGCGCAACAACGAAGGCCGGCGTCGGTCGCTTCATCCGTGCGTTCATCAGACCTCCCTTTCGTGCGCCGCCTTCCGGTCGGCGCGTCGCTGAGCAGGACTCTGCGTCGTGTCGCTCAAGAAACGCTCAAGGGGTCCGGCGCCCGATCAGCGCTCGACGAACTGGATCGACGCGCGGCTCGAGAGGATCAGACGGCCGCCGTCGAACCAGCGGCCGCTGAAGTCGTGCCAGCCGGCGGGCAGGCCGCCCGGGAACTCGGCGATGTTCGTCTTGCGCACGGGGAGGCCCGACTCCGCGTGCAGGTCGGTGAGCATCGCGACGGGACTGCCGTCCACGTCGAGCTCGAACCGCGTGCCCTCCGAGTCGAGCTCGGGGTCGCCGGCCGGGTCGGCCGCGAAGCCGTAGCCGACCCAGAACGACGTGTCGGCCGGGTACATGGTGGTCGTGGCCCCTCCCGGAAAGATCCCGATCCGGCCCTCGCGGTCCGACATCCCGTTGGCGGGCGAGACGGTGACGACGAGGGCAGCCATGAGAACCTCCTTGGTTGGGCATTCGCATTGCTGCAGGGTGCGCGCGGCGCCTCAAGATCGGCTCAAGGCGGGGTATGGAAATCGCTCTGGCGCCGTGAGAAAGTGCGACCTCACACGTACCGAGGGGATCACTGAATGGACGGAGCGAGCGGGGCAGGCACCCCAGGGCTCGAGGTACGCCTCCTCGGCCCCCTCGAGGCGTCGCGCGCCGGCGCGCCGATCGCCCTCGGGGGGCCGAAGCCGCGGACGCTGCTCACAGTGCTCGCCCTCGAGCCGGGCCGTGTCGTCTCCGTCGACCGTCTCGTCGAGGCGCTCTGGCCGGGCGAGCCGCCCGAGACCGCTGCGCACGCCGTCCAGGTCTACGTCTCGCAGCTCCGCAAGGCGCTCGGGCCTGTGATCGCCACCCGTCCACCCGGGTACGAGCTCGAGCTCGCGCCCGAACGCGTCGACATACAGCGGTTCACGCGCCTCGCGCAGGAAGGTCGGGCGGCGCTCGCGGGAGACGACCCGGTTGCGGCCGAAGGTGCGCTCCGCGACGCGCTTGCACTCTGGCGCGGCCCCGCGCTCGCGGATTTCCTCTACGAGCCCTTCGCCCAGACCGAGATTGCGCGGCTCGAGGAGCTCCGCACCGTCGTCCTCGAGGAGCGGATCGACGCCGACCTCGGGCTCGGCCGTCACGCCGAGCTCGTCCCCGAGCTCGAGGCCCTCGTCCAGGCCCAGCCCCTCCGTGAGAGACCCCGCGCGCAGCTGATGCTTGCGCTCTACCGCTCGGGCCGGCAGGCAGACGCGCTCGCCGCCTATCGATCAGCGCGGGATACGCTCGTCGACGAGCTCGGCATCGATCCCGGCCCGGAGCTACGCGAGCTCGAGGCGGCGATCCTTCGCCAGGACGAGTCGCTGCTGCTCGAGGAGACCTCGCTCGCGCCTCCGGCCATGCAGTTCCGGCGGCTCGTGACGATCCTCTTCGTCGACGTGGTCGAGTCGATGGCGCTCGCCGAGGCGCTCGACCCCGAGGCGCTCGGCACCGTCTTCCGGAGCTACTTCGAGACGGTCTCGACTGCGATCACGCGGCACGGCGGTACGGCGGAGAAGTACGCGGGCGACGCGGTCATGGCCGCGTTCGGTATCCCGATCGCGCACGAGGACGACGCGCTCCGCGCCGCCCGAGCCGCGCTCGACATCCGCGTTGCGGTGGCGGCGCTCAATGAGCAGCTCGTGCAGCGGCACCGGGTGGGGCTCGAGATCAGGACCGGGATCGAATCCGGGGAGGTCGTCGCGACTTCGACTGACGCGCGCCAGCGACTCGTCACCGGCGAGGCGGTCGGCATTGCGTCGAAGCTCGAGTCGGCTGCGGGCTCGGACGAGATCGTGGTCGGGGAGGTGGCGGCGCGGCTCATCGACCACGCAGCCCACCTCGAGCCGCTCGGTCAGGTCGAGATCAAGGGGTTGAGCCGTCCCATCGCCGCCTTCCGGCTGCTCGCGCTCGAGGAAGCCGCACCGGCGTTCGAGCGCCGTCTGGACGCACCCCTCGTCGGTCGCAAGCGCGAGCTGGCGGCGCTGCGCCGCTCGCTCAAGCGCGCTGTCGACTCGCGCTCGGCGCGCGCTGCGATCGTCGTCGCATCGCCTGGGGTCGGCAAGTCGCGGCTCGCCGCCGAGTTCACGCAGCGCGCGAAGGGCGTCACCGCGCTCTGGGGGCGTTGCCTCTCCTACGGAGACGGCATCACGTACTGGCCGGTGCGTGAGGCGCTCGCCGAGGCGGAGGAGAGCGAGGAGCGCAACGCGGTTCTCGCTGCCCTCGAGGCGGAGACACCGCCGCCTGCGCCCGAGCTTGCCTGGCTCTTCCGCCGCTTCTGCGAGGCGAGCGCGCGCGAGCGGCCCTTGGTGCTCGTCTTCGACGACGTCCACTGGGCCGAGCCGACGTTCCTCGAGCTCGTCGAGCACGTCATCGACAAGGGCGAAGCGCCGATCAACGTCGTCTGCCTCGCGCGCGACGAGCTGCGCGAGACGCGGCCGGACTTCCTCGCCGGACGCGCCAACGTCGACCGGATCGACCTCGACACGCTCTCGACGGAGGAGACGGAAGCGCTCGTCGACGCGCTCGGCGGCGCGATCCTCGAGTCCGACCAGCGGTCGCGTCTCGTCGAGACCGTCGAAGGAAACCCGCTCTTCCTCGAGCAGCTCCTCGCGCTCGCGCTCGAAGGCGGGCTCGTCGACGAGCGAATGCCGGAGACGATCCAGGCGCTCCTCGCGGCTCGTCTCGACCGGCTCGGCCCCGGAGAGCGGGCCGTGCTCGAGCGCGGGGCGGTGGTGGGGAAGGAGTTCACCGCGGAGGATGTCGTTGCGCTGCTGGATCCGGATGCTGTGCCGACTGCGGATGCGCACCTCGTGTCGCTGACCGTCCGTGGCTTCGTGCGTCCGGGCG